>JASJBO010000216.1 GCA_030066475.1 Myxococcota bacterium
TGGACTACGTTCGGCTTCGCCTCACTGCGCGCGCCAGCTGTTGGACTACGTTCGGCTTCGCCTCACTGCGCGCGCCAGCTGTTGGACTACGTTCGGCTTCGCCTCACTGCGCGCGCCAGCTGTTGGACTACGTTCGGCTTCGCCTCACTGCGCGCGCCCTGCGGGCGCTTGCGAGGGGCTTCTGCCGCGCCGGCTCCACGCCTCGGGCTCTGCTCCCCCCGCCCGGCTGCTACCCTGCTGCTTCTCCGGGCCCGCGCGGTCCGCCGGGCGCCGGAGCGTGTTGCACGAACATGCGGGGACGCATGACCACCCGACGTCGTGTCCTGCGACGACCGAGCCCGGCTTGAACGGCCTCGAGCGTCTCATCCACCACGCGCGAGAGCTCGGCGCCAGCGACATCCACCTCGAGCCGGAGAGCCCCGCGACGCTGCGCGTCCGCGGCGACCTGCGCCCGGTGGGCACGGCGCTCCCGGCCGGCGCCACGCTCGAGCTGGCGCGCGCGGTGCTCGGGCACGAGCGCTGGTCAGCGTTCCGCACGCGTCGCTCCGCCGACCTGTCGCGGACCCTCTCGGGCGTGCGCTGCCGGATCAACGTCTTCCAGACCCTGCGCGGCGTCGGTCTCGCGGTCCGGCTGCTCTCGTCGTTCCGCAACAACCTGAGGGACTGCAACCTGCACCCCGAGATCGGCGCGCTGGTCGCCGTGCCGCGGGGGCTCGTGATCGTGTCCGGCGCCACGGGCAGCGGGAAGTCGACGACCCTGGCGGCCCTGGTCGAGGAGATCAACGCCGCCGACCGGCGGCACATCCTGACGATCGAGGACCCGATCGAGTACTTCCTCGAGAACCGGCGCAGCTTCATCCGCCAGCGCGAGGTGGAGACCCACACGCCGAGCTTCGAGCAGGCCATCGTCGACGCCATGCGAGAGGACCCCGACGTGCTCGTGATCGGCGAGATGCGCACGCCCGAGACCATGCGCCTCACCCTGAACGCCGCCGAGACGGGACATCTCGTGCTCACCACGATGCACTCGGCGACCGCCGCCGAGGCGCTCGCCCGTATCGAGATGTCCTTCCCACCCGAGAGCCAGGCGAGCATCCGCGCGCAGCTCGCCGACTGCCTCGTCGGGGTCCTGAGCCAGCGTCTCGAGTACCTGACGGCCCACGACCTGCGCGTGCCGCACTGCGAGCTCCTGATCGCGAGCGCGCAGGTCAAGGCGCTCGTGCGCAAGGGCGAGTTCGCGAAGCTCGCATCGGCGATCCAGACGGGCCGCGACGACGGCATGTGGTCCTTCGACCGCTACGCGCGCTGGATGGCGGAGAAGCCGAGCTGGGTCGCCCCGGCGCAGGCCGAGAGCGCACCGCCGACACCCGAAGCGCCGGCTGGGCTTCCGCCCGTCCGCGACGAGCCTCTCCCGGCGCAGGCCCCGACTCCACCGCGCGCAGCCGAGCCCGCCACGCCGGCTGCCGAGTCGCCGGAGCCCGGGGGCAGGATCGTGATCGACGAGGCCGACACCGACCTGGACGCCCTCGTCGACGAGCTCTCGCGCAACCGGCGGGACGGCTGAAGAAACCCGGTCGGACGGCGTTCTCCGACACCTGTTCTCCCCCGCTTCGTCAATGCGAGGCATTCGGCCTCGTCGCCGTGAGTTCGCCCGTCACCGGATGCGTCGATTCGACCCCCATTTCCAGGGCGGTGGGAAGATCGGCCGCTGATCTTCCGGCATGGCGGGCTCGCGATGGAGGGCCGGCTCCCGCATGGGGGTCGGCCCTTGCTCCTGCGGCTCACAGAGCCGCGCCGGAGAGGCCCCGTTCCGTGCGCGGCCAGAGCGGGGCGCTCAGGCGTCGGCGGCCTGCGGTCGCCGGTCGACACCGGGTGTGGTGCCGCTCCATCGCCGCCTGCCGCGAGCCCGGAGCAACGCCGCCACGACGACGGCCAGCTCGAGGCCGAGGCCGCAGCCCGGGCGCTCGGTGTTGCGCCAGGGCTCGAGGCACTGCGGGTCGCGCCCGGCGGGGTCCCTGCTGCCGCTACCCAGGACGGACGCGCCGCCGTCGAAGTCGGTACCGGTCTGGCCGTCGTTGTCGACACCGTCCTGGCACCGGGGGCTCTCGGTCGCCCCCGCGGCACTGGCACATCCCGGGTCTCCGGTGCCGGCGGCGTAGGTCGGCGCGTCTGCGTGGGTCACGGGATCGAAGTCGACGCGACCGTCGCCGTCGTTGTCGATGCCGTCGCTGCACTGCGATTCGCTGTCGCCCAGCACGCTCTGGCAGCTCGGGTCGCTGGGATAGTCGATGGCGCCGTCGCCGTCGTCGTCGGCGCCGTTGCTGCACGCCGGCGCCGCCGCGCCCCCGAGCACCACCCGAAAGCCCCGCTCGAGCGAGTCCGGGTTGACTCCGGTGCCGACGATGACCTTGCCATCGTCCGAGATGCCCTCGGCCTCGCGGAGCGTCCAGCCGGTGAGATCGAAGCCGTAGTCGTCGGTGAGCACGTCGTGGAGCAGCTGCATGCCGTGCTCCGCATCCCAGATCATGGCTTCCCGGAAGTGGTTGATGTCCACGCGGCTCCAGCCCACGATCACGCCGCCGTCCACGCTGGCATCGTTGGCCTCGGACGTCAGGTGCCCGGGCGCGGTCCCCAGCAGCTCGGCGTTGGCCGTTGCGCTGCAGCCGTCCCACCTGGTCGCGACGTCCCCCGAGCTCTGGCGCGAGCGCCCGACGATCGTCGAGCCGTCCGGAGAGATCCCCCGGGCCCGGGTTCCGAAGTCGCCGGGCGGACTCGGCAGGTCGATCATCACCCATCCGTCCCAGCACCTCGCGACTCCGTGTGGACTGGGAAGCGGTTCCTGCTGGAAGCCGACGGTCTTCGTCCCGTCGCCCGAAACGCCGTATGCGTAGCTGTACTCCCATCCGTTTCCGATCGGGGTCAGCGTCGCAGGCGGCCCGGCTTCCCAGCGAATCGCGCGGTCGGTGATTGCGTCCGAGCTGTGTCCTGCGACCACCGTGCCATCGTCCGAGATCGCGTAGCCGTTCGACCACGTCGAGCCGCCGGGGAGGTCCCCGAGCCACGTCGACGTGGCGCCCAGCCAGTCCCAGAGGAAGCCACCCTGCCAGTCGGGTGGTGAGCCCCAGCGGTAGACGACCCCGGTGATCCACGTGCCATCGTAGTTGGCGGCGCGCGCGCTGCTGCGATTGTGACCGGTGACGAGGGGTGCCATGCTGGTCATCACGCCGTCTTCGGAGCGAAACGCCTCTTGGACGAAGACCCACGGGGACTCGGGGATGTTCAGCCAGAGCTTGCCGCTGCCGACCACGACCCGACCATCGCCCGACACGCCGAGCGCCTGACTGGAGAAATGGGAGAAGTAGGGGCTCGGGGAGGTGAGCTCACCGAGCTCGTAGAGTCCGGGCGGCTCCGCGCGAGCCAGCGCCGCGAGACAGAGGACCACGCACGCGCCCAGGAGCGGGCTTCGAGAGACGCCCATGGCAGACCTCGCAGCCAACGATACGCCACCGAGAGACGCTGCAACAACTCCTTTCTCAGGGATCGGGAGGATCGGGAGTTCCGGCTGCGTTTCCGGGCGAAGTGCCCCGCCGACCCGAGATGGATCGGCTGCGCCTTGCTGCCACGTCCCGGACGCGCCGACCCACTTCCTCCACGGCTGGAACCCGACTGGAGGACCGCCGCATGCGCACGCCTCGCGTTCTCCTCGTCACGCTGTCGCTCCTCGCGACAGCCTCGGCCGCCCCGGCCACCACGCTCGTGTTCGAGAACGACCTGCCGGGCTGGCAGCGCCTGGCGGCGCCCGAGCACGTGCTCGATTTCGAGGCCGCCAGCGGCGAGCTGGTCGGCGACGAGTTCGCCGATGGCCCGCTCGGGCCGCGCTTCGAGCTGATCCGCGGGCGGGGTCTCTACTCCGGCGATCTCGCGCCGGCCCAGGTCGAGCCATCGAGCGGGGTCAACGTGTTCGGCCCCTCCGACTGCTGCTCGATCGAGGGCATCATCCGCCTCCACTTCGAGTCTCCCGTGCGCTCGGTCGGCGCCTTCTTCTTCGACGTCGAGGCGGACTTCTCGCTGACGGGCTTCTCCACCGTCCTCGACGCCGCCGTGCCGGACGTCGCCTTCTCGGAGGCACAGGGACAGTCCGTGCAGTCGTTCCTGGGATTCGTGACTGACGTCCCGCTCTCGGTGCTCGACATCCACTTCACCACCGGCCCCAATATCGACGGGACCGTGATCGACGACCTGCGCTACTCGACCCTGCCCGAGCCCTCGACGGCCGTGCTGCTGGGCGCCGGCCTGCTGTGCATCTTTCGGCGGCGCAGCGGCGGTCGCGTGGGTCGCGTGGATCCTCAGCGGCCGTTGAGTCCCCAGTCGTACGCCAGGAATCGCAGCTCGTAGTCCGCGGCCCGGTCGAGCTCCGCGACCCGTTCGGCCGGGACATAGCGGCGCACGGTGTCGAGCAGATCGTCGCCGAAGTCCTCGCGGAACCAGTCCAGGATCGACGAGACCCAGACGACCCGCTCCGCATGGTCGATGCGGAGCTTCTCCGGGCTGGCGAAGAAGCGGCGGGCCTCGCGCTCGAGGTCGGTGTCGAGCGTGTGGGGGTGGAAGGCGCGCTGCGGCAGCGCCGGGCAGCCGAGCGAGGCGCAGTTGATGGCGAAGTGGATGCGCGGCTCGCCATAGCCGCGGATCACGCGGTTCTCGAGGTCGTAGAGGTTGAAGAGCTCTCCGCCCAGGCGCACGCGCTGGAAGTAGAAGAAGCCGGCCAGCCGCGCGTTTCCGAACAGGAAGGGGCGCAGGGCGACGGGTGGCTTCACGTCGCCCACGCTCCCGATGGGATGGTGCTCGAGCACGGCCACCAGGACGGAGGCGTTGTACGCGTTGATCCAGTAGGCGAGCTCGTCCGCCCGGCCGGGAAAGCGGCCCGGGTGGCTACGCGGACTGGTCGCGGCAAGGCGTCGGTAGTAGCGGTCGAGCGCCCCGCGGTCGCGGGCCAGCCCGTCGTAGTCGACCCGGCCGCGCTCGTCCACGAAACGTCGCTGCACGGCGTCGAGATCGTCGTGCGAGAAGGGCGCGGTGGGGGACGGCGCCGGGCGCGGCTCGATCGTCGAGGCGCAGCCCAGCGCCAGCGCCAGGGCGATCGAGAGAGCGCGTGTGACCTGCATCGCCATCTCCGATGCCCGCCGCGTCGAAGGGGTTGCGTTCGCTGGCCCATGGTAGGGCGGGGCAGGGCGCTGCCGCGTCCCGGGCTCCCGCAACCAGCCGGGCCCGGGAGGCATCGAAGCGGTCATGCGGGAACGAGACGCCTCCGGTCGCGCGCTGGCCTGCGTACTGCTGCTCGTCGCCGGCACCCAGTGCGGGGCGCAGGGCACCGACGGGGCCGCGACCGGCCCGGCCGGGCCCCGCGCGGAAGTGCCGCGGAGCGCGAGCCCCGCACCCGACTCCGAAGCCGGCGAGCTGCTGGCGGCGCTCTCGGGACCCAGCGGCGAGGCGGCGCGGCGGGCGATCGAGCGGATCGTGGCCGCTCGCGACCTGCGCTTCACCGCGGTCTTCATCGAGCTGATGCGCGCCGCCGAGATCGGCATCGCCGCTCCGGCCGTCCGCGGCGCCAGCGTGGAGGCGCTCCACGCGCTCCACCCCGAGCGCTTCGGCGAGGACTGGCAGGCCTGGGTGGGCTGGTATGCGGGTACGGAGCTCCAGCCGCCGCCCGGGTTCCTCGGCTGGAAGGGCGAGCTGCTGGGGCGCATCGACCCGAGCTTCGCCGGATTGCTGCGCGAGGGTGCGCCGAGCCGGATCCGCGTCGAGGAGGTGGTGTGGGGCGGCGTCCCCTACGAGGGCATCCCGGCCCTCGACCGTCCCCCCACGGTCGAGCCCACCCAGGCGGGCTACCTCACCCCCGACGAGCCCGTCTTCGGCATCGCGCTGAACGGCGAGGCGCGGGCCTACCCGCTGCGCATCCTCGACTGGCACGAGATGGTGAACGACCGCGTCGGAGGCGTCGACTTCTCGATCGCGTACTGCACGCTGTGCGGCTCGGGCATTGCCTACCGGGGCGTCGCCTCCGACGGCACCCGCTACGACTTCGGCTCCTCGGGCTTCCTGATGCGCAGCAACAAGCTCATGGTCGACCGCCAGACGCGCACGCTCTGGAACCAGATCACGGGCCGTCCGGTGCTCGGGCCACTGGCCGCCACCGACGTCCGGCTCGAGATGCTTTCGGTGGTGGTGACGCGCTGGCGCGACTGGCAGGCCCGGCATCCCGGGACGCGCGTGCTCTCGCTCGAGACCGGCCACGACCGTCCCTACCAGCCGGGCGCCGCCTACGCCGGCTACTTCGCCTCCCCCGAGACCATGTTCCCGGCGCGCGAGCGCAGCCGCCTGCTGCCGCGCAAGGCGCGCGTGTTCGGCATCGAGGTGGACGGCGTCCCCAAGGCGTACCCGCTCGACACCCTGATCGCGGAGCGGGTCGTGAACGACCGGGTGAACGGCGTCCCCGTCGTGCTGGTCGCGCCGCGGGAGCAGATCCGCGTGGAGGGCGTGAGCGTCCGCAGCGGCCCGGCGAGCTACCTGGCGGGCGCGCCGGTGCGCGCCTACCGGACGGACGGCGTGACGCTGCACCTCGACGGGGAGACCCTGCGGGACGCCACGGGTCGCGTCTGGACCCTCGGCGAGGAGGGCCTGGAGGGACCCGACGGCGCCCGCGCCGCGCGTCTGCCGGGCTTCCTCGCCTACTGGTTCGGCTGGAGCTCCTACCACCCCGGCACGCTCGTGTACGGCGTGCCCGGGGCAGACGACGCGCGGCGCTTGCTCCGGGAGGAGCCTCCAGCGCCTTGCTAGCTTCCCGCCGTGCTTCGCTCCCTAGCTGATGGACTTCGTTCGGCTGCGCCTCACTGCGCGCGCCCTCCGGGCGCTTGCGGGGGGCTTCTGCCGCGCAGACTCCTAGGCCGAACTTCCAGGTTCGCCTCGATTGCGCTCGTCGCGCTGACCGTCGTGTCCGCCGCGCCTGGCTCCGCCCGGGCCGAGGAGACGCGCGAGGTGGTCGTCGGCACCCACGCGTCGCCGCCCTTCGCGATGAAGGGGCCCGACGGAAGCTGGCGTGGCCTCAGTATCGGGCTGTGGCGGATCCTCGCCGACGACCTCGACATCGCCTACCGCATCGAGGAGCGTCCGCTGGAGGGCCTGATCCAGGGGCTCCAGGACGGCTCCCTCGACGTCGTCGCGGCGGCGCTCACCACCACCGCGGACCGCGAGGTCCTCTTCGACTTCACGCATGCCTACTTCCTCTCGGGCCTGGCCATCGGCGTGCCGCTGCGCGGCCGGGGTGCGTTCTCGCCGTGGAGCCTGATCTCGGGTGAGTTCGCGCGCATGGCCGCGGTGGTGCTGGCGGGCGTGGTGGCGGCGAGCCTGGCGATCCTCGCCTTCGAGCGCACCCGCAACCGCGAGCAGTTCGGCGGCTCGGGCCTGCAGAGCGTGGGCGAAGCGCTCTGGTGGGCGGCGGTCACGATGACGACCGTCGGCTACGGCGACAAGGCGCCGCGAACGGCCGGAGGGCGCATCGTCGCGGTCATCTGGATGCTCGCCGGCGTGATGCTCATCTCCGCCTTCACGGCGACCATCGCCTCGAACCTGACCGTGAACCAGATCGGGCGCAGCATCTCCGGTCCCGACGACCTGCCGGGTCGCCGCGTCGCGAGCGTCTCGGGCTCCACCAGCGAGGACTACCTCCTGGCGAGGGGGATCGTGCCGATCCGCGTCTCCAGCCCGCGGAAGGCCGTGCAGGAGTTGATGGAGGGACGCGCCGACGCGGTCGTCTACGACGAGGTGATCCTGCGCTACGTCTCGCTCTCCGAGGCCGAGGTGGGCATGGAGCTCCTGCCCTTCGAGCACGGCTCCCAGGCCTATGCGTTCGGGCTCAAGCCGGGCAGCGCGCTGCGCGAGCGGCTGAATCGCGCGGTCCTGAAGCACACCGAGGGCGACCTGTGGCCGGCCCTCGTGGCCCGCTACCTGGGGCGCTGAGCCCCTCGTCCTCCGCGATCCGCATCGCGCTACGATCGGGAGCGTGCGTTGCGTCGCGTCGTTCAGCGAGCTTCGCGCGCCCGACGTCTCGCGCTTCGGCGGCAAGGCGGTCCAGCTCGCCATCCTGTCCCAGCAGGGACTTCCGGTCCCGGCCGGATTCGCGCTCGCCTTCGCCGCGGGGCATCCGTGCGAGCTCGCGCCCGAGGAGGCGTCGGCGGTTCGCGACGCGTACGCGGCGCTCGGCGCGGGTGACGAGGCGGTCGCCGTGCGCTCGTCGGCAGCGGAGGAGGACAGCCAGACGGCGTCGTTCGCGGGTCAGCACGCGACCGTGCTCGACGCCCGCGGTGCCGACGCCGTACTCGCTGCCGTGGTCGCATGCCTCGAGAGCCAGGGGAGTGAGCGGGCGCAGGCGTACCGCCGGTCGGCGGGCATCGCGAAGGGCGGCATGGGCGTGCTCGTGCAGCGGATGGTTGCGGCACGCTGGGCCGGGGTCTGCTTCACGCGCGCTCCGGGGGACCCCGAACAGCTGGTGGTCGAGGTGGTGGAGGGACTGGGCGGAGCACTGGCGGCGGGCGCGGCGCGTCCCACGCGCGTGGCGCTCGAGCGGCAGGCGCTCGGGGTCGCTGCACTCGACGACGACGCCGAGCTGATCGAGGCGTTCACGATCGAGCGGGCCCGGGAGGTGGCGCGCGAGGCGCTGCGCGCGGAAGAGGCGCTGGGGTGCCCGGTCGACTTCGAGTGGGCCTGGTCGGAAGAGGGCGTCGCGGTCCTCCAGGCTCGGCCCATCACCGCGGGCGACGACCGCGCGGCGCTCGAGCGGGCGCGGTCCGACGAGATCGAACGCCTGCGCACGCTCGCCGGCGAGCGGCTCCTGGTGTGGTCGGACTTCGGCACCCTCGACATGTTCCCGCAGCCCGCGCCGCTCGATCTCGAGATCGTCGAGCTGCTGTCCGGGCCGGGTGGCAGCTTCGAGCGCGCGATGGCGCGGCTGGGACTCCGGTATCCGGACCTCGCGCCGTCCGGCGGCCTGTTCGCCGAGGTCGCCGGCCGCGCATACCTCGAGCTGACCGGCCTCGTCCGATCCGTGGACGATCTGCCGCTCGCGCTCGATCTCGACGGGCTCCCGGAGGGCGGCGCGGCGATCGATCCAGAGCGGCTGCCGATTCGCATCGCGCGGCCGTACTGGCGATCGGCCGCGCGGCTGTTCGCCGCGCTGCCCCGCTTCGTTCGGGCAGCCTTCCGGTTCTCTCGGCTGCGACGCCGCTTCGATCTCGTGTTTCGGCAGACGATCTCGCCTGCGGTGACGCGCGAGGCGGCCGCGCTCCGCGACGAGGCCTGGGACGAGCTGGACGGGGCACAGCTCTACCTCCGCTTCCGGCGCGCGGTCGACCGCTTCGTCGAGCTCCATGTCAACCATCAGATGACCGATTCGATCACCGTGCCGACCCACGTCGTGCTGCAGGCGGTGCTCCGTCGGCTCTACGGCGACGAGGCGGACGCTGCCGAGGTCCGGCTGACGACCGGTCTGCCCGGCAACTGGAACACCGAGACGAACCTCGACCTCGCGCGCCTGTCGGCCGGCGACCTCTCGCTCGAGGCGTTCCTCGGGCGCTACGGCCACCGCGGCAATCCGGACTACCAGGTGTCGGCACCGCGCTGGCGCGAGCAGCCCGAGCGGGTCGCGGCCCTGGCGGAGGCCGTCGCCCGGGCGCCCGTCGATCCGACCGAGCAGCTGCGCCGGCAGGCGGCGCTGCGCGCCGACGCCGAGGCGCGCTTCGCGCGCGATCTGCGCGCGCATCGTTGGCTGCGCTGGAGTCGCCGACGAATCCTGCGCGAGCTCGAGTTCTACCAGCGTTATTCGCCGACGCGCGAGGCCACGCAGGGCCTCTGCTACCTGTTCGTCGAGCTCGCCCGCCGTGCGCTGCTCGAAGCCGCGCGCCGACACGATCTCGGCGATCGCATCTTCCATCTGTCACTCGACGACCTCGAGCGGGTCTTCACGCAGGGCCCCAGCGCGGCGCAACGCGCACGCGCGAGCGCCGAGTGCGAACGGCTGCGACTCCTGCGCCGGCTCTACGTCCCGCACCTCGTGCGCTCCGACCAGCTCGAGGTGATCGGGCG
This sequence comes from Myxococcota bacterium, assembly GCA_030066475.1. Next base: position 10,135 of record JASJBO010000216.1, read on the forward strand.
CGCGCCGGCGATCGACGCGCACGCGCGGACGATCGACGGGCAGGTGGTGTCGGCCGGAGTGGTGCGCGGCCGGGCGCGCGTCGTCTCCGGGCTCGGCGAGGCGCGCGGCCTCGCGGCCGGCGAGATCCTGGTGACCGCCAGCGCCGATCCTTCGTGGACCCCGCTGTTCCTGGTCGCCGGCGGCGTCGTGCTGGAGGCGGGCGGGCTCCTGAGCCATCCCGCCATCGTCGCTCGGGAGTACGGACTCCCCGCCGTCATCAACGTCGCGCACGCGACGCGGCGCATCCGCACCGGCGACGAGATCACGCTCGATGCCGATGCGGGGCGCGTGATCCTGCACGGGTCCTAGGCCACTCCTCCTATCACGATCGAGCAGCTGGCGAGGTCCTCGCCGTAGCCCCTCAGCGCACGTCCGATCGGTCCGAGTCCGTCAGCGCGGCTCGAGGCGGTAGACGAAGGCATCGGTCGCTCTCAGGGCTTCCGGCTGCCCCCGCCAGAACCCCCAGCTCTCGGCGGCGTCGCCGTATTTCTGCCGGAACAGCTGCCG
>JASJBO010000009.1 GCA_030066475.1 Myxococcota bacterium
GAAGGCGAGCGAAGTCCATCAGGCCGTCTCCGCCCAGCAACGAGTCCCTGGACGGCACCCCCGCAAGCGGAGCCGCGCAGCGGCGGAGCGCGCAGCGAGCCGAAGGCGAGCGAAGTCCATCAGGCCGTCTCCGCCCAGCAACGAGTCCCTGGACGGCACCCCCGCAAGCGGAGCCGCGCAGCGGCGGAGCGCGCAGCGAGCCGAAGGCGAGCGAAGTCCACCAGGACGCCGCAAGCGGAGCCGCATAGCGGCGGAGCGCGCAGCGAGGCGAAGCCGAGCGAAGGCTAGGCGCGGCCTCCGGCCGCGCCGTCGCCAGCCGCGCTAAGCGTCGAGGGCCTCGCGCACGGCACTGACCAGCACGGCCGGGGTGAAGGGCTTGGGCACCAGGAGGGCGCCGGACTCGGCCTGCTCGAGGCGGATGGCCTCGTCGGCCAGGTAGCCCGACACGTACAGGACGCGCAGATCGGGTCGCTCGCGGCGCAGCTCGGTGGCGAGGTCGATGCCGCCCATCTGGGGCATCACGACGTCGGTCACGAGCAGGTCGATGCCGCCCTCGTGCTCGCCGGCGATGCGCAGCGCGTCGAGGCCGTTGCTCGCCTCGAGCACGCGGTAGCCCTGGGCCTCGAGGATGCGGCGGGCGAGCACGCGCACGTGCTCCTCGTCCTCGACGAGCAGCAGGGTCTCGGTGCCGCTCGCCTCCACGCGGGGGGCGGGGGCCACGCCCGACGCCTCGCCGGCTTCCGGCGAGGCGCGGGGCAGGTCGATCTCGACGCGGGTGCCGCCGCCGGGCGCGCTGAACACGCGGATGTGTCCGCCGCTCTGGCGCACGATGCCGTACGCGGTCGAGAGACCGAGGCCGGTGCCCTTGCCCGACTCCTTGGTCGTGAAGAAGGGCTCGAAGATGCGCGCGCAGGTCTCCGCGTCCATGCCGCGACCCGTGTCGCTGACGCTCAGGCGCACGTAGCGGCCCGGCTCCACGTCCGGGTGGGTGCGCGCGTGGGAGGCGTCGAGCTCCACCTCTCTGGTGCGCAGCTCCAGGCGGCCGCCCTCCGGCATGGCGTCGCGCGCATTCACGGCGAGGTTGACCACGACCTGCTCGATCTGGCTGGGGTCCGCGCGGACCCAGCCGATGCCGGGAGTCGGCCGCACGAGCAGCTCGACGTCCTCGCCGATCAGCCGGCGCAGCATCTTCTCGAGTCGGTCGACGACCTCGTTCAGCGACAGCGGCAGCGGTCGGCGGATCTGCTTGCGGCTGAACACGAGCAGCTGGCGGGTGAGCGCGCTGGCCCGGTGCGCGGCGACCAGGATCTCCTCGGCGGCCTCGCGGCGCGGGTCGGCCGGGTCGAGGTCGTCGAGCAGCAGCTCGCCGTAGCCGCTTATCACGGTGAGCATGTTGTTGAAGTCGTGCGCGACGCCACCCGCGAGCCGTCCGATCGCCTCCATCTTCTGGGACTGTCGGAGCTGCTCGCGCAGCTCCTCGCGCGCCCGGGTCTCCGCTTCGATCCGCTCGACGTAGCGCGCGTTGGCCAGCGCGGCCGCGACCGTGCGGCCCAGCGACAGCAGCGTCTCCTCGTCGTGCGCGCTCAGCTCGTCCGGGTCGCGCGCGAACAGTGCCAGGAGTCCGACTGGCTCGTCGTGGTACAGCAGCGGGATCAGCGCGCCGCCGCAGACGCCGGCCGCCTCGAGGTCGGCGCGCACCGGGGCCGCGAGCCGCGGGTCGGAGCGCGGGTCCGCGAGCGGCACCACGCACCGGGCGCGCGGCAGGGCCTCGGCGGGGTCGGGCTGCGCGTAGTGGCGGAGCGAGTCGCGGAGCGCGGAGCCGGCGCCCGTCTCCGCGAGCAACGCCAGCTCCCGGTCGCGCTCGTTCATCGAGAACAGCGCCACGGTGGAGAAGCCGGTGCAGGCGCGCACGCTGTCCACCGCCCGCCGTGCCACCGTGCCCGGATCGAACGAGCGGTAGAGCGCGTCGGCGACGGTGTTCAGCATGGCGAGCGACTCGGAGCGCGCCTCGAGATCGGCGCGCGAGCTGCGCAGCGCGGCCTCGGCCGTCTCGCGCACGCGGATCTCGCGCTCGAGGCGCTCGACGTAGCGCGCGTTCGCGAGCGCGGCGCCGACGCTGCGGCCCGTGGCCGCCAGCGTGTCGCGGTCGAGCAGGGACAGGTCGCGCTCGCCGGTGCCGGCCAGCGCGATCATGCCCAGCACCTCGCCGCGGAAGATCGCCGGCACCATCAGGCCCGTGCCGAGGCCGAGGTTTTGCAGCGCCGGCCGGGTCGCCTCGGAGGTGCGCGGGTCGTTCGCCAGGTCCTGGACCGAGACGACCTCGTCGCGTTCCTTCGCCTGCCCGATCAGGCTGTCGGCGAGCGGGACGACGGACACGGCCTCGACCATCTCCGGCTCGAGGCCGCGCGACGCCAGCAGGCGCGCCACCCCTTCCTTCGCCTCGACTTCGTAGAAGGTCGCGAAGGGGAAGCCGGTGAACGCCGTCAGCTCCTGGAGGGCGGTATCGGCCACCTCGTCGAGCTCGAGCGTGCGCGACAGCGCCTCGGCGATCGACTGGATCACGCTGAGCGCTTCGGTGCGGGCGTGCAGCTCCGTCCGCGACCGGGCCAGCTCCTCGGCCGCCCGCTTGTGCTCGGTGACGTCGCGCGAGATGATGACCGCATGCACCTCGCCGTCGGGCGACAGGAACGAGCGTCCGGTGGCGTCGAACCACCGCCAGCGCCCGTCGCCATGGCGGAAGCGGAACTCCAGCCGCCGGGCGGTGCCCGGCTCGACGATCGCCGCAAACGCCTCGACCACGACGGGCTGGCTCTGGGGGTGGAGGTAATGGAGCACGTTGGTGCCCACCAGCTCCTCGGAAGCGTGCCCGAGCACCGTCCGGTGGTTGGGGCTCGCGTAGTAGACGCGGCCGAGGAGATCGACCTCCGCGATCAGGTCGTAGGCGTTCTCGGTGAGAGAACGGTGTCGCTCTTCCAGGCTACCCAGGCTGCCCGCTCCCGGCCACCGAATGGGCCTGCCGCGTCGCGATCTCCTCCGCGAACACGTTGCGCGTCTGCTCCGCGAGCTCCTTGGGCGAGAGCGCCTCGAAGCTCGAGAAGGGCAGGGGGTCGAGAATCGTGATCCGGATCGGGTGGCGCCCCTGCAGCACGAAGCCGCGCTTGGGCAGGGCGTTCCCCGTGCCCTCGATCAGGATCGGGAGGATCGGCCGGCGCGCGCTCAGCGCCAGCTCGAAGGCTCCCGTCTTGAAGGGCTGTAGCTCGCCGTTCCGCGAGCGCGTGCCCTCCGGGAACATCATCAGCGAGTTGCACTCGGCGAGGGTCTTCTCGCAGGCCGCCATCATCTGGATCACGCTGTCGCGCTCTCCGCGCACCAGCGGGATGTAGCGGTTGAGGCGCATGTTCCAGCCGATGAACGGGATCCGGAAGTTCTCGATCTTCGACACCCACTTGAAGTGCGCGAACAGCCGGAACAGCACCAGGATGTCCAGCAGGGACAGGTGATTGGCGACCATCACGTAGGTCTCGTTCGGGTCGATCTTGTCGCGGTCGCGCAGCGCCACCGGCCAGACCGGGTTGATCCAGGTGTAGAGCGACGCCCAGAAGCAGGTGAAGCGGTGCAGCAGTACCAGCCGGCGGTCGAAGGGGGCCGTCACGGCCCAGATCAGCACCGCGACCGGAAACAACAGGACCGAGCTCACGGTCAGGAACGCCCAGAACAACGTCGAGTACAGCCGCCGGATCATCGCCTGCCTCCCGCTCCGCGCCCGGTCCCCGCGCGGCCCTCCGCATCCGGATCGAAGCCCTTCCAGGCCAGATCGGGCGCGCCCGCGAAGCGCCGCGCCATCACGCGCAGCGCCTCGGGGCTGTCGTCCACCAGGACGAAGCGGCGGTCCAGCTCCAGGCACGCGGCGCCGGTGGTGCCGCTGCCCGCGAAGAAGTCCAGCACCCGGCCACCGGGGTTCGACGAGGCGCGCACGATGCGCCGCAGGATCTGGAGCGGCTTCTGCGTGGGGTAGCCGGTGCGCTCCCTGCCGTTGGTCGGCACGATCGTGGCCCACCAGCTGTCGGTCGGGAGCTTGCCGCGCGCCGCCTTCTCGCGGCCGACGAGGCCGGGGGCGAGGTAGGGGATGCGGTCGACGTCGTCCGCGTTGAACACGTACTGCGTCGGGTCCTTGACGTAGACCAGGATGTTGTCGTGCTTCGGGGCCCAGCGGCGGCGCGAGCGGCCGCCGAAGTCGTAGCTCCAGATCACCTCGTTCAGGAACCGGTCGCGCCCGAAGATGCGGTCGAGGAGCACCTTGCAGTAGTGCACCTCGCGGTAGTCGATGTGGAAGTAGAGCGTGCCGTGCCGCGCCAGCACGCGCTCGGCCTCGATCAGCCGGGGCTCGAGGAAGGCGAGGTAGTCGTCGAAGACGTCGTCGAACGAGAGCGTGCCGAGGCGCGTGGTGCGGTAGCGACGGCCCTGGAAGCCGCGCCGGTCGCCGCCCGGCTCGCGGCGGGTCCGGAGCCGGGTGTAGCGGCGCTCCCGACCGGTGTTGAAGGGCGGATCGACGTAGATCAGGTCGATCGACGCGTCCGACAGGGCGCGGAGCACGTCGAGGTTGTCCGCCAGATGGATCAGCCCCTGCGGCTCGAGGCCGCGCTGGGCGCCGGACACGGGCTCACCGCTCTGGGACACCGAGTCTCACTCCCGAAGGGGAGTGTTGGCGGGGGCGGCCTCGCGGTCAAGGGGGTGGAACCCTGGGCTCCGGGCGGGCCGCGGCGGCCTCAGTGGTGCGGGCCGAAGCTCTCCCAGATGCCGTCCCAGGCGCGGCGCACCGCCTCGGTGGCGCGCACCAGCGACGGACCGATGCCCACGACCAGCCGGCCGTCACGGCCCGGAGGTCCGGGCACCACGACCACCGCGACCCAGCCGCGGGGGCCGTCCGGCTCGCGGCGGTTGCGGTAGGCGCGCCCGCGCACCTGCTTCAGCCACGCGGCCGCCTCGGGATGGGTCATCGATTCGGCCATCTGCCGTGGGTGCCCGGCCCCGCCTGCGAGGTGACCTGGAGGGTCCACGAGGCCGCATCCGCCCGGCAACGAGCGCCGAGGAAGGAGCCGCGCAGCGGCGGAGCGCGCAGCGAGCCGCAGGCGAGCGAAGTCCACCAGCTTAGTCCCAGCCCAGGGCGGCGCGGATGGCGTGGTAGACGTAGCTCTGTTCCTGGACACCGTGGAAGAGCTCCGCGCCCGGACCGCCGGCATAGATGGGAACGTCCTCGCCGCCGTGGGTCTCGGAGCGCAGCGGCACGGCGGTCTCCTGCAGGTAGTCCGGGTCGGTGGTGTCGACCGCCGAGAGGTCCGGCCGCCCGCCCGCCGCCGTGGCGCGGCCCGGCCGGTGGGGGAAGCGCTTCGGGCCCTCCGGCTGCAGATCGGTGGCGCCGGGGTAGCCGGGCCCGTTCGCGTAGCCGAGCGTGGTGTACGGCAGCCCGAGCAGGTCGCGCGCCGGCTCTTCGCCCGGCTGGCCCCGCGCGTCGAGCGAGACGACCAGCCCCAGGATGTCGTTGCCGCGCTTCGGGTAGCCGGCGAAGGTCATCACATGGCTGTGGTCGGCCGTGACGACCACCAGGGTGTCGTCCCGGCTGGTGCGCTCGAGCGCCAGGCGCACGGCGTTCGACAGCTCGACCGCCTCGACCAGCGCGCGGTGGGCGTTGTTCTGGTGATGGGCGTGGTCGATGCGGCCCGCCTCGACCATCAGCAGGAACCCGCCCGGATGACCCTCGAGCAGGTCGAGGGCGCGCGCCGTCATCTCCGACAGCGAGGGCTCGCCGGCCGGGTCGCCGGGGCGGTCCACCTCGAAGTTCATGTGCGAGGGCTCGAACAGGCCCAGCAGGTGCCCCGTGCGCTCGGGGTCGATCGCCGCGAGCTGCGAGCGGTTCCATACGGTGGCGCCGTTCGGGAAGCGCTCGCGCCAGGCGGCGAGGAGGTCGCGGCCGTCGCGCCGCTTGCCGGTGGCGTCGGCATGCTCGGGGTCGGCGGTCTCGCGGGGCAGGAAGTGCTCGCGCCCGCCGCCGAGCGCGACCTCGATGCCGTTGCCCGCGTCGAACTCGACGAGCTGGCGTGCGAGGTCCGGGAAGCCGGCCTCGCGGGCGTCGTCGGGGAGCTCGCCGTCGTCCTCCCAGCGGCGGTGCGGCGCGTGGGCGTAGCAGGCGGCCGGCGTGGCGTGCGTGATGGTGGTGGTGGTGACGATGCCGGTCGCGAGCCCGCGGCGCTCGGCCTCCTCGAAGAGTGTCGGCACGCGGCTCGTGGCGACGCTGCGGTAGTCGCCCGGGGTCACGGTCTCGTCGACGCCCAGCACGCCGACGAGCGTCTTCACGCCCGACATCATCGCCGTCATGGAGCCCGCCGAGTCGGGCACCTGGAGATTGGTGTTGTAGGTCTTCGCCAGCGCGACGTGGGGGAGCCGCTCGAACGACAGCAGGTTCTCCTCGCCCGGCTCGCCGCGCAGCTGGCCCTCGAAGATGCGGGCGGCGGTCACCGTCGCCACGCCCATGCCGTCTCCGATGAACACGATGGCGTTGCGGGCGGGGCCGCTCCGCGCGGGGCGGGCGCGCGCCGCGGCGACGGCCGCGCGTCCCGCGTCGAACCACGGGTTCCCCGTGGCGGCGGCCACGACCGGCTCCGGGGCGCGACTGGCGCATGCGCCCAGGCAGAGCGCCAGCAGTGCCGTCGCCAGTCGTTCGACGTGGCCCGATGCGCGCGATGTCACGTTCGTCTCCTCGCTGGTCGCCGCAGCATACCGCTCTGCCGCTCGGGCCCGGCAGCGCCGTCCGCCCACCGATGCCGGAGCCGGATCAAGGCGCCCCGGCCCCGGTCCGATACGCCCTTCGGGAGACACCGCGTGTCGCCGGGGAGGGGCGATGGACGTCGTCGGGGGGCTCGTCACCGGGCTGAACGCGCTGCTGTGCGTCGTGCTCGGCGTGCGCCTGCTGCGGCTCGGCGCGCGCACCGGCGGCCCCGAGCGTCTGCTCGGCGTCTTCTTCCTGGTGGGCCACTTCGGCGCCACGGTGTTCGGGTCGATCGTCTACATGGGTTGGGCCGATCCGCGGCTCGCGCTGCCCGACCCCTGGCTGCGCCCGCTGCACGCCGCCCAGCTCGCCACCGGCAGCCTCGGGCTCGGCTGTGTCTACGCCTTCACGTGGCACACGTTCCGGCCCGGCGCCCGCTGGGCGCGCGCCCTGGTCAGGGGCGCCGTCTCCGCGCTCGTGGCCTCGTTCGCGGGCTTCGGCCTCACCGAGGGCTTCGCGGTCCGGGTGCTCAACGGCTGGATCTACTGGCTCGGCTGGCTGGCGCGCAGCGGGGCGCTGCTGTGGATGGGCTTCGAGTCGCTCCGCTACCACGCGCTCCAGCGCCGCCGGATGCGGCTCGGCCTGGCCGATCCGCTCGTGGTCAATCGCTTCCTGCTGCTGGGTCTCTGGGCCGCCGCGCTCTTCCTCCTGGGCGCCAGTGATCCGCTCGCGCGGATCTGGTACTGGTCGGTGACCGGCACCGCGACGCACTGGCTGCCCGAGGCCGGCCGCCCGATCATCGTCGCCACGCTCGCCCTCACCTCGGCGCTCGGCGTGGTCACCGCCACCACGCTGGTCCTGGCCTTCTTCCCGACCCGCGGCTTCCGCCGCTGGGTCGGGTCACGGCACGCGGTGCGCGCCCGCGCCTGAGCCTCCGGCCGCCGGCGGCTACCATGCGGAGCGTGATCCGCGTCCGCAGCCTGCGCTTCACCTACCCCGGTGCCGACGCCGCGACGGTGTGCGGGATCGACTTCGAGGTCGCGCGCGGGGAGATCTTCGGCTTCCTCGGGCCGAGCGGCGCGGGCAAGAGCACCACGCAGAAGGTGCTGATCGGGCTGCTCCCCGAGTTCGCCGGCGAGGCCCGCGTGCTCGATCGCGACCTGCGCGGCCTGGCCCCCGACTACTACGAGGAGGTCGGCGTGTCGTTCGAGGTGCCCAACCTGTTTCAGAAGCTCACCGCGCGCGAGAACCTGCGCTACTTCGCGTCGCTGTACGCGGGGGCCACCGAGGCGCCCGAGGCGCTGCTCGAGCGCGTCGGCCTGCAGGCGGACGGCAACGTGCGCGTCGGGCAGTTCTCGAAGGGGATGAAGGTGCGCCTCGGCTTCGCGCGCGCGCTGCTCAACCGCCCGCGCCTGCTGTTCCTCGACGAGCCCACGGCCGGGCTCGACCCGGTGAACGCGCAGCGGGTGAAGGACGAGATCCGCGCGGCCCGCGAGGCCGGCTGCACCGTGTTCCTGACCACCCACGACATGGCGGCCGCCGACCAGCTCTGCGACCGCGTGGCCTTCATGGTGGACGGGTCGCTCGCGACGATCGACTCGCCGCGTGAGCTGAAGCTCCGCCACGGCCGCCGCAGCGTGCGCGTCGAGTACCGCGACGACGGCCGGCTCTACACCCGCGACTTCGAGCTGGCCGGTCTGGGGCGCGATGCCGAGTTCGCCGCCCTGCTGCGCGAGCGCGAGATCGAGACGATCCACACCCAGGAGACCAGCCTCGAGCAGGTCTTCATCGACGTCACCGGTCGGAGCCTCACGTGAGCCGGCTCGCCGCCACGCTCGTCCACGACGTGCGCCTCCAGTGGCGCCAGGGCTTCTTCCTGGCCGGCGCGTTCACGGCCGGCTTCTTCCTGGTCCTGCTGATGCTGGTGCCGGTCGGGGAGCACGCCCGCGTGGTCCCGCCGTTCGCGCTCACGAACCTGATCACGACCACCTTCTACTTCGTCGCCGGGCTGGTGTTCTTCGAGAGGGGCGAGGGGTCCTTGCTGGCGCTGCGCGCCACGCCGCTACGGCGCGAGGAGTACCTGCTCTCGAAGACCGCCACGCTCACCTTGCTGGCGACCCTCGAGACGCTCGCGATCGTCGCGTTCGCCCGCGTCGGCGGCATCGCCTGGGCGCCGCTCCTGCTGGGGATGGTGCTGGCGAGCGTGCTCTACACGCTGATCGGCTTCCTGGTGGCCACGCGCTACGAGTCGGTCACCGACTTCCTGATCCCGTCGGCGGGCTGGCTGTTTGTCCTGTCCGCGCCGCTGCTCGACTACTTCGGGCTGTGGGAGAGCGCCTGGTTCCGGCTCTGGCCGACCCAGGCGCTGCTGGAGCTGCTGGAGGCCTCGCTCGCGCCGGCGCCGGCGGCCACGCTGGCCTACGCGCTGCTCTACCCGGTCGTCTGGATCGCGGGCCTCGGAATCGCCGCGCGCTCGGCGCTGGGGAGCTTCGCCCGGCGTGCTCCGGGAGCCGTCTAGATGGCGCTGCCCGCCGTCCTGCGCGCCCTGGGCCCGATCGACCTGCGCAGCATCGGGCGCGAGTCGTTCCTCTGGTGGCTGCTCGCCCTGCCGGTCGCTGCCGCGGCGGGCCTGCGCTGGGGCGTTCCGGCGCTCGACGGCTGGCTGCTGCGCACCTTCGCCTTCGACTTCACCCCGTACCACCCGCTCGTGTTCGCCTACTTCGTCGTCCTGTTCGTGCCGATGATCGTGGGCCAGGTCGTGGGCTTCCGGCTGCTCGACGAGCGCGACGACGACACGCTGCGCGCGCTGCTGGTGACGCCGCTCTCGCTCGAGGCCTATCTCGTCTACCGGATCGGCGTGCCGCTGATGCTCTGCACCGCGCTGTCGCTGCTCTCGATGCCGTTCCTGGGCCTCTTCGAGGTCGCCCCGCACCGGGCTCTGGCCGTGGCCCTGATGGCAGCGCTCGGGGCGCCGATCTTCGCGCTCGCGATGTCGGCCGTCGCGACCAACAAGGTGCAGGGCTTCGCCTTCATGAAGGCCGCGAGCGGCCTCCAGCTCGTGCCGATCGCCGCCTGGTTCGTCGCGCCCCCGTGGCAGTACCTCGCGGCGTTCCTGCCCAGCTACTGGCCGTTGAAGGCGCTGCTGGCGCCGGCCAGCGACGGGCTCGGCTTCGCGCTCTGGCTGCTCGGTGGGCTCGCGGCCCACGCACTCGTCCTGCTGGCGCTGCTGCGGCGCTTCGGGCGCGTGGCGCGGCGGTGATCCCGCTCGCGCTCGAGGCGCGCGCGCCGGCGCTGTGCCCCGAGATCCGGCTCGAGCTGCTGGCGCCCGGCTTCGACCTCGACGCCGACCCGCGTCTCGCCCCGGGCGAGGAGCCGCCCTGGTGGGCGTTCGGCTGGGCCAGCGGGCAGGCGCTGGCGCGCTGGCTGCTCGACCACCCCGAGGTGGTGCGCGGGCGGCGCGTGCTCGACTTCGGCGCCGGCTCGGGCATCGCCGCCATTGCCGCGGCGCGTGCGGGGGCGCGCCGGGTCGTGGGCTGCGACCGGGACGCGGCGGCGCGCGCCGCCATGCTCCGCAACGCCCGACGCAACGGCGTGTCGCTCGCGGTGACGGATGCGCTGCCGCCGCTGGCGGACGTCGACCTGCTGCTGGCGGCCGACGTCTGCTACGAGCCCGGCAACGCCGCCTGGCTGGTCGCCGCGGGGCGGCGGCTGCCGCTGGTGCTGGTGAGCGATCCCGGTCGACCGGGCCTGCCGCGGCGCGAGCTGGTCGCGCTCGCGAGCTACGCGGCGCGCACCGAGCCGGAGCTGGAGGAGGGCGCCACCCGCCCGACCGTGTATCGCGTGTCCGCTCCCGGCGGCGCGCCCGCCCGCCCGCCGGGCTGAAGCGCGACGTCCGCGCTGCTATCGTCGGTCGCTCAATCGAGGCTTCTGGAGGAAGGACATGCCGATCGATCCGAACGCCGTGGGCGCCGAGGGCGGACCCGTCGAGCGCAGCTGGGACTCCAAGGACGCGCTGCTCTACGCGCTGGGCGTCGGCTCGGGGACCGACGAGCTCGCGTTCAGCACCGAGAAGAACCAGCAGGTGCTGCCGACCTTCGCCGTGATCGTGGGCATGGGCGGCATCCCCTTCGACAAGATCGGCTCCTTCAACCCCGCGATGCTGGTGCACGGCGAGCAGGCGATCGAGGTGCACGGCCCGATCCCGCCCGACGGCAAGGTCTCGACCAAGGGCCGGGTGTCGGCGATCTACGACAAGGGCAAGGGCGCCCTGGTCGTGATGGACTGCGAGTCCCACGACGCCGAGACCGGCGAGCCGCGCTTCACCACCCGGATGTCCGCCTTCATCCGCGGCGAGGGCGGCTTCGGCGGCGAGCGCGGCCCGTCGGGCCCGAAGAACGTCCCCCCCGACCGCGCGCCCGACCACGAGGTCACCTACCAGACCAAGCCGGAGCAGGCGCTGATCTACCGGCTCTCGGGCGACCGCAACCCGCTGCACTCGGACCCGGAGTTCGCCAAGCTCGCGGGCTTCGACACGCCGATCCTGCACGGGCTGTGCACCTACGGCTTCACGGGCCGCGCGCTGCTGCACACGCTCTGCGGCTCCGACCCGGGGCGCTTCCGGGCGATGTCGGGCCGCTTCTCGAAGCCGGTGCTGCCGGGCGAGGCGCTCACCGTCAAGATGTGGGTCGACGGCAACGAGGCGGTCTTCACCACCTCGACGCCGGGCGGTGTCGTGCTCGACCAGGGGAAGTTCACCTTCACGGCGTGAGCCGGGCGTCCCCAGCGCGAACGTAGCCGGGCGAACGATCCCACCGGCCCCAGCCGACGCCGCTAGGCCTCTCGCCAGGGGACACGAGCGCCCAGCCCGTGGAGGGGCTGGTCGGAATCGGGGTCGGCGTCTTCGACGTCGTGCACCGAGGGCGAGTGGAAGGTCGACTCGGGTGTGATGCGGACGACGACTCTCTTCTCGCGCTCCATGACTTTGCGGACCCCCGGAAAGGCCGCCTCGGGGAGTGGCTTCCCGGTCATGATCGGGATGATCTTGGCGGCTACGTCCATCACGTCATCCATGTCGGTGGACAATCGGGCCGTGCCGTCGACGACGAGATACTCGGGAGGCCAGGAGAGGCCGCCCGGCTCCCCGGCGAGGACGCAGGCGGAAAGCTGGCCGAGTCGCTTGACCGCTTTCGCCTTCTGACGCTCCGCCATCGTGAGGAAGACGATGTCCTCACCGTCCATTGCGTAGTGGACGATGGACATCGAAGGCGGAGCGGTCTTGCGTGAATAGGAGACGACGCAGGTATGATTGCGTCGCACGAAGTCGCGTCGGCTCCTGGCGTCGTTCATGGGCTGTGCCATTCGAGTCCCTCCTTCGATGGCAGCACGATGCCGCGCCCGGTATGTCTTCGCTAGAGCGATCTGGGACTTGGGTATGCGCAAAGCGCATATCCTCTGCGTGCTGGTCTCCCGATCACGAGCCGGACGACGAGACGACTTCGTCGAGGAGCAATCCGACGGCGGGTGGCAACACCTCCTGGCGATGAATGAAGCCGGCCGCCAGAGTCGGCAAACCGTCGATCGCCAGGGTCGCGATCCGGCCCTGCTCGAGCTCTGGTCCCATCGCTCCGCGAGGCAAGGCGGTCAGGAAGGTCCCGCGCGAGACCAGCGACTTGAGCAAGTCCAGTGAATCCGTCTCGACGCAGATTCGCGGGGTGTCGATCCCGCGCGAAGCGGCGACGCTTCGAAACATCTCGACGATGGAGCGAGGCCGACTGATGAGCGCCCAGCGCTCCTCGGCAAGAGCCGCGAAGGGCACCTTGCGTCTTCTCCGCAAGCGATGGTCCGGGTTGCAGAAGACGAGAACCGGGTCTTCGACCAGTCGGTGCACCGTGAGGCCATCGTGCGGCTCGCCGGGTACGAGGAGAGAGAAGGCCCCGTCGATTTCGCCAGCACGAAGGTCTCGAACCAACGCATCGTAGGTTCCCTCCACGACCGTGAACGTGAGACCGGATCGGTCTCTGGAGAGGCGTTCGATCGCACCTGGCAACAGGCTGGAGAGAGCGGGCGCCACGCCCACACGCGCATGTCCCCGGACTCCATCTCGAAGCGACTGCAGCTCGTCGAGGGCTTGTTGCCGGTCTCGAAGGACGAGTCGCGCGTGCCGCTCGAGCAGCGAGCCATAGACCGTCGGGTTGACTCCCTGGCTGCTTCGTGTGAGGAGCTGCACGCCGAGAGACCGCTCCAGAGCGCGCATCCGACGGCTGAGCGCAGGCTGGGCCACGCCTCGCTGCTCGGCCGCGCCGAGGATGCTTCCGTGCTCGAGGACGGCGAGGAACTCTTCGAGATCGCGGATATCCATGTCTACGAGTATGCAACGATGGCATATCGGATACCCACTCGATTCCCGGTTCGCGCCGTGTCGGTGGAAGCCCCACCCGCGCTCGTGTACCTGTCGTGGGTGATCGGTCCGACACTCCCGGAGATCCGCACGGCGCTTGCTGCGCGTCCGGCCAGGCCGATCCTCGGCGAGCGGCTCATGCGACACGCCGCCGTCGCCGCGGTGCTCCGTGATTCCGACACGGGTCCCGAGCTGCTGCTCATCCGCCGAGCCGAGCGACGCGGCGATCCGTGGTCCGGCGACATGGCGTTCCCCGGCGGCCTCGTCTCGGCGAGCGACCTGGGGCCCTACGAGGCTGCGCTCCGCGAGACCTCCGAAGAACTCGGCCTCGACCTCGGACGCGACGCTCGTCCGATCGGTGAGCTCTCCCACGTCCTGTCCGTCGCTCACCTGCGGCCCCTGCCGATGGCAATCGTGCCCTTCGTCTTCGAGCTCACCGGCGCCCCCGCGCTGCGGACCGGCCCGGAGGTCCAGGAGTCGCTCTGGGTGCCACTGGCACGATTCGCAGATCCGCGTCGGCGCGAGCAGTTCGTGCGGGCGCTCCTGGGGATTCCGCTCCGCTTCGAGTGCTGCCGCTACGCGGATCGGACCGTGTGGGGCCTGACCCTCCGCATGATCGACGATCTGTTGGCGGCCCTTGGGCCTCGAAGCGATCCAATGAACCGTCCGACGTGAGTTGGAACTGCGCCACACCCGGCGTGGCCAGCTCGACTCGCGACTACGGAGGCGATCGCTCCACTCTCCGACGAGCTTCACCATCGAAAACGAACGACTCTCGACACGCAACTGCCGTCATCAACTCACCGATTATATGAGAGTTTTCAGAGTACGGCCGTATCTGTCAAAGTTTTGTCCATAAAATATCTTTACAATACGCCTGAATGCGGCATGTTCGAAGCGGAGACGACACGATCTCCTTCGATCGATCACCTTGGCCGCCGAGCTTCGAAAGGAGTCGAAATGAGCGACAACGAAAACGTGATCCAAGCGCTGTCCGGTCTGCTGGCAGACAGCTATACGCTCTACCTCAAGACGCACAACTACCACTGGAACGTCACGGGGCCCATGTTCACGACGCTCCACAATCTGTTCGAGACGGAGTACACCGATCTCGCCCTGGCGGTGGACGAGATCGCCGAGCGCATCCGCTCGCTGGGCGCTCGGGCTCCCGGCAGCTTCGCTGAATTCGCCAAGCTCGCGGCCGTCAAGGAGGCCACCGGCAGCCCCACGGCCATCGAGATGATCGAGGATCTGGTTGCGGACCAGGCCGCGGTCGTTGGCAGCGCCAAGCGCGTGGTGGAGGCCGCCGAGGCGACCGGCGACCAGGCGAGCGCCGATCTCGGCACCCGGCGCATCGACGTTCACGAGAAGAACGCCTGGATGCTGCGCAGTCACCTGGAGTAATGGTGCCCTCCATCTCACGCGCCGTGGCCTCTGCCTCGCTACTTCTCGCGATCGGGTTCCTCACCGCTGCGGGGGACGCCGTGGCCATCGAGAAGCTCGCCTACCGCACGATCGAGCAGGACGGCGACGTCGAGCTGCGGCGGATCGAGCCACACGTGGTGGCAGAGACCTACGTCGAGGGCGACTTCGAGCGCGTCGGCACCGAAGGATTCCGTCGCCTGGTCGCGTACATCGGCGGCGCGAACCGAGAGGAGGGCAAGATCGCGATGACGGCGCCGGTCGGACAGGGGCCGGCTTCGGAGAAGATCGCGATGACGGCGCCGGTCGGACAGGGGTCGGCTTCGGAGACGATCGCGATGACGGCGCCGGTCGGACAAGAGAAGGTCGGCGAGCGCTACCGCATCACGTTCGTGATGCCCTCGAAATACGCCCTCGAAGACCTCCCGCAGCCGACGGACAGGCGGATTCGGCTCCGCGAAGAGCCGGCGCGCACGGTCGCGGCGATTCGCTACACGGGTTTCTGGAGCCGCTCGCGCTACGAGGCCCACGAGCGACGGCTGCTCGAGTGGATCCAACGGCGCGGCCTCGAGTCGGTCGGCGAGCCCGTGTGGGCGCGCTACGACCCGCCCTTCATGCCCTGGTTCTTGCGCCGGAACGAGATCCTGATCGAGCTTCCCGCGCCCAGCTGATGGACTCCGTTCGGCTGCGCCTCACTGCGCGCGCCCTGCGGGCGCTTGCGGAGGCTCCTGCCGCGCACTCTCCCAGGGCGGGTCTTCCATCCACTAGGGAAGATCATCCTCACACGTCTTCGGTCCATCTCGAAAGGTGGTCGCAGCGAGGAGCCCGATCCGGCGGCTATGCTCGCAGCAGGTGGCGGGCTGATCCCGCACGGTGAGCGAGCAGCATGAGCCGGATCGACGAGCCCGCCCTGGGACCCGAGGCATCCCGCGCCGAGCAGCCCGAGACTGGCCTGCCGCTTCCGGAGCGGATCCGCGCGCTGGTCGAAGGGGAGCTCTACGGCGTGCTCTGCACGCAGGGCCGCGAGCAGCCGTACGGCTCGCTCGTGGCGTTCGCGTTCGCGCCGGACCTCTCGGCCGCCGCCTTCGCGACGCCGATCACGACCCGGAAGTTCCAGCTGCTCTCGGCCTGCGATCGGGTCGCGCTGGTGGTCGACAACCGTCCGAAGTTCGCAGAGGACATGACCCGGATCGAGGCCGTGACGGCGACGGGACGGGCGGTGCGCCTCGAGCCAGGTGCGAGCTTCGAGCGCTGGACGCAGTGCCTGCTCGAACGCCATTCCTACCTGCAGGCCTTCCTGGCCGCACCCTCCACGGCGCTGTTCCGCATCGACGTCGCGCGCTTCTTCCACGTCGAGCGTTTCCAGGAGGTCCGCCAGTGGATCCCAGCTGCCCCTGGCTGATTCCGCTCCGGGAGATGGCCGACCTCGGCACGGCCCTGATCGGTGGGAAGGCGCAGCGCCTGGCCCAGCTCGCGAAGGCGGGCTTCCACACGCCCGAGGGCTTCTGCATTACGACCGAGGCGTACCACAGCTTCCTCGAGCGCAATCGCCTCGCGCCGGTGATCCGGATGGAGCTCGGCCGCAAGCCCCTCGACGAGATGCGCTGGGAGGAGATCTGGGACGCGGCGTTGCGCATCCGCTCGGCCTTTCTCGCTGCCCCGCTGCCCGTGGAGCTGGTGGACACGGTGTCCGCTGCACTGGCGAAGGACGCGTCGGAGACGCGCTGGGCCGTACGGTCTTCGGCGCCGGCGGAGGACGCGGAGGGGTGCTCCTTCGCAGGGCTGCACGAGTCCCGGGTCGACCTCGCGGGCAGCGAGGCCGTCCTCGACGCGGTGCGCGTGGTCTGGGCCTCGCTCTGGTCGGACGCCGCCTTGCTCTATCGACGCGAGCTCGCGCTCGATCCCACCCGCAGCGCCATGGCGGTGCTCGTCCAGCCGATGATCCGGTCGGATCGCTCCGGAGTCGCCTTCGCGCGGGACCCGCGGGCGTCCGGGCGGGACCGGGCGATCGTCGAGGCGGTGCCCGGAGGTTGCAGCGATCTCGTGGACGGCGCGGTGGATCCGGACCGCTGGACGCTGTCGCGTCCGAGCGGTTCGGTCCTCGAGTGGCGCCCGGGCCGCCGCGGCGCGCCGGGGGAGCCCGAGCCGCTTCTCGAGGCGGGCGACCTCGCGACCCTGATGCGGACCCTGCTCGAGGTCGAGGCGCTCTTCGGCTGGGCGCCGGACCTCGAGTGGACGGGTCGTGCCACGACGCTGGCCCTGCTCCAGGCGCGTCCGATCACCTCGCTTGCGTCGGCGGAGGACGACCCGCGCGCGTGGTATCTGTCGCTCCGACCGGGCGCGGCGCAGCTCGCGCGGCTCTGCGATCGCGTCGAGCACGAGCTGATCCCAGCGCTCTCCCGCGAGAGCGAGCGGCTCGCCGCGGCGGATCTGGAGCGCTGCGACGACGTCGGGCTGGCCCGCGCGATCGACGAGCGCCGCGCCGCCTTCGAGCGCTGGCGACAGACCTACTGGGACGAGTTCATCCCGCTCGCCCACGGGGTGCGCCAGCTCGGGAGCTACTACGAGGAAGCCGTTCGCCCGGGCGATCCGTACGAGTTCGTCGGCCTGCTGCGGGGGGAGACCCTGGCGGCGTCCGTGCGCAACGAGCGCATCCTCGCACTGGCGGCTCGGGTGCGCGCCCACGCCGAGCTGCGCCGCGGGCTCGAGGAGGCGGTGCGGCTCGAAGGCAGGGCGGAGCAGCGGGCTGCGCTCGAGCGCGCCGACGGTCGCGCGTTCGTCGAAGCCTGCGACGAGCTGCTCTCCGGCGAGCTGGACGTCTGCTACGAAGGCGAGCGCCTGTCCGATCGCATGGACCTGCTGCTTCGTCTCGTGATGGCGCTTGCGGAACGGCCGCCGGCCGAGCCGGCCGCTCGGGCGGACGAGGCCGTGGCGCGCGAGCTCGAGCGGCGCCTGCTCGATGCCGTCGGTCCCGCTCGGCACGACGAGGCCCGCGAGGTTCTGCGCATCGCCCGGGTGAGCTGGCGCCTGCGCGACGATGACAACCTGCTGCTGGGCCGGGTCGAGAGCCAGCTCCTGCGCGCCGTAGGCCTTGGACTCGAGCGCCTGCGGCGTGCCGGCCGGCTCGAAGGCGAGCCTCCGGTCGAGGCGGAGCTCGCGCCGATCGTCTCGAGGGCGCTGCGCGAGCCCTCGGAGGAGCGGTTCGCGATCGGAGCGAGGACGCGCCCGACCCCGCCGACGCCGGCCTCCGCCGCCTCGGGATCGCCTCGGCAGCTCGTGGGTCAGCCCGCGGGACCCGGCCTGGCGACGGGCCGCGCCCGCCGCATCCGCGGAGCGGATGACCTGGGACGGTTCCGGGATGGCGAGGTGCTCGTCTGCGACGCGATCCAGCCGACGATGACCCAGCTGGTTCCGCTCGCGAGCGCCATCGTCGAGCGGCGGGGCGGGATGCTGATCCACGGGGCCATCATCGCGCGCGAGCTCGGCATTCCGTGCGTCAACGGGTTGGCCGCGGCCGTCGAACAGGTGCGCGACGGCGATTGGCTCACGGTCGACGGAGACCTCGGCATCGTGAGCGTCGGACCGCCGGAGTTCGATCTCGAGACGAAGCGCTGAGCGTGGTCGACACGGGCTGAAGTAGAAGCCCCCTGCAAGCGCCCGGAGGGCGCGCGCAGTGAGGCGAAGCCGAACGAAGTCAGACAGCTAGCCAGCGGCGCGCCTCGCGAGCTCCGCGCGCACCGCGGCGTGGCGCTCACGGGTGACCGGGAAGCCGCGCAGGAAGAGGGCGCCGACCGCCATCAGCAGCGCGGGCACCCCGCCGTAGATCGCCATCAGGCGCGCCTGCACGGCCGGGGCCGTGATCTCCGCCGCCGGGTCGTAGCCGAAGGCGGCGGGCAGCGCGGTGCCGAGCAGGACCCCGAGGGCTAGGGAGAGCTTGGTCGTCATGCCCCAGACCGCGAAGTAGAGCCCCGAGCGCTGCTCGCCGGAGGCCAACGTGTCCAGGTCGATCACGTCCGCGGCGATGGAGTTCGCGAGGAAGAGAATGGAGGCGAAGCTCGAGCCGCGGATCGCGATGAGGGCGATCAGCGTGGTGGTGTCGCCCTCGCGCAGGAAGACGAGCGGCACGCTGAAGACCGCGAGCCACAGGGCGGCCGCGGTGAGCGCGCGGTGCTTCCCGGTTCCCAGCGAGATGCGTAGCCACAGCGGAACCGCGGCGAGGGTGGCGAGATTCTCGACCAGCAGCATCAGCGGGAAGCGCGCCTCGTCGCGCATCACGTCGGCGAGAACGAGGCGATGCAGGGTGCCCTGGATCGCAATCCCCGACACGAAGAAGACGACGCAGCCGATCATGCGGCGGAAGGCGGGGTTGGCGGCCACCAGGCGCAGGCCCGCGAAGAGGCTGCGACGCTCGTGGACGAAGCCCTCGCGGCGACCCTCCGGGACCGTGAGCACGGCCGCAGCGACCAGCAGCGGCAGCGCGATCACGACCACGAGCGCGATGCCCCGCAGCTGGCTTGCCGCATCGCTCACGCCGCGTGCGCCCCAGACGACCAGGGCGGCGAGCAGCGCCACCTGGCCGGCGGTCGAAAGGCCCTCGCGCCAGCTCGTGATGCGCGAGCGCTCGTCGTAGTCGGGCGAGAGCTCGGCGCCCCATGCCTTGTGAGGCAGGTCGATCATCGTGAAGCCGAGGTAGAGGAGCGCCGACCAGCCGAGCAGGCTGGCCGTGCTCGCCGTACCGCCGGGTACGAAGAGCTGCCACAGCGCCACGGCGAAGACCGGCGTGCCGAGCACGATCCAGGGCTTGCGGCGCCCCCAGCCCAGCCGGAGGCGGTCGCTGGCGATTCCGATCAGCGGATCGGTGACGACGTCGAGGAGGCGCGAGGCGGCGAGGGCCACGCCGACGGCGGCCAGTGGCACGCCGAGGTCGTCGGCGTAGAAGGCAGGCACGAAGAGCACCAGGGGCAGGGCGGCCACCGAGCTCACCAGGGAGGGCAGGGCGTACCGGACGAGGCGAAGCGGCGGGTGGCGGACGGATGCGCCGCTCAAGTCGCGGCCGGCGGTCGGAGCCACAGGACGGGCGTGCGCGCCTTGTAGGCCCGGTACTCGGGGTCGTCGCCCCACTTCGCGTCCGAGCGCTCTTCGAGCAGCGGGAGTCCGCTGATGCGCGTCAGCAGGATGTAGACGAAGACCGGGGAGATCAGGGTCACGAGCGACCAGCCCGAGAGCGCCGGGAGGGCGATCAGCGCGACGCCGATCCAGATCAGGATCTCGCCGCAGTAGTTGGGGTGGCGCGACCAGGCCCACAGGCCCGTGGTGATGAAGCGGTCGCGATTGGCCGGATCGGCCCGGAAGACGGCCTTCTGACGGTCGGCGAGGGCTTCGACTGCAAAGCCCGAAGCCCAGACCGCCGCGCCGAGCGCGGCCAGCGCGCCGAGGGGCTGGGCAGCCGCTGCCGTCATCGCTGCGAGCGCACACGAGACGGTGAGAAAGACCCAGAGACCCTGGAGCGTCCAGGTCAGGAGGAAGCGCGCGAAGTCCGGCTTGAGGGCATCGAAGCGGCGGTCGGCGCCTTCGCGGCGGATGCGCCGGAAGAGGAAGGTCCCGAGCCGCAGCGCCCAGACGCCGACCAGCAGCGCGAGCAGGAGCGCCCGGGGATCGCGGCCTCCCAGGGCGACGGCGCAGGCGACGACCGAGAGGTAGGTGAGACTGCCCGTGAGGTCGAAATAGCGCTCGGTCTGGGCGGCGTAGGCATGCACGAAGACGAGCCAGTTGAGCGCGAAGCAGAGGATCCCGCACAGGGCAAAGACCGGGAGCCCTGCGACCCGCCGCCCGCCCTCGCTCCCCGCCCAGCCGACGGCGGCCGCGATCAGCAGGATCACCGGGATCGAGAGGACGGCCTGGGCCGTCGCCTTGCGCATGCACGAGTTCTAGCCCAAAGACCGTGTCCGTCGAGCTATCATCGATCGAACGGCCGGCGCGTACGCTTGTGGCCCGAGTCGAAGCGGACTTCGTTGCCGAGCAGGCAGGACGAGACGCCGAGACGGAGCGGGTCCTCGTTGCGGTTGGCTCCGCTCACGAGCGCCCCTTCCTCTGGCGTGCCCTGCGGAAGCGCTCGAGGGCGAGCTCCCACCGCTCGGCGCGATCGACGCTGCGCGGAGGGTAGGCCCCGGGTGGCGCATCGGCCTCGCAGGTGGCTCCGCAGAGCCGGCCAGGGCATTCGCGACTCCCTACCATCCGGGCCGTCATGCCCGCGCGCCGGACCCGTCTTCTCGCCGCGATCTTCGCTGCGCTGCTCGTGAGCCCGGGGTTGCCCGCGCTGGGCACCGAGCACGAGGGCGCGACCCCGACGTCCCCGCCCGCGGAGCCGCTCGCCGCGATCGAGGCCGAGCGAGAGGCCGTGCGCGCGGAGATCGGCGCCCTCGAGCAGCAGCTCGAAGAGGGCGCCGCGGCGCCGGAGGCGAGCCAGCAGCTCGAGCGGCTCCAGGCGCTCGAGCGCACCTATCTGCGGCAGCTCGAGGTGGTGCGCAGCGAGCGGGCCCTGCGCGAGCGGGAGCAGGAGGCCGAGCAGCGCCTGGCGTCCGGCCCCTCCGGCCAGCTCGCGCA
The DNA here is from genome assembly GCA_030066475.1 of Myxococcota bacterium. The sequence continues at coordinate 21,186 of JASJBO010000009.1, forward strand.
GGACCCGCCCTACCTGCTCGCGGTGCTCGACGCGCTGGCAGACGCGCGCGACGCACAGCGCGAGCGCACCCGCACCGTCGAGGCCGCGCTCGAGGCCGCGCAGCAGGCACGGGCCGCCGCGGAGCAGTCCCTGGAGGAGGCGGAGCGCGCACGGCGCCGCCAGGCCGAGGCGGCCGAGCGGGCGGCCGACGAGCCGGAGGCCGCGCGCCTCGCGCTCGCCGTGCGCAGCGCCGAGATCGAGAGCCGCCTCGCGCGCGCGCAGCTCGAGGTGGCCCGAGGCGAGCTCGCCAACCTGGAGCGCAAGCTCGCAGTGCAGCGCCAGGACGAGCGGCTGCTCGAGGACACCGTGCAGCGGGTGCGCGAGAACCTGGCCCTCGACGCGGGGTCCACCGAGGCGACCCGCGCGCTGCTCGGCGACCGCGAGTTCCAGGCGAAGCGCGCGCTCGAGGCCGCCGAGCGCGAGGTTGCCACCGCCGAGCGCCGCCTGGCCGAGTCGGAACGCCGCCTCGAGGCCGCCCCCGGCAGCGCGATCCGCGAGGCCGAGGTGCGCGCGCGGCGCGCGGACCTCCAGCTGGCCCAGAACCAGGTCGAGCTGGCCAACGCGGCGCTCGCGCGGGTCGAGTCGCAGCGGCTGCTGGAGGAGCGACGCGTGGGCGTGCTCGCCGGCGAGGTGCCGCGCGCGGAGCTGCTCGAGTGGCAGGCGCAGCTCGCTGCCGAGCGGGCCGAGACCGAGCGCAGCCTGCGCCTGCTGGAGGTGCGCCGGGTCGAGCTCGAGCGCGAGCTTGCGGACGTGCGCCGATCCGAGGCGGCTGCGGAGGGCGGCGCGCGTCGCTGGATCCAGCGGCACGCCGAGGCGCTGGAGACGCGTCTCGTTCGCCACCGCCAGGACGAGGCCGCCCGCAAGCAGCTCGACACCCTGCGCGGCCGGGTGCTGGCCGAGATCTCCGAGCGCACCGCGACCGCCTCGCTGCGCGACCGCCTGGGCGACCTGTCGCGCAGCGGCGCCGCCGTCTGGGAGTTCGAGCTCCTCGCGGTGGACGATCGACCCATCACCGTTGGCAAGATCGCCACCGGGCTCCTGCTCTTCGTGCTGGGCTTCCTGCTGGCGCGACTGACGAGCCGGCTGCTGGGCCGGCTGCTGGTGCGACGCACGAGCCTGGCCACCGGTGCCGCCACCGCGATCCAGGGCCTGCTCTTCTACGTGCTGCTGGTGCTGTTCTTCCTGATGGCGCTGCGCAGCGTCAACATCCCGCTCACCGCCTTCACCGTGCTGGGAGGCGCGCTGGCCATCGGCGTCGGCTTCGGCAGCCAGAACATCGTGAACAACTTCATCAGCGGGCTGATCCTGCTGGCGGAGCGCCCCATCAAGGTGGGCGACGTGATCGAGCTGGACGGCGAGAAGGGCACCGTCGAGTGGATCGGCGCCCGGAGCACGCGGGTGCGCACCTTCGACAACATCCACATCATCGTGCCGAACAGCGCCTTCCTCGAGCGGAGCGTGATCAACTGGACCCTGTCCGACGACGACGTGCGCACCCGGATCGACGTGGGTGTCGCCTACGGCTCGCCGACCCGCGAGGTGCAGCGCCTGCTGCAGCGGGCGATCGAGGAGCACGGCAAGATCCTCGACCGTCCGGCGCCCCTGGTGCTGTTTCGCGAGTTCGGCGACGACGCGCTGCAGTTCCGGACCTACTTCTGGATCCGCTCGCGCGACATGGCCGAGCGACTCACGATCGAGAGCGACGTGCGCTACCGCATCGACCATCTTTTCCGCGAGGCGGGCATCACCATCGCCTTTCCGCAGCGGGACGTTCACCTGGACGCGCGGCGGCCGCTGCCGGTGCGCATGGTGGAAGCCGCGGAGGCGTCGCCGCCCGGGGAAGATGCCTAGCAGCCCGTTGAACAACCCTCCCGTCGCCTGGCACGCGCCTTCGGCCCGAGCTCTGCGTTGCGAAACCTCGCCGTAGCGACGGCTATGGCTGCGGTTTCGCGCCTTGATCTCGGGCCGAATTCGCGCGCCAGGCTCGGTCCGGGTTCTTCAACGGGCTGCTAGC
>JASJBO010000228.1 GCA_030066475.1 Myxococcota bacterium
CGTGCGGCCCTGGGGCGTCAAGCCGAGGGGAGGTGAGGGGGCGCGGTATGATTGGCGGCATGCCGAGCCGCACCGACGACCCGCCGCGCGCCGGGGTCGGGCCGCGCGTCGAGCCCGCAGCGGGGGCGTCTACGCCGCCGGCGGTCCGGACCTCGGCTGCGGCCGCGGAGGACGCGCGGCTCACGCAGGAGTCGTTCCGCTCGGTCCTCAGCTCGCATCAACGTGCCGGCCGCTGGGAGCCGGCCGACGAGATCGAGGTCAGCGCCATCCTCGGCAACGTGGCGCTCGACTTCACGCGCGCCGTGCTGCCGCCCGGCGGCATGGTCGAGATCGAGGCGCGCGCGGTCCTGGGAGAGGTCGAGATCGTCGTACCCGACGGCGCCGAGGTCGAGCTCGACGGAACGCCGATCCTCGGCAGCATCGAGCAGCACCTGCGCAAGCCGGGGGTGGGCGAGCAGGTGCGCGAGTGGATCACGGGGGAGCGCGATCGCGCCGTGGCGACATCGGACGAGCCTCCCTACTTCCACATCCGGGGCCGCGCGATCCTCGGCAGCATCCGCGTGCGGGGGCGCTAGCGCGCCTTCGACGCCGCCCTGCGCGGGCGGGTGGCGGAAGGCGTCGATCCCGACACGGTGGCCGAGCACGCCTTCGGGGCGATCCGTGCCGGCCGCTTCTGGATCCTGCCCGATCCGGGCTTCCGCGAGGGCTTCGAGGCGCGGATGCGGGGGATCCTCGACGCGCTCGAGAGCGCGTAGTCGAGGAAGGCTCGGCGAAGGTGGCGTCGTCGAGCGGCTCGCGCAGGTCGACGCCCTCGATCTCGGCGCCCAGCGTCGGGGCGACCGGGCGGACGCGGATGCGCTCGAACTTCAGCTCGGCGAGGGCGCGGCGCGTCTCGTCGAGGAAGCGACGGGGGCCGAGGTGGATGCCGTTGAGCTTCACGGGGGGCTCCTTCGCGGAGCCTCGGCGCGGGGGCGCGCTCGAAGGGGCGGACAGGTGTGCTCCAGCATGAGGTGCTTGACGGGCCGGGCCTGCTGGCCCGGCCGGGGAGGGCGTTCGAACATGAAGTACAGCTCGAGCGACTCGAGCCGCTGCTCGCGCGGATGGGAGCGGTTCCAGGTGACGCAGCGCCACCAGGCGTAGCGGCGGCGCAGTGACTCGTTGTGCGGGTCTCCCATCATCCACAGCAGGATCGGCCAACGGCCCGACTGGTGGTCGCCGCGCGGAGCGGGCGGCGGGTCCCAGCTCAGCTCGGGACCGCGGTGCGAGAGGTCGATCACCTCGCCGCTGGCGAGGGTGCCCGGCATCACGTGCCAGCCGTCGAAGCGCGGCGCGTTGGGGGCGAACATGCGCCACTCCTGGTTGACGCCCAGGAAGAGCCCGGCGCGCATCATCCAGTTCGGCAGCAGGGCGCGGCCCGCGAGGCCGTCGACGTTGTAGGCGACGACGTAGACCCCGACCACCACCGCGAGCACCGAGATGGGTAGCGGCACCGGACGGCGCCGGGGCGCGGCGTCCGGTGGCAGGGGGGGCGTGCGGGGGAGCTGCCGCACGGCGGCGAGCCGATCCAGGGTGTCCCAGACGGGGGCCGGGAGGAACGCGAGAAGCACGACGATGTCCACGTACGGGAAGATGCCGAGCACGTAGCTCATGGCGATGCCGGAGTGCAGCGCGATGAACGAGGCCGCGGTGAGCGCCCGCACCGGCCACCACGGGAGCAGCAGCAGGAAGGGCCCCACCAGCTCGAGCAGGAGGGTCGCTCGCGTGAAAACCTCGCACAGCAGCGGGTACTGGCGCAGCCAGACGCCGACCGGCGTGGCGAAGTAGTCGAGGTGCAGCGCGTAGTAGAGAGCACTTCCCTCGCGGTGCCAGTCGGGGCCCGACTTGAGCAGTGCCGTGAAGAGATACATCACGCACACCTGGAGCAGGAACGCGGCGGTTCCGACCGAGACCACGGGTCCGCGCCTGCCCGGATGCGTGCGCCCGTGCAGTGCGTCGAACGACCAGGCGCGTCCGAGCGGCAGCAACATGGCCCAGAACAGCGCCATGCGGAACAGGCTGTCGCCGAAGTTCTGCAGGAAGGGGTTGCGGATCTGGATCGAGGTCACGAGCGCCCAGCAGCCGATGCTCGCGATGCGCGAGTGCCAGCCGACGATCAGCATGCCGGCGAAGATCCAGAGCAGCGCGAACAGGAAGGCCTGGTAGGCGAAGGAGCCGCCCCACAGGTGGAAGGGGGCCACGGTCTCCGTCATCCACGGGTCGAGCAGCAGGCGGGGGACGACGCCCGCGTCGGTGTAGCTGGCCGCGAAGTAGTGGGTGCGGCGCGAGAGATCGACGATCAGGGCGAGACCGAGACCGATGCGGACGGCGCCCAGGGCCCGCGGATCGATTCCGAACACGTCTCGCCACCAACGCGTTCCCGGCCCGGGCGCCATGCGGGCGATCATAGCCGAGCCCGCGCCGGCGCCGCAGGACGCGGGATCCGTGGCAACATGTTGCTCCACCCCCATGCAGGAGATCCCCGGATGCTCGTGATCGCAGGACACATCGAGATCGACCCCGCCAACCGCGAGGCCGCCGTCGCCGCCGCCCGCGAGATGGCGGAGGCGACGCGCCGCGAGGCCGGCTGCGTGGCCTACGTGTTCTCGGCCGACCTGGACGACCCGGGCGTCTTCCGCCTGTTCGAGGAGTGGGAGTCGCAGGCGGCGCTCGACGCCCACTTCGAGTCGCCCCACATGGCCGCCTTCCGGAGCAAGGTGGCCGGCCTCGGCGTGAAGGCGCTGGACGTGAAGCGCTACGAAGTCAGCTCGGTCGGTCCGATCGGCTAGCCGGTGGACTTCGCTCGCCTGCGGCTCGCTGCGCGCGCCCTTCGGGCGCTTGCAAGGGGCTTCTGCCGCGCACGGCTAGGTGCCAGCGGTCTGCGCGGCAGAAGCCCCCCCGCAAGCGCCCGAAGGGCGCGCGCAGTGAGGCGAAGCCGAACGGAGTCAAACAGCTAGCGCGCGCAGTGAGGCGAAGCCGAACGAAGTCGAACCGCTAGAGAGTCGCCGACCGCCGTGCGCGGCGATCCCCGGTCGGCTCGAGGCCCGGGACTGCGGCGCACAGCTCGCGGACGAAGCCGGCCGCGTCCCGCGGCGAGATCAGCGCATACTTCGTCTGGGCGCCCGCGCGGTAGTCGATGCGCAGACGGTCGAGCGACCAGGCCGGCGCCGAGAGCGGATTGCGGCTGGGGCGCACCGACTCGATGGCCTCGAGCTGGAGCTCCCAGCGCAGCAGGCCCGCGCGGATCGCCAGCTGGGGAGGGCGGATCTCGTACTGCACGGGCCAGGCGAAGCCGCGCACCACCCCCACGACGAACAGGCCCGAGGCGACCAGGATCGCGATCGGCGGCAGCGGTGCCCCCTCGCGCCACTGCCACACCGCGAGCGCGAACGGCAGCACCGCGCCGGCCGCGACCAGCGCCACGAGCCAGGCGTCGCTCTTGGACTCGTGGACCATCCCCCCTCCGGAGCTGGCAGGGTAACGGATGGGGTCCTGCCCGAGGCCCAGGCGCGGTACAATCGGCGCCGGGGGCACGGAGGAGCGTCCGATGCCGAATGCCGCGCTCGGTGAGCTGGTCGACCGTCAGGCTGCCCGCTGGCTCCGCCAGACGCGTCCCGCGGCGGCCTCCGGGAAGGGCCCCTGCGTCGCGCTCTCGCGCCTGCCCGCCTCGGACGCGGCCGAGCTCGGACGCCGCGTCGCCGAGAAGCTCGACTACGGCTTCTTCGGCATCGAGATCGTCGACCGCATCGCGCGCGAGCGGGGCGTCCAGCGCCGCATCGTCGAGGGCCTCGACGAGCACGTGCGCAGCAGCATCGAGCGCTTCGTCGTGGACGCCTTCCGCTCGCGGCCCTTCAGCGAAGGCGACTACCTGCGCCACGTGGTGCGCGTGGTCACGACGCTCGGCCGGCGCGGGATGGCGGTGCTGCTCGGGCGCGGCGCTCCGTTCATCCTCGAGCCTCAGGACGCGCTGCGCGTGCTGGTGGTGGCGCCGCGCGAGCGGCGCCTCGAAGCGATCGCGCGCGAGCACGGCCTCGGGCCGGCCGCGGCCGAGCGGCGGCTCGACTACGAGGACACCAGCCGCCGGGACTTCCTCGCGCAGTTCGGCGTCGATCCGGACGACCCGGCGCGCTACGACCTGGTGGTCAACACGGGCACGCTCGGGCTCGACGCGGCCACGCAGCTCGTGGTGGAGGCGACACGCCGCCACGGCGTCTAGCAGCCCGTTGAAGAACCCTCCCCTCGGTCCGGGTTCTCAAACGGGCTGCTGACGGGCGCCGCCGGGACAAGCGGCCCCGCGCCGCTACCATGCCGGGTCCGCTCGCCACGAAAGGAGCTCGCATGGTGCGCCGTCTCGGCGTCCTCCTCGGTTGCCTGCTGATCCTCTCGTCCGGGCTGGCAGCCTGCCAGTCGTCCGGCACCGCGCCCCCGCCGTCCGCGCGCGGCGCGGCGGTCACCCGGCTGCCGGAGATCCTCGCCAGTGGCGAGCTGCGGGTCGGGCTCTCGGGCAACCAGCCGCCGCTGAACATGCGCAACCGCGACGGCGAGATCGTGGGCCTCGAGGTCGAGCTGATGCGGGCGCTGGCCGGCTCGATGGGACTGCAGGTGCGTCTGGTGGAGCGGCCCTTCTCCGAGCTGCTGGGCGCGCTCGAGCAGGGCGAGGTGGACCTGGTGATCTCGGGCATGACGATCACGCCCGAGCGCAACGCGCGCGTCGCCTTCGCCGGACCCTACTTCGTGTCGGGCAAGTCGGTGCTCTCGAAGTCGAAGACGCTGACCAACGTGGAGGACGCGGCGAAGCTGGACGGTCCCGACCGCACCTACGCAGCCCTGGCCGGCTCCACGAGCGAGCAGTTCGTCCAGGAGGTGCTCCCGCAGGCCCGGCTGGTGGCCACGCGCGACTACGACGCGGGCGTGCAGATGGTGATCGACGACGAGGTGGACGCGCTGATCGCGGACTTCCCGATCTGCGTGGCGTCCACGCTCCGTCATCCCGAGGCGGGCCTGTCGGCGCTGGTCACACCCTTCACGATCGAGCCGCTCGGCATCGCGCTGCCGGCCGACGATCCGCTCTTCGTGAACCTGGTGCAGAACTACCTCCACACGCTCGAGACCACCGGCCTGCTCACGCGCCTGAAGGCACGCTGGTTCTCGGGCGGCGAGTGGGTCTCGCAGCTCCCCTAGAGGAATACGATGCGCCCCCACCGCATGCCCGCCGTCGTCGCCCTGGTAGCGCTGTGCGCCGCGGGGCTCCTGCTCGGCGCCTGCTCGAGCGGCAAGAAGCCCAAGTCCAAGCGCCGCACCGTGCTCGTGACCGAGTACGACGACATCCGCGTCGGGGCCGAGGTGGCGGAGCAGGTCGCGGCCCAGATGGGCCTGTACGGCGACGAGCACTGGGACGCCTACGTGTCCGAGATCGGCCGCAAGCTGCTGCGCGGCCTGCCGCGCCGGGCGTTCGAGTTCCGGTTCCACGTGGTGGACCAGGTCGAGCCCAACGCGTTCGCGCTCCCGGGCGGACACATCTTCATCTCGCGCGGGCTGCTGGCGCTGGCGATCAACGAGGACGAGCTGGCCTGCGTGATCGGGCACGAGATCACGCACTCGGCCATGCGCCACGCCGCGACGCAGCAGGCGCTCGACCGGTACAACAGCCCGATCACGATGCCCTGGGTGCGGGCCGCGACGCAGGCCGCCTACAGCCGCGACATGGAGCGCGAGGCCGATCGCGGCGGCCAGATGCTGTGTGCGGCCGCCGGCTACGACCCGATGGCCATGTCGACCTTCCTCAAGCGGATGGGCCTGATGCAGCGGCTGCTGATCGGCTCGCGGCGGCCCCACTTCTTCGACACCCACCCCGGCACCAAGGAGCGCGCCGCCACCAACGCCGCCCGCGCCCGCGAGATCCGCTGGAAGCGCGACCCCCGCCTCGGGGACACCCACCTGAGCTATCTGCGGCGGATCGACGGCCTGCCGCTGGGCGAGCGCCCCGAGGCCGGCGTGTTCGTCGGGAACCGCTTCCTGCACCCCGACCTGAACTTCCAGATGCGCTTCCCGCGCGGCTGGCGCCTGACCAACAGCCCGTCGGCGGTGGGCGCGATCTCGCCGCGCCGCGACGCCGTGGTGTTCCTGGCCGCCGACCTGCCCCCGGGCAACCTGCGCGAGGTGGCGCAGCAGTTCGTCGAGAAGGAGCGCGCCGACGGAGACGCGTGGATCGAGATCCTCGAGTCGAAGCCGATCAAGCTCGGGAGCATCGAGGCCCTGCGCATGAAGCTGCAGCGCCAGGGGCGCCCCTCGATCATCGCCCACGTGACGTTCTTCCCGTACCAGGGCGGGACGTGGCGCATCCAGGGCATGGGGCCGGCGCACGCGTCCGAGGTCGCCGAGGCCCAGACGCTCGCCACCGCCCGGAGCTTCCGCCCGCTGAACGAGGCGGAGCGCGAGTCGGTCCGGGCCATGCGGCTGAAGCTCGTGACGGCGAACCGCGGCGAGAGCGTTCCGAAGCTGTCGCTGCGCACGCACAACGCCTGGGACCCCACCACCACCGCCGTGCAGAACTCGATCTTCAGCAGCCATCGCTTCGAGGGCGGCGAGCTGGTGAAGACCGCGCGCGAGGGGCCATACCCGGTGCTGCAGCCGAACTGAGGAGCCCCGCGGCGTGTCGCGATGCGCGTCGCTGCTCGCCGTCGCGCTCGCGCTGGCGGCGGCGCCAGGCTGCGCGGAGTCGGACGACGCCGGTCGGCCGCTGGCCATCGAGCGCGTCTCGGTGCTGCCGATGGACGCTGCGCGCGTGCTGGCCGACCACACCGTGCTGGTGCGTCGCGGTCGCATCACCGCGCTGGGGCCGGCGGCCGAGGTCGCAGTGCCGTGGCACGCGCGCCGGCTCGATGGCCGCGGGGGCTTCCTGCTGCCCGGTCTCGCCGACATGCACGTCCACCTGACCGCCGAGGCCGAGCTGGGGCGGGCGCTGGACGCCGGCATCACGCTGGTGCGCAACATGCGCGGCACGCCGCGCCACCTGGACTGGCGGGCCCGGATCGAGCGCGGCGAGCTGGTCGGGCCCCGGCTGCGCACCGCCGGCCCGTACGTCGACGGCGATCCGCCCTTCCACTCGGGAAGCGCCGTCGTGCGGGACGCCGAAGCGGCACGGGCCGAGGTGCGCCGGCAGCGCGCCGCGGGCTACGACTTCATCAAGGTCTACGGCGGGCTCTCGCCCGATGCCTTCGCCGGTCTGGTGGCGGGCGCGCACGAGGCCGGGCTGCCGCTGGTCGGCCACGTTCCGGACGCCGTGGGGCTCGAGGCGGTCGTCGCGGCCGGCTTGCGCTCGATCGAGCACGCCGAGGAGCTGACCCACAGCTTCGTGTGGAGCGGGCCCGGGCGGCTGCGTGCGCTGGCCGCGCGGATGCGCGAGCGCGAGCTGTGGCTGTGCCCGACGCTGCACGAGCACGCCGCGTTCGCGCCTGCCGCCGTGCATCGGACCCGGCTCGAGCTGATCGGCGCCCTGCACGCCGCCGGCGTTCCGCTGCTGGCCGGCACCGACGCCGAGCCGGCCGCGCTGGTCCACGAGCTGCGCCAGCTCGTGGCCGCGGGACTGAGCCCCTACCAGGCGCTGCGCGCCGCGACGATCGAGCCGGCGCGCGCCCTGGGGCTCGCGTCCGAGCTCGGCACCGTCGAGCCCGGCAAGCGCGCCGACCTGGTGCTGCTCGACGCCGACCCGCTGCGCGACGTCGGGGCGATTGCCCGGGTGCGCGGCGTCGTGGTGCGCGGACGCTGGCGCCCCGCACCCGCCCCGGCAGACTGAAGGAACCCGGGACGAGGAGGGACCATGGCACTGCGAATGCTCGAAGCCCACGTGGCGCCGGAGCAGGTAGCCGAGGCGGTCGAGCTGCTCGAGGCGGTTCCGGTCCAGGCGACCTGGACCGAGGAGCGCGGGCCGCTGGGGGCGGTCGTCAGCGCGGTGGTCGGCGCCGGGAGCACCGGCGTGGCGATGGACCGCCTGTGGGAGAAGCTCGGCAGCTCCGGGCGGCTGCGGGTGCTGGTGCTGCCCCTCCAGGCGGTGCTGCCGCGGCCCTACGCGAGCCCCGGGCGCGAGAGCCGCCAGCAGCCCGGGTCCGCCGCCGCTGTGAGCCGCGAAGAGGTGTACGCGGCCGTGAGCAGCAGCGCCGAGCTCGACTCCACCTTCCTGGCGCTCACCGTCCTGGCCGCCACCGTGGCGGCCGTCGGCCTGATGGCGAACAACACCGCCGCCGTGATCGGCGCCATGGTCGTGGCGCCGCTGCTCGGCCCCAACATGGGCCTCGCGCTCGGTCTCACGTTGGGCGACCGCGCCCTCGTCCGCGAGGCGATCCGCAGCATCGCCGCCGGCCTGATGGCGGCGATCACCACGGCGCTGGCGCTGGGCGTCGTCTTCGAGATCGACCCCGGCGCCCCGGAGCTGGCCGCGCGCACCTCGGTCGGCCTCGGCGACATGCTGCTCGCGCTCGCGGCCGGCTGTGCGGGCACGCTCGCCTACGCCACCGGCGTGCCGTCGTCGCTGGTCGGTGTGATGGTGGCGGTGGCGCTGCTGCCGCCGCTGGTCGCAGCCGGCCTGTTCCTCGGCGAGGGCCTCTACGCCCAGGCCGGTGCCGCGGCGGTGCTGACCCTGGCGAACGCCGTGTCGGTGACGTTGGCTGCCATGCTCACGTTCCTGGCCAAGGGCATGCGGCCCCGGTCCTGGTGGGAGGCGGCGCAGGCGCGTCGCACCGCGCGCCTCGGACTCGCGGCGCTGTTCGCGCTGTTCGCGCTGCTGGCCGCCACGCTGTTCGCAGCGAGCCGCTATCTCGACTGAACCCCGGCGTCAGCGCAGCCGCAGCGGCAGCGCGGGCACGGCGCGTCCGATCGGGCTGGCCGACCAGGCCACCGGCGCTGCGGCCAGGCGCAGCGCCGGGAAGCGCTCGATCAGCGCGCCGATCGCGATGCGGGCCTCGAGTCGGGCCAGCGCCGCGCCGAGGCAGAAGTGGCGGCCGTGGCCGAAGCCCAGGTGCGGGTTCGGGTCGCGCGCCACGTCGAAGCGCGCGGGCTCCGGGAACGCGGCCGGGTCGAGGTTGGCGGCGGCGATGCAGAGGTACACGCGCTCGCCGGCGCGCAGTGTGTGGCCGCCGCGCGCGTGGTCCTCGGCCACGATACGCACCATCGCGGTCGCGGGGCCCGCGTAGCGCAGGATCTCCTCCACCGCGCGGCGCATCAGCGACGGCTCGGCGCGCAGCCGCTCGAGCTGCTCGGGGTGCTCGAGCAGGGTGGCCACGCCGTTGCCGAGCAGCGCCGTGGTGGTCTCGTGGCCGCCGAACAGGAGCATGGAGCAGGCGCCCACGAGCAGCTCGGCGGGCAGGCCACCGGGCTCGTCGCGGGCCGTCACCAGCGCGCTCACCAGGTCGTCGCCGGGCTGCTTCTCGGCGCGGCGCACGTGCTCGGCGAAGTAGCGGGTGAGCTCGGCCGCGCCCTCGCTCGCCGCCGCGTTGCGCGCGCGCCGGTCGACCGCCCCGAAGACCAGCCCCGAGAGCTGCCGCGACCAGAGCTGGAAGCGCCTGCGGTCGGCGGCCGGCACGCCGAGCAGCTCGGCGATCACCACGGCCGGCAGGGCGAACGAGAAGGCGGCGTGCAGCTCACAGCGCTCCGCGTCGGCCAGCTCGTCGAGCAGCTCGTCCACGAGCGCCCGAACGCGGCCCTCGAGCTGGGCCATGCGCCGCGGCGTGAAGGCGCGGCGCACGGGCTCGCGCAGGGTCTGATGGACGGGTGGATCGCGGAACACCATCCAGCCGCGCAGCAGCTCGAAGGTCTCGCGCATCGCGGCGCGCTGCGCCGGCGCGAGCCGCGCTTCGAGCGGGCTCAGCCGGTCCGAGGACAGCCGCCCGTCGCGGAAGCCGTCCGCCACGGCCTCGTAGGAGGTCAGCAGCCAGGCCCGGTTCGCCTCGCTCCAGTGCACCGGGTCGTGCTCGCGCAGGCGCCGGAAGAACGAGTGGGGATCGCGGCCGGCCTCGGACGAGCGCAGATCGTCGTTCATCGCCGCGATGATACCCTCGCGCACGAGCCCGAGCCGGAGGGAGGCCGATGCCCGCCTCGACGATCCGCACCTTCTGCCGCGTCTGCGAGCCCGCCTGCGGCCTGCTGGCCGAGGTCGAGGACGGCGCGTTGCGCGGCCTGCGGCCCGACCGCGAGCACCCGATCACGCGCGGCTTCGCCTGCCACAAGGGCATCGCGGGCCTCGACGTGCACCGCGACCCCGACCGGCTCGACCACCCGCTGCGGCGCCGCCCCGACGGCGGCTTCGAGCGCATCTCGTGGGACGATGCGATCGGCGAGATCGCGGAGCGGCTGCGCGGGGTGATCGACCGGCATGGGCCGGAGGCGCTGGCGTCCTACCTGGGCAATCCGTTGGCGTTCAACACGCTCGCCGGCGGCGCGGCGGGGGCCTTCCTGGCGCAGCTCGGGGCGCGGCGCAGCTTCTCGTCGGGCACCCAGGACTGTGCCAACAAGTTCGCCGGCAGTGAGGCGGTATTCGGCTCGAGCACCATCCACCCGATCCCCGACCTCGAGCACACCGAGCTGCTGCTGGTGCTGGGCGCGAACCCGAAGGTGAGCCACTGGAGCTTCATCTCGATCGCCGACCCGATGCAGGCGCTGCGCGACGCCCGCGCGCGCGGTGCGAGGATCGTGTTCGTGAACCCGCGGCGCATCGAGTCCGCAACCGACAGCGTCGGCGAGTCGCTGCCGATCCGCCCCGACACCGATCTCTACCTGCTGGCGGCGCTGCTGTGCGAGATCGACCGCCTGGGCGGGT
>JASJBO010000225.1 GCA_030066475.1 Myxococcota bacterium
TGCGCGTACATCTCTCCGCCGATCACGGACACGGTCTTTCCGGCCAGCGCGCGCGCCGCGTCCGAGTCGCCGGTGGCGACCACGACCCCCGCGCCTTCGTTTCCGACGGGCAGGGACTGGTCGAGCCGGGAGGCGAGGCTCTTCAGCAGGCCGGACGGGACGTCGGCGGTCACCACCGGATCGTCCGCCGTGCCGGACGCCGTGGCGGTGGAGAGGTCGGCGGGGCCGAGCAGGAGACCCAGGTCCGAGGGGTTGATGGGAGAGGCCTCGATGCGGACGGTCACCTCGTCCGGTCCGGGATCGGGCACGTCGACCGTGGCGAGCGAGAGCCGGAGCTGGCCCTGGGAGGTGATCTCCGAGCGGATCTGTCGTGACGGGGTTCCCATGCGTCCTCTCTTCGGTGGGCGGCTTCGGATTCGATCCCAGTCTACGTATGACCTGGAGCGCCGGGAAGAGGGACGCCGCCGGTCGTTCGTTCGTTCCCGCTACTCGCCCCGTCCGAGGGAGTAGGCGGGCGCTCCGTCGATCTCGTAGAGATGCTCGGTCTTGATCACCTCGTAGGCGCAGTCATGGAGGGCGCTTGGCGGCTCGAGCACGGCGTCGGGCGGCGGTCTCAAGGAGGCACGCGCGAGCGCCGATGACGAGATGCGCGAGCCCGGAGGGAGCACCCGTGAACCGCATCCTCGTCCTCACGCCCCCCGAAGACCGTGGCGGGCGCGCGGTCACCCTGGCCGCCGACCTCGCACGCCGCAGCGGCGCGCGCGTGACGCTGCTCCGGGCGCTCGAGGAGAGCCTGATCGCGCCCGGGCGGGCGCGCGACGCGGGCTCCGAGCGCGCGCTCCGGGACCTCCTCGTCGAGGCCGAGACGCGCCGGGTGGGCGAGCTGGCCGAGCGCTTCCGCGCCGGCGGGACCGAGGTGCGCATCGAGGTGCGCTGGGGGCCGCCCTCGAACCTCGTGCTCGATCTGGTCGAGCACGACGGCTACGACATGGTCGTGAAGCCCGCCACCGGCATGGGCCGGCAGGGCCCTGTCTTCTTCGGCTTCACCGCGCTCCATCTCTTCCGGCGCTGTCCGTGTCCGGTGTGGGTCGTGGGCGACGGAGGCAGGCAGCTCCCCTCGAAGATCATGGCCGCGGTCGATCCGATGGATGCGCCCGTGCGCCGGGCCTCCGCCCACCGCATCCTCGACTGGGCGGAGCGCGTGGCCGGATGGTCCGAGGGCACGGTGCACGTGGCGGCGGCCTGGTACGCCCCTGCCGCCGAGCTGCTGCGCGAGGATCTCTCCGAGCGCGAGTGGAAGGCCTACGTGGACGACGCCCGCGCCCGGACCGAGGCGGACTTCGACGCCTTCCTCGCCGACCGCCCGGCGCCGGTCGTGGAGGCGCGAAGGCACCTGCTCGAGGGCGAGGCCCAGGATGCGCTGCCCCGCTTCGCCGAGAGCGAGGGCGTCGAGCTGATCGTCATGGGTACGCGGGGCCGTTCGGACGCGAGCGGCGACCTGCTCGGCGAGACCGCCGAGACGACGATCCGGCAGGTGCGGTCCTCGGTGCTGACGATTCCGCCGAAGCGCTGACGACCGGTGGGTTGCTCGCATCACGTCCTCGGGCGACCCTGGCCCGGAGGAGTGAGATGGCGATGACCTCGGACTCGAGACGCTGGCGGAGCTTCGTCCCGTGCATCGGGATCCTCGCGGGAGCGTCCCTGCTCGCCTGCGCGAGCTTCGTCGACGGCCTGCGCTTGCACCAGCCGCCGGCGGGCAGCGAGAGCGCCGAGCGGCTCGCGCCCGGCCCCCACGACGTCTCGAGCGACGAGTTCCGCTTCGTGGACGAGAGTCGCCCGACGTCCGCCAACGGCGACTTCGCCGGCGCACCGAGCCGCACGCTCGAGGTGACGGTGTGGGTCCCGGAGGACGCGAAGGTACGTCGCCCCCTCTTCGTCTACGCCCACGGATTCACGGGCCACCGACGCGAGATGGAGTATCTGCTCGAGCACCTCGCGAGCCACGGCTACGTCGTGGCGGCGCTCGACTTCCCCCTCACGAACCACGACGCGCCGGGAGGCCCGACCCCGCGCGATCTCGCCCCGCAGCCGGGAGACGTCCGTTTCGTGATCGACTCGCTGCTGGCGCTCGATCCCGCCGTACACCCGGTTCGTGCGCGCATCGACGCCGATCGGATCGCCCTGGCCGGCCTCTCCTACGGGGGGCTCACGACCACGCTCACGAGCTTCCACCCGCGCGAGCGGGACCCGCGCCTCGACGCCGCCGTCTCGATCGCGGGTCCGACGCAGATGCTGGCTCCGCGCTTCTTCGCGAGCGGCGGCCCTCCCTTCCTGATGGTCGCGGGCACCGAGGACGCGCTCGTGCCCTTCTCGCGCAACGCGGAGCCGGTGCCCGAGAAGGTCCCGGGCGGATCGCTCGTCGCCTTCGAGGCAGGGACGCACCTGGGCTTCGTGGAATTCGCCCGGCGCTGGATGCGCTTCAGCCACAACCCGGATGCAACGGCCTGCGCGGCCATCCGGGAGGACGTCGAGTCGGCCGACGCCGAGGACCCCTTCGCACGAAGAGCGGGCCCCGACCCCTTCGCAGCGCTCGAAGGCCCCGACGAGGGCGTCGACTTCGGCGCCTGGGAGCTGCCCTGCACGGACACCCCGACCGACCCGGCGCGCGCCATGCGGCCCCAGCGCCAGCAGCACCTCACGGCGTTGGCGATTCGCGCGTTCCTCGACGCCGAGCTTGGGAACGACGAGCGGCAGCGCGCGGAGGCACGCCGCTACCTGCGAGAGGTCCTGCCCTCGGAGCTGCCCGATGCGCGCTTCGTCGGACCCGCCGCCGCGCGCTGATCGTCGGCCATCGATTCCCCGTAGTGGTCACGATGAGCTGGAGCAGCTTCCGGCGCTCGAGACTCAGCACGACGAAGCGAAGGAACTCGACGATGTAGACGGGCTCCCCGTCCGGCCCGTCGAGGACCCGACAGACCTGTTCGAAGGTGAGGCCCGAGGGGGCCCTCCGCTCCCCGAGACCCGGGTCGAGGGCCTTGCAGAGGAGGCCCAGGTGGAGCCTCGATCGCGTCAAGAACAGGGACTCTCCAGCCACGGCATGAAGTGGGCAAGCCACGCGTCAGGGATGTCCTCCTGCAAGAAGTGGCTGCCGCCTTCCAGGATCACGTGGGGCTGACCCTTGCAGCCCGGCACCTCGGCGATGAACTGCTGCTCCATGCCCTTCGCCACCTGATCCTGGTCGCTGTAGATCGTCAGCATCGGGCGATCGAACCGGCGGACGGTCTGCCAGGCGTCCCAGTTGTCCGGCAGCTGTGGGTTGTCGGGTGTCGTGGCCAGCATCTGGGTGAACTGGCGATTTCCGCACAGGTACTCCGGCCCCGGATAGGGCGCGTGGTAGGCGTCCACGACCTCCCGCGGCAGATCCGTGACGCAGAGCGCGCTGAGCATCTCCCAGTGAGGCCAGTCCGGGGTCTCGCGCACCATCTTCTGGAAGGCGGCGAATGGACCGCTCGCCTCGACCTTCTCGGGCATGGGCTCGCTCGGGTCGCGCAGGAACATCCCGGTGTTGGTCAGACACACGCGCGCCACCCGGTCCTCGTGCTGGTGCAGGATGCGAAGACCCACGATGCCGCCCCAGTCGTGCAGCACGAAGGTGATGTCGCGCAGGTCCAGCACGTCGATCAGCGCCGAGCGGGTCCACTCGACGTGGCGGGCGACCGTGAAGTCCTCCATCCGCGTGGGCTTGTCGGAACGCCCCAGGCCGACGAGATCCACTGCGATCGCGCGGTATCCGGCCGCCGCCACCGGCGGAATCATCCTGCGCCAGAGATAGGACCAGCTGGGGTTGCCGTGGACGAAGACGACGGGCGCCGCGTCGCGCGAGCCCTCGTCCACGTAGTGCATCCGCAGCGTGGCGCCCTCGAGATCCGGGATCTCCGCGTAGTGCGGCTCGAACGGATAGTCGGGCAGGTTCTCGAAGCGTTCGTCCGGGGTCCGCAGCACCTTCACGCGTTCTTCTCCAGCTGGTCGATGAGGGCCCGGGTCGCACAGTGCATCGCGGCCTGGGCGCGGGGGCGAGAGAGGCGTATGTCATATTCTAGTCTGCGCAAGCCGCGCTGGGTCACACGCTCGTCGAGGCCATCGAGGTCCCATGTCCAATGAATCCGCACGTCCCGCCTACGCCACACCCCTCAGCCGTCCCCAGGAGCTGCACGGCGAGGTTCTCGATCCGAGCACGAAGAACGTCTGGCAGTCGCTCGAACCCATCACCCGTGAAGACTTCCAGGGCCTGCCGCTCGAGCCCGGCTGGTCGCGTCTCGGGATCGGCCGCGCCGCCATGGACGAGCACTGGTTCGCGCGGTCGCCGGGGCACGACGACGAGGGGCCCATGGCGCTGCTCGAGATCGGAGGGCGCAGATTCGGCTTGTGCGCCCGTCCCGCGGGCGCACCGAGCCGTCCCGCCGGCCCGGACGGCCCCGTGAGGATGCTCGTGGACAAGCATCACGTCCTCCGATTCGAAGCAGGCCGGGAGATCCCGGTGCTGATCGACTCCGCCGGCGATCGCTTCGTACACGTGATCGAAGGGGGAGAAGACAAGGCGCCACTCGCCGTGCCGGACGGCTGGACGCTCGAGTCCGTCGCGCTGGACGAAGACTGGGTGCTCCCCCTTCCGAACCCCACCACGGTCTTCTTCTTTCCCAACGGCGATAGCTTCCAGGGGCCCATCGAGGTGCCGTCGCCTGTGGGTGCCACATCGGAGTTGGCATAGGCCTGATCCCCCTCGGCGCCGGCAGCGTCGGCACGGGACGCTAGGCGGTCCGCTCCAGGATCCGAGCCCGGTAGGCCCTCGGGCTCTCGCCGGTCCAGCGCCGGAATGCCTTGGCGAAGCTCGTCGCGTCGTCGAAGCCGACCGCCTGCGCGACGTCGATCACACGGCAGCCGGGCCGGCCGAGCAACCCGAGCGCCAGGCTCCGATGCTCGTGATCGACGATCCGGCGGAAGCTGCTTCCCTCGTCCTGCAGGCGCCGCTGGAGCGTGCGGCGCCCGATCCCGAGTCGGCGGGCGACCGATGCCTGGGTGGGCCGCTCGTGCTCCTCCAGAGCGGCGCGGATCTGCTCGGCCACCGCCACCGTGAACTCGGGCGCCAGGGTGCGGAGCTCGCTCTCGAGGAGGTCCTGGAGCCGCGACTCCGCCCGGGGCTGCGCGGCGATCATCGGCTGCCGGAGCGATGCCAGCGGAAGCCGCAGGCGATGGGACGAGGCGCGGAACTCGACGGGACAGCGGAAGAACCGCTCGTAGGGGGCGACGTCGGGCGGTGGCGCGTGCCGGAACGAGACGCGCAGGGGGGAGAGGTCCGCCATGATCGCCTCGCGGACGATCCTCAAGATCCCGACGAGACAGGACTCGTAGACCTGATGGCCGAGCGCGTCGTCCACATCCAAGAGGCGGATCTCGATGGACAGCGTGGAGTCGTCCTCGTGGAGGCCGACCTCCAGCCGATCGGCGATGAGCTTCCGGTACCGCGCCAGGTGCCGGATCGCCTCCAGGCCCGTCTCGCTGACGGCCGCCAGCTGCCCGACCATGCCGGCAGCCGCCGCCACCGGGATGGTCTGCGCCAGGCGGAGGCCCAGAGACGGGTCGCCGCTCAGCCGCTCGGCCTCCCGCCAGACGGCCCAGAAGGCCGGTCTGGGCACCCGAGCCGCCGGATCCATCATCTCCGAGAGGCTCGCTCCCGCCGCGGCGCAGAGCCTTGCGGGGGCGAGGCCGAGCTTCTCGAAGCCGACCAGCATGCCCCGCGTCACGAATCCGCCGACCGACGCGCCGGGCGCGGATCCGTCTCGTGTGGCGCACTCGACCCGGTTCTTTGACGCCCTGGGCACGGACAAGCCCCTCGCAGGCGCTCAGAGTACCAGAAAACCTCTGTGCCAGCGGTCAGTTGAGGAGTGCTCCGATGAATCAGCGTCTCGGGATCGCCGCAATCGCGGTGCTCGTTCTCTCGCTTCCGGGAACCGCCGCTTGGGCCACGGGAGGCGGCCACCGAGACCGGTGCCCCGACTACGACCGGCTGCGGAACCCCTACTTCGGGGACCTGCACGTCCACACCGGCTTCTCGTTCGACGCCGTGCTCCTCGGCGTCAGCACGGAGCCCAGCGACGCCTACGACTTCGCGAAGGGTGACCCGATCGAGCTGGCTCCCACCGGTCCTGCCGGGTCGGGGCTGCCGCGCACGACCCAGCTCGAGCGGCCCCTCGACTTCACGGCCGTCTCGGACCACGCGGAGTTCTTCGGCGAGTTCAACCTCTGCACCGTGCCCGGCGATCCGGCCTTCGACTCGCCGTTCTGCGTGAACTACCGGACCGTCGCCTTCGGCAACCAGGACGTCACCACGGCTCCCCCGGACCCGGTCACGCTGGGCGTGTTCCTCCAGTTCGCCGCCCCTCTCGTCTCGCCGGTGCCGCAGCGCGCCCCGGTCTGCGGGCCGGGCAACGCATCCTGCCTCTCGCGCGCCTCGCTGGTCTGGCAGGAGTCCCAGGATGCGACCAACCTCGCCAACGATCCGTGCACGTTCACCGCGTTCAACGCCTACGAGTGGACGGCGAACACGATCTTCCCCGACGCACCGGCCGGCGCGAATCTCCACCGCAACGTGATCTTCCGCAACGACTCGGTGCCTCCGCTCCCGTCGTCCTACTTCGAGGCACCGCGCGTCGAGCTCCTGTGGGAGCAGCTTCGCGAGAACTGCATCGACGGCGACCCCGACTGCGACGCGCTGACCA
The DNA here is from genome assembly GCA_030066475.1 of Myxococcota bacterium. The sequence goes on from JASJBO010000225.1 coordinate 6,777, forward strand.
TCCCGCACAACTCGAACTTCAGCTCGGGCCGGATGTTCAAGCCGGTCTACACGGCGGAGCCCGTGCCCGAGCCGCCGTTCTTCGTGGACCGACCGCTCACCGCGGAGGACGCCGAAGCTCGTGCGTCGATCGAGCCCGTCGTCGAGATCACGCAGGTCAAGGGCGCCTCCGAGTGCCGCCGCTCCATGCGCGGCGACAACGGGCTCCCGCTCCTCGGGAGCGACGAGCTGTGCGACCACGAGAGCTACGACCGGATCGGGATCCTCGACAACCCGATTCCAAACGTGCCCGCACCTCGCCTCTCGTTCGTGCGCGAGGGCCTCAAGGAGGGCCTCGTCCAGGAGGAGGCGCTCGGCGTCAACCCCTTCAAGCTCGGCATGCTGGGCTCCACCGACGCCCACAGCTCGACGCCCGGCCAGACGAGCGAGAAGACCTTCGCCACGACGGGTCAGCAGGGAATCAACGACTTCAGTCCGCAGCTGACGCTCTCGATCCGCAACGGAACGGGGATCGAGGCGCACGGCGGCGGGCTCGCCGTCGTCTGGGCCGAGGAGAACACGCGCGACGCGCTCTTCGACGCGATCCAGCGCAAGGAGGTCTACGGGACGAGCGGCACGCGCCCGATCGTGCGCTTCTTCGGCAGCTGGAACTACGGGCGCCTCCTCTGCAAGCGCTTCGACCCCGTCCGAGTCGCGAATCGCAGGGGCGTGCCCATGGGCGGCGACCTGCCCAAGCGGCGCTGGGGGGGGCGGAGTCCGCGCTTCTTCGTCTCGGTGGATCAGGACCCCGACGCGAGCCCGCTGCAGCAGGTGCAGATCGTCAAGGGGTGGCTCGACGAGAACGGCGCGGCCCAGGAGGCGGTCTACGAGGTCGCCGGCGACGCCGAGAACGGCGCCAGCGTCGATGCGGACACGTGCGAGCCCGAGGGCGCAGGCTTCGAATCGCTGTGCACGGTGTGGGAGGACCCCGACTTCGACGCCCACCAGAAGGCGTTCTACTACGCGCGTGTCCTCGAGAACCCGACCTGCCGCTGGAACCAGCGATTCTGCGCCGACACCTTCGGTCACGTGGGGGCGGCCTGCGCCGCGGGAGAGCCCCAGGAGCAGGGCCTCGCCCAGTGCTGCGACGGAACCGCGGCGCACCGGAGCTTCTGCGCGGTGCAGCTGGCTCAGATGTCCGCTCAGGGCATCGAGTGCGGCACTCCCGAGATGCGCCCGGACCTCCAGGCCTCCTGCTGCATCGAGAACTACCTCGACATCCCGAAGACCGTGCAGGAGCGCGCCTGGACCTCGCCGATCTGGTACACGCCGTAGGCCTGGGGGGACGCTTGCCGATGCAACGATCGCGACTCACGCGCGCGCTCCGCTGGCCGCCCCTGCACTTCGCGATCGGCGGAGCGCTGCTCTTCGTCGTCGCGACGGTGCTCGGGCCCGAAGAGGTCCGGGACGCCGACCCGGCGCGGGTGATCCTGGTGGAAGACGCGCGCGTGGCGGCCCTGAGCGCCCGCCACGAGACGCAGACGGGCCTCCCGGCGGATGCGGCCACCGAGCGGTTCCTCGTCGACCGCTTCGTGGAGGAGGAGATCCTGTACCGCGAGGCGCTCCGCCGGGGGCTCGCCACCGACAACCCGGCCGTGATCGGGCGCCTGCGCGAGAAGCTGGCGTTCCTGGGCGAGGACCACGGCGGCTCGCTCGACGACGCGAGCGTCCTGCGCCAGGCGGCCGAGCTCGGCCTCGCCGACGAGGACCTCGTGCTGCGGAACATGTTCGTGCGCAACATGCGGCTGCTCCTCGGTCGGGAGGGGGAGCGCGAGCCCACCGGTGAAGAGATCGAGTCGTTCTACCGGAGCCACGCGGCCGAGTTCCGTCGCCCGGCGCGCGTGAGCTGGCGGCACGTATTCCTGGACCGGGACGAGCGCGGTCCCGGTCTCGCCGAGCACGCGCGCGCGCTGCACGCGCGTCTGCGCTCCTCCCCCCAGCTGCGCAACGACCCGGAGAAGCTCGGCGACCCCTTCGCCGCGGGCGCCGAGTTCCGCGGGAAGACCCCGAACCACGTGGTGGCCCGCTTCGGCGAGGCCTTTGCCGACGCCGTGCTGGCGCTGCCCGTGGGTGAATGGTCGGAGCCGATCGCGTCGCCCTTCGGCCTGCACCTGGTCCGCGTCGAGGAACGGGTCGAGGAGCACGTGGCGCCCCTCGACCAGGTGCGGGACCGGGTCGTACTCGCCTGGCGGCGAGAGATCCGCCGCCAGCACCTGGACCGGTCGCTCGCCGAGCTGCGCACCCGCTACGTGGTGATCCTCGAGAGCGAGAGCCGCTGGGAGGGTCGCTCCTGATGGGGCGGGCGCCGCTTCGGCTCCTCGCGGCACTCGCGGCCTGGGGACTCCTGGCCGCGACCGCACGGGCGCACCCCCTGGCCCCTGCGCTGCTCGAGCTCCGCGAGCTCGGCAACGGACGCGTGGACGTCGCCTTCAAGACGCCCGCGGCGCGAATCCCCGGCGTCGAGCTCTCCCCCGCACTCCCGGCCGGCTGTACACCGCTGGCTCCCCCGACGTTCGAGCGAGAGGGGACGGGTGTGGTCGAGCGCTTTGCCGCGAGCTGTGGCGAGGCCGGGCTCGTGGGCCGGCGCGTCGGCGTGAGCGGTCTCGAGGCGAGCCCCACGGACACCCTGCTCCGGGTCGAGCTCGCCGACGGCCGTCACGTGCAGGCGGTGCTGCGCGGATCGCGGCCCTTCCACGTGATCCCCGCCCGGCCCTCCCGGCTCGAGGTGGCCGTCGACTATGTCCGCCTCGGCGTCGAGCACATCGCCGGCGGCCTCGACCACCTGCTCTTCGTCCTGGGCCTGCTCCTGCTCGTGCGGGGACGCGTAAAGCCCGTGGTCCAGACCGTGACCGCCTTCACGCTGGGCCACAGCGTGACGCTGTCGCTCGCGGTGCTGGGATTCGTGCGGTTCCCGGTGGCGCTCATCGAGCTGGCCATCGCCGGGAGTGTCTTCCTGCTGGCCACAGAGCTCGCACGCGGTCCGGGAGCGCCCCCGAGCCGGCTCCGCCGCTTCCCCTGGACCATGGCCGGGGCATTCGGCCTCCTGCACGGATTCGGGTTCGCGGGCGCGCTGGCCGAGATCGGCCTCCCGAGCGGCGAGATCCCGCTCTCGCTGTTTGCGTTCAACCTCGGCATCGAGCTGGGACAGCTCGCGTTCGTCGGCGCGGTGCTCGCCGCGTGGACGTTCGTGACGCGCGTGCGCGTGCCGATGCCATCGTGCTCGCAAGCGGTCCCCGCCTACGGCATCGGTTGTCTCGCGGCCTACTGGTGTATCGAGCGAGCCGCCAGCCTGATCCCGTGAGCGGCGGCACGTGTTTGCCCGTCCACCAGGGTGCATCTGGCGGGCCCGCCGTCCGAGGAGGCCGCGCCGGAGCGCGAGCGACTGGCGAGCTACTCGCACAAGGACGCGGGGGACGTGGCGCCGGCGTATGGGCTCGCGTTCCCGGCCGATGCGGCCGCTCCGAGCGAGGAGGCCGTGGCGCTGTCGGCGCGGCTGCTGGCCGAGGCGATCGAGTCGGGGAGCTTCGTGCGCGCCGCACCCCGAATCGGTGACGCGCTGTGGTCGGGGGACGCGAAGGCAGTCCGCCGACTGGCGGAGGAGCTCCCCGCCGCCGAGCCCGGGGTGGCGCTCCGCGCGCTCGCCGAGGGCAGTGCGCTGCGCGAACGCACGGGCCATTACCTGGGCGCCACCTTCCACTACGGCGGCGAGTGGTACTGGGGCGTCGATCGGCTGCACTTCCTGGAGGGCCATCAACCTCGGTTGGCCCGGTACCTGGCGTCGTCGTCGTAGCGCTCCTGCACACCGATGAAGCTCACGAACTGGGGGAAGTCCATCATCTGCCCGCGCAGCGACTCGCTCTCGCCGTGCTCGAGCAGGTGGGCGTAGGCGCTCTTCAGGGCGTGGGCTGCGGAGAACAGGCCCGTGAGCACGAAGCCCATGCTGAAGAAGCCCAGCTCCTTGACCTGTTCCGGGGTGATCAGCGGTGTGTCGCCGCCCTCGATCAGGTTGATCGCGAGCGGCGCCGGCAGCTCCGCGCCGATGCGCCGGATCTCGTCCAGACTTCGGGGGCCCTCCACGAAGAGAACGTCGGCGCCCGATTCCTTGTAGAGCCGGGCGCGACGGATGGCCTCGTCGAGGCCGTGGGTCATGATGGCGTCGGTGCGGGCGGTGATGATGAAGGG
>JASJBO010000226.1 GCA_030066475.1 Myxococcota bacterium
CGGTACAGGTAGCGGATCGGCGACCAGCTCGCGGTGGCGAAGCGCCCGTTCACGCGGCCCACCAGCTCGTCGATCTCGCGCTTGAGCGCGCGGTACTCGGGCACCTGCGAGCGGCTCGGGACGGCCACCTGCAGCAGCCCGACCTGCTCGCGCCACTCCGGGTGCAGCTCGAGCAGGCGCTCGACGGCGAGGATGCGGTCGGGGATGCCCTTGGTGTAGTCGAGCCGGTCGGCGCCCAGCAGGACGCGCTCCTGGGGCGTGCCGCGCGTGTCGTCGTGCGGCGCGGCCTCCTTCGCCAGCCCCTCGAAGTGCTCCCAGTCGATGCCGATCGGGAAGGCGCCGACGCGCGTGAAGCGGTCGCCCGAGCGGACCAGGCGCCACTCGCGGCAGAGCTCGGCGCTCTCCACGAGCTGCACGCAGTCGAGGAAGTTGTCGACCGAGCGCTGCACGTGGAAGCCGATCAGGTCGCAGCCCAGCAGCGCGCGCAGGATCTCCTCGGCCCACGGGAGCTGCTCGAAGACGTCGCGCGGCGGGAAGGGGACGTGCAGGAAGAAGGCCTGGCGCAGCTCGGGGCGCTGGGCGCGCAGCAGCGCGGGCACCAGCATCAGGTGGTAGTCGTGGATCCACACCAGCTCCTGGCCGTCCGTGACCTGCTCGAGCGCGATCCGCGCGAACTCCTCGTTGACGGCCCGGTAGCTGTCCCAGTCGTGGCTCTCGAAGCGCGTGCGGCTCGGCAGCGAGTGGAGCAGCGGCCAGAGCGTGCCGTTCGAGAAGCCGTGGTAGTGGCCGGCGAGCTGCTCGGCGTCGAGCGGGACGGCGCGGATCTGGTAGGGGTCGCCCTTGGCGCCCAGGGTGCCCTGGCTCTGGTCGAAGTCGGCGCCGGGCCAGCCGATCCAGGTGCCGCCGCGCTTGCGCAGCACCGGCTCGAGGGCGGCGACCAGCCCGCCGGGCGCGGGGCGCCGTCTTGGCCCGTCGGGCCCCGCCTCGAAGACGAATGGCAGGCGGTTGGTGAGCACCAGGAGCTGCGGGTCCGGGCTCGGCTGGTCGGGCATGCTGGCTTCCCCCCTCGGGCCTCCCGTGAGGCGGATCGTCTCACGATCGGCAGCTGACGCGCAGTCGGCTGGCAGACACGGATCGGCGAAATCCCGCTAACTTCTCCTGAAGCGGGGGCAGCTTGGAGTGGGCGTGCGAGACGTTTGGCACCTGAGCGAGCTGGACTGGTTCGACGAGCTGACTGCCGAGGAGCGCCTCAAGCTCGAGAGCGCTTCGCTGGCGAGCCGCTTCGAGACCGGAGACACGGTGTTCACCCCGTCGGACCACCCGGACTCGGTGTTCCTGCTCCAGGAGGGCGCGGTCCGCATCTACCGGCTCTCCGAGGACGGCTCGGAGACGACCTTCGGCTACGTCACGCCCGGCGAGGTGTTCGGCGAGCTGCCGGCCTTCGGCCAGCAGGAGCGCGAGAGCTTCGCGCAGGCGACCGAGCGCTCGGTGGTGTGGCGCGTGCCGCTGCCGGTCTTCAAGGAGCTGCTCGGGGGGCACCCCGGGCTGGTCTTCGAGGTGACCAAGCAGATCGGCGAGCGGCTGCGGCGTGTCGAGAACCGGGTCGAGAACCTGGTGTTCCGCGACGTCCGCACGCGGGTGGCGCACACCCTGCTCGAGCTGGCCGAGGCGTTCGGCGCGCGCGACGACGGCAGCGTGCGGATCGAGGCCGGCATCACCCAGGGCGAGCTGGCGACCCTGGTGGGCTCGACGCGGCAGACGGTGAACGTGAGCCTGCGCGAGCTCGAGGGCGAGGGGCTGGTGCGGCGCGAGGGACGCAAGCTCGTGCTCCCCAACCCCGCCGCGCTGCGCGCGGCGCTGCCGGGCCGCGAGCCGCGCCTCTAGGTCTGGCGGTCTGCGCGGCAGAAGCCTCTTGCAAGCGCCCGGAGGGCGCGCGCAGCGAGCCGTAGGCGAGCGAAGTCCACCGGCTAGCCTCATGCGGCCCCCATCCACGTGGGCGGCCCCGGGTCGGGATCGCTCGCCACGGTGATCACCCAGCGGTCGAGGCGCGTGGCCCAGCCGCGCAGCGGCTCGCCCTCGATCTCGACCCGCAGCGGCGCCCACACGCGCGGCTCGAGGCGCGCCGGCGCCTCGACGGCGACGTCGCGCGTGTCGATGCGCAGCCCCACGCCCCAGGCCTTGAGCGCGCTCTCCTTGGCGCTCCAGTACAGGTTCGCGAGCGCGTCGCGCTCGGCGGCCGGCGCCTCGCGCAGCCGCGCGCGCTCGGCCGCGTCGAGGTAGTCGGCGACGAAGGCCTCCGAGCGCGGCTCGATCTGCTCGACGTCGCAGCCGAGCCGCATGCCGGACGGGCCCACGGCGGCCAGCGCCACGCCGCCGCGGTGGCTGATCGAGAGGCTGCACGGCGCGGGCCCGCCGTCCATGCCCACGTGGGGGGCGCCCTCGCGGTCGTTCTCGACGTCGATGCGCGCCAGGTCGGCGCCCGGTGCGATCATGGCGGCGATCAGCCGCTTGGCGGTGAAGCGGCCGAGCCGGAAGTCGCTGCGCCGCTTCTCGAAGCGCATCCCGTGCAGCTTGCGCGCCTCGCCGGGCGCGAGCCAGGCGTCGCTGGCGGGCAGCGCGGCGCGCCGTCCCAGCAGCAGCACGACCCCCTGCTCGCGCCGGTCGAGCTTCAGCGCTTCCATCGGGCCATCTCCCGGTCGATGCCGCGCTCGACCGCCTCGATCAGGTACGGGCGCAGCTCGGCGGGCGGCAGGATGTGGTGCAGCGAGCCGACCTCGCGCGCGCGCTGCACGGTGTGGACGCCGTCGAAGCGCTCGGCCACCTCGCCGCGCTTCTCGGAGCGCACGGCCTCGAACAGCTCGTGCCAGCGGGCGCGCAGCCGGCCGCGCTCGCCCTCGTCGGCGGCCGCGATCTCGCGCTCGAGCTCCTCCAGGCGCGGGTCGCTGCGCGTGAGCCGGTCGACGTCGCCGGCGAACACCACGGCCGCGGCCGGCGCGCCGCCGATCACCGAGGCGTAGCTGCCCTCGAGCGCCGCGACCTCGAGGCCCTCGTTGAGGGTGCTCGAGAACACGACGTAGGCGCCGCCGTGGTAGCGGCTGATCACGCAGAACACCATCGGGCCCTGGAAGTTCACCACCGCGCGCCCGATCTCGGCGCCGTACTCGAGCTGCATGCGGCGCAGCGACTCCGGCGAGCCGTCGAAGCCCGACAGGTTGGCGAGCAGCACCACCGGGCGGTTGCCGCTGGCCGCGTTGATCGCGCGCGCGATCTTCCTCGACGAGGCCGGGAACAGCGTGCCTGCCGTCCACGAGTCGGGGCCGTCGGCCGGCACGAAGCCGAGCCGCCCGAGCGGGCGCGACTCCATCCCGATCAGGCACACCGGCAGGCCGCCCAGGTGCGCGTCCCACACCACGGCGATCTCGGCGTGGCGCATGTCGTGCCAGCGCTCGAGCGGGGCGTGGTCCGAGTCGATCACGGCCTGCATGACCTGGCGCACGTCGAAGGGCTTGCGCCGTCCGGGGTTCCGCTCGTCGCCGAAGATGTCGCCGACTCGCTCGAAGCCGCCCTCGGCCGCGTAGCGGAAGCCGCGCACGTCGCGGTCGAGCGGGTCACTGGTGCCGGCGCGGCGCGGGAAGCGCTCGCCGGGCGCGACGTAGCAGTGCTCGTAGTGGCGCAGCAGGATGTGGCAGGCGTCGGCGACGTCGGCGGCCCAGTACTGGGCCTCGCCGTTCGGCCCCATGATGCGCTCGTAGCCGCCGATGCCCTGGTGGTCCTCGGCAGACACGCTGCCCGAGTAGTCGAGCGCCTTCTTGCCGGTGAGCACCATCGAGGCCTCCGGCGTCATCACCAGGATCCCGCGAGTGTGCATCAGCATGGTGGCTTCCGCGTTCCAGTACGACTGCCCGCCCACGTTGATGCCGGCGATCACGACGTTCACCTCGCCGCCGTCCTGGGTGAACTCGATCAGCGCGCGCAGCACCTTGGCGGTCCAGTCGAGGTTCTCGGTGCCCGTATCCATGGCGATCTTGGCGCCGGCCGAGATCGGGAACCAGTCGATCGGGAGCTGCTGCTCGCGCGCCAGCGCGATCGCCGCCAGCAGGCGCCGGCACTCGGGCTCGGCGAACGAGCCCATCTCGCGGCTCGGATCGCCCAGGATCAGCACGCGTGCCATGCCCTCGGGGTGCTTCGTGGTGAAGTTGCGGATCACCCCCTGCACCATCTTCGCGGTGTTCCGACCGGGCGGCCGCTCGACCGGCACCAGCCGCTCGCCCGCCTCGTCCAGGTCGTACTCCTGGAACTCGCCGGGCGGGAAGTCGGACTGCGCCTCCTTCTCCGAGGGGGCCAGCATCTCGATCAGCTCATACGGATAGACGAGTCCACGCTGGCGCATGCGCACGACCTTCTGGCCGTACTCCGAGAGCGCCGCGAGCGGCTCGTCGGCGGGCTCGGTGAAGGTCATCACCACCTCGCGCGCGCCGCGGCTGCCCATGTGGATCACGGTGTCGCGCAGGGCGCCGGTCTGCGCGTCCCGAAGCCGCGCGCGCACCACGATCTTCTGGAGGCCCAGGTCCTGCGCCGGCGGCACCAGCCGGTGGGCGAGCTCGCCCAGCTGCTCGGGGCCGAACTCGACGGGCGGCCACACGAACAGCTGCACCCGGTTCCAGTGCAGCCGCTGGCGCGGGCTGCGGCGCGACTGGAACAGCCGGATGCCCGCCAGCGCCTCCATCAGCATCATCTCGAGGTGCGGCAGGCGCACGATGCGGCCGTGCTCGTCGCGCACCGGGGTCAGGTCGCGCACCTCCGCGAAGGCGAACAGGCGCTGGTCCTTGGGGTTCTCGCGCGCGGTGCCGTGGAACAGGTAGACGTCCTCGGCGCACGGCAGCCGGTCGAGGTCGAACTGGTCCAGGCGCCAGAGCTCGAGGCGCTTGCTCATCATCGGGTGCAGGTCGCGGTACAGGGTGTCCTCGACGAGCTCGCCGTCGCGCGAGCGGAACGTGAAGTGCTGGAGCGCGCCCAGGCCGCGTCCGCCGCCCGGAGCGCCCATCACCACGACGATGCGCCGCACCGGGCGCGGCAGCGCAACCTGGGCGAGCCGGGTGCGCAGGGTCTCGGCCACCGCGTCGGGCTCGTCGTGCGCCGTGGGCCGCGTGACGTACAGGTCGAGCACCAGGTCGCGCTCGACGGGCGCGGCGGCCGCGAGCTGGGCCAGCGCCTCGGCCGCGTCCTCGAGCTGCTTCCAGCTCGCGTGCGTCGCGAGCAGGTGCAGGTTGCGCCCCTCGAGCCGGTACGACGCCTCGACGAAGCTGCGCTCGCCGGCGCCGAAGGCGCGCAGGTCGGCGAGCTCGCGCATGCGGTAGTAGCGCCGCACCATCACCTCGAGCATGGCGGCGCGCGCGTCGGGCTCGGCGCCCACGCCGGTGAAGCGCTCGAGCAGGCGCGGCGAGAGCGGCTGCGTGCACTCGACCAGCTCGTGCACCAGGGTGGCGCGGTCGGGCCCGTGCGGGTCGGCCTCGAGCGCCTCGAGGCGGCGCGCCGCGTCGGCGTACGCCTCCTCGCGCACGCTCTCGAAGAAGGGGCGGTCGAACCAGCGATAGCGCACCTCGTGGGCCAGGTCGCTCACCGCCTGGTGGCGGCCCTGGGTCACGGTGACGAGGCGGTCGAGCAGCTCGTGCAGGCGCTCGTCGGCGCGGCCGCGCAGCGAGTCGCCCGCCTCGAGCAGGCGCTGGAGGATGGCGATCACCACGCCGGTGCGGTCGCCGCTGCGCTCGTGCGCCTTCCAGATCCACAGCAGCGCCTCCTCGAGCGCGGGGCCGGGCTCGAGCGAGTCGACGCCGTAGTGCGCCAGCGCGCGCTGGAGCCGATCGACGAACTCGGGCGTGAGCCCCGCGGCGCCGGCATCGCGCGAGCGCATGTAGAGCAGCAGGCTCTCCTCGGCACTGCGCGGCGCGGCGCGCTGCGAGCCGGCCTCGCGGCGCTCGAACAGCGCGCTGCCGTCGGCGAAGGCGGCCAGGATCTCGGTCTCGAGCGCGAGCAGCTCGGGCTCGTCGGCCGGCAGGTCGCAGGCCAGCCGCTGGCTCTCGTCGAGCAGGCCGCGCAGCGTGCCCGGCTCGACGTCGTAGCCCAGCACCAGGCGCAGCAGCTGCTCGTGGCTGGCGAGACAGCGGGCGCGCGGGTCCGGGGTCTCCTGGCTCCGCCCGTCGAGCGCGTCGAAGCGCGCGCGGTCGGCGGCGCGCTCGGGCTCCTCGCTCTGGCTCGGGTCGAGCAGCACCAGCGCGGCGCCGGCGTCCACCTGCACGTTCGGCACCACCAGCACCTGGCGCACCTTGCCGGGGCACGGCGCCAGCACCGGCAGCTCGGTCTTCATCGCCTCGAGCACGGCCAGCCGGTCGCCGCGCTCGACCTCGTCGCCCTCCGCGACGGCGATCGACAGCACCACGGCCGGCGCCGGCGAGCGCACCGTGCCGGCTTCGTCGCGCGAGAGCCGGTGCGGCATGCCGTCGACCTCGACGATCTGCTCGACCCCGCTGCCCTGCGACAGGGTGCGGAAGCGCTCGTGGCCGATGCGCAGGCGCTGCTCGAAGGGGCCGGTGGGCTCGACCTCGACGGCGACGATCTGCCCTTCGGTGGCGACCCGATAGCGCCCCGGCCCGGTCTGGAGCACACGGAAGTTGTAGGTGCCGCCGCCGCTGCGCAGCTCGACGTCGTAGCCCACCTCGGCGCGCAGCTTCGGGCGGCCGCGCGCGGCGGTGGCCAGGAAGCGCGTCTGCTCGACGGCGCGCTCCTGCTCGTAGGCGTCGATCGCGCCCTGGATCAGCGCCACCTCGGGACGGCCCGGCGGCAGGTGCTGGTCCTCGGCCGCGAGCCGGTCGAGCCAGCCCACGTCGACCTCGCCGGAGCCCACCTCGGGCATGCGCAGCAGGCCGAGCAGGAAGCCCTTGTTGCCAGCGCCGCCCTCGATCGCCAGCCGCATCTCCTCGAGCGCGCGCTCGAGCCGCGCCAGCGCCTCGTTGCGGTCACGCCCGTGCGCGATCACCTTGGCGATCATCGAGTCGAACTCGGGCGCCACGGAGTCGCCCTCGACGAAGCCCGAGTCGATGCGCAGCCCCGGGCCCGCCGGCGGGCGCATCAGCACGATGCGGCCCGGGGTCGGGGCGAAGCCGCGCTCGGGATCCTCGGCGTTGACGCGCACCTCGATCGCGTGCCCGCGCGCCGCCGGCGGATCGCCCTCGAGCGCCCCGCCCGCTGCGACGTGGATCTGGAGCTTCACCAGGTCGGCGCCGGTGGTGCACTCGGTGACCGGGTGCTCGACCTGGAGGCGGGCGTTCACCTCCATGAACGAGAACACGCGGTCCTGCGGGTCGTAGAGGAACTCGACGGTACCGGCGCCGCAGTAGCCGGCGCGCGCGCCCAGGCGCGCGGCGGCGTCGCAGATCTCGCGCTCCTGCGCGTCGGTCAGGGCGGGCGAGGGCGACTCCTCGATCACCTTCTGGTTGCGGCGCTGCACGGTGCAGTCGCGCACACCCAGTCCCCAGCAGTGGCCGTGGGCGTCGCCGACGATCTGCACCTCGATGTGGCGCGCGCCGTCGAGCAGGCGCTCCATGAAGACGGTGTCGTCGCCGAAGCCCGCGAGCGCCTCGGAGCGCGCCGACTCGAACGCGTCGGCCAGGTCGGCGGCCGAGCGCACCTTGCGGATGCCGCGGCCGCCGCCGCCCGCGGTCGCCTTCACCATCAGCGGGAAGCCCAGCCGCTCGGCCTGCTGGCGGGCGGCGTCGAGATCCGGCACCGGGCCGCCGCTCCAGGGCGCGACCGGGACGCCCGACTCCTCGGCCATCCGCTTCGAGCCGATCTTGTCGCCCAGCGCGCGCATCACGTCGCCGCTCGGGCCGATGAAGACGACGCCGAGGCGCGCGCACAGATCGGCGAACGCGGCGTGCTCGGCGACGAAGCCCCAGCCGACCCAGACGGCCTCGGCGCCCGACTCGCGCAGTGCGTGCTCGAGCGCCTCGTAGTCGAGGTAGCGCACCTTGCGGCGCGAGTCGGCCGGGTCGACGAAGCTGGCCGAGCCCAGCGAGTACGCGGCATCGGCCTCGCGCACGAACACGGCGTGGCGGTCGGGCTCGGTGTAGAGCGCGATCGCCTCGTAGTCGTGGCCGTCGGCGTTCAGCTCGCGCACGGCGCGGATCAGGCGGACGGCCGACTCGCCACGGTTGACGATGGCGATGCGGCGGAAGCTCGGGGGCGACGAGGGTGCGGGTGCCGTGGCGATCTCCTTCAGCGCATCGCCGCGCGCAGCGGCGCGGCGGCGTCTTCGTCCAGCGCGACGGGCAGGCCCGTCGTCTCGTAGCCCTCGAGGCGGACGCGTACGCGGCCCTCTGCGTCGACGACCACCGCGTCGTACCCGCCCGCAGGGCAGGGCGATGCCAGCGCGCACAGGCCGGGACCGAGCGGGAGCCCCGCGCCCGGCAGCGTGAGGCGCGCGATCCGCGTGGGCAGGCCCATGCGGCCGGTGGTGCCGATCTCGTGCACACCGGCGGTCTGGAAGCACAGCTCGACCAGACGCGGCGCGATGCAGAGCGGGCTGTCGGCGGGGGTGCGGTCGTCGGGCAGCGGATCGGCCAGTCGCCCGGCGGCGCCGTGGTCCTCGCGCCAGGCGCACTCGAGCACCCGGTAGGCCGGGCCGTGGAAGTAGACCCGGTAGACCGACTCCGCGTCCACCACCGCGCCGTGCGGGCCGCTCGGCAGCTCCGCGGTCTCGGGCTCGGGGGCGCGCGGCGAGAGCCGCACGCGCGCGCGGAAGTGCTCGGTGACCTGCGGCGCCTCGCGGCCGGGCAGCGCGCGGCGGCCCACCAGGCGGCAGTGCGCCAGCGCATCGTCGCCGCACCACTCGACCTGCGCCTCGACCTCGAGCGGACGCGGGGCGTCGCGATAGAACTTGAAGGGCGCCTGGAACGCGACGTCCTCGAGCGCGACCACGTGCCAGTCGGGCAGCAGCAGGCGCGCCGCCTCGGCGAAGCCCTCGAGACCCATCACGCCCGGCAGCACGGGGACGCCGTCGATGCGGTGGTGGTCGAGGAAGGGCTGGGCCGTCGGATCGAGCTCGGGAACCACGCGCAGGCCGCGCACCGGGCTCGCGGCCGCGACCGGCCCCAGCATCGGGCCGCCGTCCGCGACGGCGAGCGCGCCTTCGGCCAGGCCCCCGCGCGGGTGCGACTCCGCCTCGAGCACGCCGAGGGCCCCGCCCACCAGGATCTCGCTGCTGCCGTCGTCCGTCAGCAGCAGCCACCGCACCATCGGGATGCCCGCGTCGGGTGGCAGCATGTCGATCCCGGCGCGCTCCATGACCACCGGGATCGAGCCGCGCGCGGCCATGCCGATGTCGGCCCAGGCGGTCCAGTCGACGGCCAGGGCGCGGGTGCCGGGGCGGGTCGAGCGCAGGTGCGAGACGCTCTTGCAGAGCAGGTCGTTGGCAGCGCTGTAGTCGGTCTGCCCGGCGTTGCCGAAGCGGCCCGCGATCGAGCTGAACGCCACCACGGCGCCGATCGGCGCGTCGCCGAGCGCGCGCAGCAGGTGGTGCCAGCCGTCGCACTTGACGTCGAGCACGCGGTCGAACTCCTCCGGCGCCTTGTCGGGCAGGGCGCGGCTGCGCTCCAGGCCGGCGGCGTGCAGCACCAGATCGACGCGGCCGTCGACGCTGCCGTTGCGCAGCTCGCCCACCACCTTGGCGACCGCCTCGGCGTCGCCCAGGTCGACGCGGTGGTAGTGGGCGCGACCGCCGGCGCGCTCGATCGCCTGCATCGCGGCCGCCGCCGCGTGAGCGCGCTCGATCGCCGCCAGCTCGCGCTCGACGCGCGCCGGGGTGGCGCGCTCGCCCGCCGCCTTGAGCCGCTCGAAGACCGCGCGCTGGAGGCCGTCGCGGTCGCTCTCGAAGCGGGCCAGGTCGGGGTCGCCGCGGTCGGGCTCGGGCGCGACGTCGAGCAGGTGGAAGGTGCCGCCCCCGGCGGCCGCGGCCAGGTCGGCGGTGATGGCCGACACGATGCTGCCGGCGGCGCCGGTCACGATCGCCAGCGAGTCGGGTCCCAGCGCGAAGGCGGGCTCGTCCGCGTCGTCCACCGGCCGCTCGACCAGCGCCACGCCCAGGCGCCGCCCCTCGACGCGGCCGATCTCGACGGCGCCCGGGTCGCAGAGCGTCTCCTCGATCAGCGCATCGGCCAGCTCTGCGGTGCGGCGGGTGGCGGGGAAGTCGACCGCCTTGACCAGCGTCTCGGGGCGTTCGCGCCCGTAGGCCTTGGTGAAGCCGGTGACGGCGCCGCCCAGCGGCGCCACGGCGCCCGCGGCGTCGTAGCCGTGTGCGCCGCCGAGCCGCGTCGCGGCGACGAGGAAGCGATCCGGGCCCGCGACCTCGTCGTAGAGCCGACGCATCGCCGTGTAGAGACGCTTGACGCGCAGCGCCAGCGCCGCGCGCCAGGCGCCGGGCTCGAGCTGAGTCGGCTCGCCCTCGCTGTCGAGTGCGGGCAGCCAGTAGACGCCGTGGATCGGGCCCTCGGCGCGCCAGGCGTCGAGCCGGTCCTCGATCGTCTCGGCGTCGGCCGCGGGGGCGAGCTCGAGCACGGTCACGCCGCGCTTCTCGAGCCGGCCCTTGAGGGCGCGCGCCACGCCGCCCGCGTCGGGCATCAGCACGACCCGAGTGCTCGCCGCGAGCTCGACGCCGGTGGGGGCACAGTCGGCGGCTGCCGGGCGCAGCACCGGCGCCGGCGCGCGCCGCGCCACCGCGCGCGCCGCCTCCAGGCTTCCGGCTGGCAGCGTGAGGGCGACGCCCGCGGCGGATGGCTCGGTCTCGGCGGCCGCCTCTTCGACGGCGGCCGGAGCCGCGCTCGGCTCGCTCGCCACCGCCGCGCCCGGCGCGCGGTCCTTCACGAACTGGATGGCGTGGGCGAGGGTGGGGTAGTCGCGCAGCTGGAGGTTCTCGTCGCGGGGGATC
>JASJBO010000227.1 GCA_030066475.1 Myxococcota bacterium
GCCCTGCCCGGCGAGCTGGCGCTGCGCTGGATGGATACGTTCGGCGACAACATCTACAACTTCTACGGCTCCACCGAGGTGGCGCAGGCGTCGATCGCGATGCCCGACGAGCTGCGCTCCGCGCCCGGCACGGCCGGCCGGCCGCCGCGCGGCGTCACGGTGCGCATCCTCGACGACCAGGGGCGCGAGGTGCCGACCGGCACCACCGGCCGCATCTTCGTCGCCAACGAGAACCAGTTCGACGGCTACACGGGCGGCGGCGGCAAGGAGGTGATCGACGGGCTGATGTCGAGCGGCGACGTCGGCCACTTCGACGCGAACGGCCTGCTCTTCGTCGACGGGCGCGACGACGACATGATCGTCTCCGGCGGCGAGAACGTGTTCCCGCGCGAGGTGGAGGACCTGCTCTCCGACCACGACGACGTGGTCGAAGCGTCCGTGATCGGCGTCCCGGACGACGAGTTCGGCCAGCGGCTCAAGGGCTTCGTGGTGCTCAAGGAAGGCGCCTCGGCCGACGAGGCGGCGCTCAAGGACCACGTGAAGGCCAACCTGGCCCGCTACAAGGTGCCGCGCGAGATCGTCTTCCTGGACGCGCTGCCGCGAAACCCGACCGGCAAGGTGCTCAAGCGGGTGCTGGTGGAGGGCGAGAAGCGCGGCTGAGGTCGCGCCGCTACTCCACCCAGCCCAGCACGTTGCGGACGATCGACCAGCGCGGCTCGGTCGCCTCGGTGCCCTTGCCGCGGATCCAGTAGTCGAAGGCGCGATCGATCGTGCCGTCGCGCTGCTTGAGCGCCACCCAGGTGTTGAGGAACTCGTGCGTGCGGCGGTCGTCGCGGCGGACCGCGTAGGCCAGCGGCACCTTGAGGGCGCCGGGCTTGGGGACGACCGCGGTGAAGCCCGGATCCAGCAGGCTCCAGGCGGAGCCCATCTCGGCCGTGACGACGAGCGCGTCCGCGTCGACCTCGCCCTCGAAGAAGGCGCGCACGTGGGGCACGTCGACCACCTCCGCCTCGGGCAGCGCCTCCCGGATCCAGTCGCGATAGTAGGGTGTCTTGAGCATCGCGAGCCGGATGGGTCCGAGCCGGCGGACGGACTCGCGCGAGGTGAAGTCCTCGCGCCGGAAGTCCCGCACCACGAAGGCCAGCGTGCCTTCGAGGTAGGGCGTCGAGAAGGCCATGCGCCGCGCGCGGCGCGGCGTCACCGCATAGCCGGACATCACGATGTCGCAGGCGCCGCGGTTCAGGGCCGCCTCGAAGTCCTCGAGGGCGGTCTGGTAGAACGAGAGCGGCTGGCCGAGCTCCCGCGCCATCTCGTGGGCCATGTCGATGTCGAGGCCCACCAGCTCGCCGCGCGCGTTGACGTAGGCGAAGGGCAGCGCCTCGGGGTCGTAGCAGACGCGCAGCCCGTCACGCAGCGCGGCGGAGGGCGCGGCCGCAGGCGCCGCCGCCTCCTCCTCTTCCTCCTCGGAGCCGCCGAAGATCCTCGAGAGGAAGGAGCTGCGCGGCTTGGGCTTCGGCGGGGCCGCGGCCGCGGGCTCGTCGCCCGTGAGGACCGTGGTCTCCACCGGCGGGCCGGGGAGGCGCATCTCCATCACGGCCTGGTCCGCGTCGTAGGTCGAGCCGACGACGCGCTCCAGGAAGACGCGCGTCCCGAGCAGGCCCACCACCAGCAGCCCCACCGTCACGCCGGCGTAGCGGAGCAGGCGGGCCTTGCGCAGCTGGAGACTGCCCTGCACCGCGCAGGTCGAGAGCAGCACGAGCACGATGATCTGGATCGCCGAGAGCAGCGTCTGGAACGGCGCGATCACGACGTTGGCCGCCACGAACAGCTGGAACAGGTCGATCGGGATCCGGAGGAAGTCCATCAGGAACGGCATCGTCACCCAGATCTTCCCGAAGGCGCTGATCAGCGCCGCCGACAGGAAGCCCGGGTACTGCGCCCACGACAGGGCCGAGCCGGAGAACCAGGCCGCGAACGGGATGAAGCTCAGCGTCAGCAGCAGGCCGGTGCTCGGGAAGGTGAAGGCCACCGGCAGCACCACGTCGACGAACGTGTCGGTGTCCTCGCCCTCGAGCTCGGCGTCGGCCAGGAGCCGCTTCGAGGAGTGCGCCAGGAGCGGCAGCACGATGAACAGGTTCTGGGTCGCGAAGGCCGTGAGCAGGGCGCCGCGGCAGGTCGACAGGATCTGCCGGGTGCGGAGCGGGGTGAGCGCCGACACGAAGGCCGGCACGGCCCAGAACGTCATGATCGCCCAGGTGACCCAGTAGGTCAGGAAGTACACCCGCAGGCGGCCGAACTCCTGCGGGCTGATCGTGCCCGCCGCGTAGGCCACGATGGCGAAGATGCCGATCGGCGAGAGCTGCACGATGAGGTCCGCGACCCGGGTGAGGACGTCCTGGAACGCGTCGAGGGGCGCGATGATGCGCTCCTTGGCCTCGAGACCGATCACCGCCACGCCGCACAGGAGACTGAAGAGCACGACGGCCGGCACGATCCCCTCGGCGAGCGAGCGGAACGGGTTCGCGGGGATGTAGAGGCTCAGGAAGTCGGTGGCCTCCGGCTCCTCCACGAGGCTCGTGCTGAAGAACGTCGCCGACTTCCAGTCGGGCAGGCCGAGCGCCATCAGGCAGAGCGTTGCCAGCGCCAGCACCCAGAAGATCGCCAGGATCAGCCCGCCCCGGCGCGCCAGCAGGCCCGCCTGCTGGTAGGTGAGCTTCCCCAGGCCCGTGATCAGCGACACCAGGATGTACGGCAGCACCGTCATCTGCATCAGCTGGATGTAGGCGTCGCCGATGGGCTGGAGGGGCGCGACCAGCTCCCCGAAGAACAGCCCGGCCGCTGCGCCGAGGCCCATCGCGATCAGGATGCGGGTGGCGAGCGACATCCGCGCCGCAGTCTACCGCACGGTCCAGCGCGCTCCGCGATCCGCCGCCGCCCGGGGCGCGTTCACGCGGTCAGGGACAGCTTGCGTCCCAGCTCCACGAGCAGCCGGTCGAGGTCCCAGCTCTCGTCCACCACGCCGTAGAGATAGCGGTCGGGGCGCACGACGGCAGCCGGGTGCGCGTCGAACAGGCGGTCGAGCTCGCCCTCGACGATCTCGAGGTCGGCCAGGCTCACGCTCCGCCCGCCCAGGCGCTCGAGCACGGCGCGGGCCTCGGGGCCGAGCTGGAGGTCGCTCTCCTTGCGGCCCACCACCGCGAAGCCGCGCCCGAACAGCTCGTCGAGCCGGCACTCGGTGCCGTCGGGACGGCGCACCGTCGGCTGGCGCAGCAGGTGGCCCACCGCTCCCTCGCCGCCGACCTGCTCCGCCACCAGCACCCCGTCGCGCAGCGGCGGGGCGGTGCGGCCCTGGCCGTAGCCGGCGCTCTGGTCGACCGCGGGGTGGGGGTCGGGCAGGCCCGCTTCGCGCGCCGCGAGCGTCTCCATCAGCTTGCCGACGGCCACCGCCCACTCGACCAGGTCGCGCGCGTGGGCGTCGCGCTCGGCGCCGTAGCTGTCGAGCATGCTCGCGTCGCACACACCCGCCAGCACCAGCGGGATCTTCCAGCCCAGGTTCACCGCGTCGCGGAAGCCCGCGTTCAGGCCCTGGCCCAGGAAGGGCGGGGTCTGGTGGGCGGCGTCGCCGGCCAGGAACACGCGGCCCTCGCGCCAGCGGTCGGCGGTCGCGGCGTGGAACTGGTAGACGGCGGCGCGGCGCAGCTCGTAGTGCTCGGGCGGCAGCCAGGGCTGCAGCAGCTCCTGGATCCGCTCGGGGCGCAGCATCTCCTCGCGCGTCTCGCCCTCGACGAGCTGGAACTCCCAGCGGCGATTGGGGTCCTTCACGCACACGTAGGTGGTCAGCCGCGCCGGGTCGCAGACCTGCATCGTCACCAGCGGCAGGTCGGCCTCGGGTCCCTGCAGGATGTCGATCACCAGCCAGTCCTGGTCGTAGCCGAGGCTCAGCCACTCGATGCCGACGGCGCTGCGGACGAAGCTCGAGGCGCCGTCGCAGCCGATCGCGAACGACGCGCGCAGCGTCGTCTCGGCGCCGTCCAGCGCCCGGCTGCGCACCCGCACCTCGTCGTCGTCCTGCTCGAGCGCGATGACCTCGCGTCCCAGGAAGACCTCGATGCCCTCGTAGCGCGCCACGATCTCACGCAGCAGCGCCTCGAGCTCGGGCTGGTCGAAGAAGGCCATGTCGCGCCAGCCCAGCGCGCCGACCCGCGGGAACTCCATCCCGAACAGCTTCTCGCGCTTCGAGTTGGTGAAGCAGACCTCGTCCACCTCGCGGGGCGGCTGGAGGATCGCGGCCACCGTCTCCGCGAGCCCGATGCGCTGGAACGCGCGCATCGACTCGCCGTCGAGGCCCACCGCGCGCGGCAGCTCGACCGGATCGGGCGAGCGCTCGAGGATCGCGACCCGCAGCCCCGCCTCCGCCAGCAGGATCGCGGTCAGGGCGCCCACCGGTCCGTAGCCCGCGATGGCGACGTCGTACTCGCTCCGGCTCATCCCATCCGACCCCACTGCGTGCCCAGGGCGACCTGGGGCGTGAAGCGGCCCGGCTCAGCGCTGGCGTCGAGCAGGTCGCCGTCGGTGAAGTGCTCGACCACGTGGCCCCACGGGTCGCGCCAGTAATCGTACACCTGCGAGCCCAGCACGTGGCGCCCCACGCCCATGGCGTGGTCCCAGCCGGCGCCCGCCAGGTGCTCGTTGCCGCACATCACGGCGTCGAAGTCCTGCACCTCGAAGGCGGCGTGGTCGAAGGCCGGCTCGCCGGTGCCGATGCACAGGAAGGTGTGGTGATCGACGTGGACCGGTCCCCGGTCGCAGCGCATGAAGGCGGTGATGGCGGGGCCGTCGTCGCCGAGCACGATCTCGTCGGAGACCAGGAAGCCGAAGTGCGACCGGTACCAGTCCTTGCTGCGCGCGAAGTCCGACACGCGGACTACGGCGTGGCCCAGGCGCTTCACCTGGGCGGGGCCCTTCGGCACGCGCTGGAGGCGCCCGAGGCGGCGCTGATCGTCGCCGAGGTTGAGGGGCAGGGCGCCCCGCACCGGGATCGCCTCGAGCGGCGCGCGGCCGTGCACCACCTCGACCGAGAAGCCGTCGGGATCGGTGAGGCGTACGCGCGAGCCGCCGCCGGGCCCGTCGAGGGCCTCGATGTCGGAGGCGCCCTCCATCTTGGCCGCCGTCTCCAGGTCCTCGGCCGAGGCGGCGTCGAAGCCCACGCCCCGGAAGCCGGCCGCGCCGCGCACCGTCTGGTGGATCCACGGCGACGGATCGGACCCGCGCGCATACAGGACCCCCTCGTCGCGCTCGTGCACCACGAGGCCGAAGTCCTCCAGGAAGCTCTGCATGCGGGCCAGGTCGGGCGCCGCGAAGCGCACGAAGGCAACGTCGGTGACCTTGATCATGGGGCTCCTCCGGCGCCTCGCGCCAGGGTTTAGTCAGGCGAATAAGCGCGGATTATACACATGACTAAACCGGGCGCAAGCGCTCGTGCGGCTATGCTCAAGGCCCTCGTGAGGACCTTGATCGAGGGCTATCGGATCTTCCCCGGCGAGCACTGTGGCAGCGTCGCCATGCGCGGGCTGCTGAGCCACTACTGCGGTCTGGAGCTGCCGGAGAGCGCCGTCTTCGGCCTCGGCGCGGGCGTCGAGTGCCTCTACCTCGCGGGCCCCGCGATCGACCCGCCGCGCCTCGTCTTCGGGCGCACGGCCACGCTGGAGGTCGACGTCGGCGCGGCGCTCCAGGTGGACTACCGCGAGCAGACCGAGGACGACGACGCCCGCGCCTGGCAGGTCGTGCGCGACGAGGTGCTCGCCGGGCGGCCCACGATGCTGAGCGGCGACATCCTCTATCTCGACTACCGCGAGTACAAGGTCCACTTCCCGGGACACCGCTTCGTGTTGCTGGGCTTCGACGACGCGACCGAGCGCGCCTTCATCGCGGACCGCATCCGGCCCGAGCCGGAGGCGTGCTCGTACGCGGCGCTGGCGCGGAGCCGCAACCCGCCCGAGGGCATGTCGACGCGCAATCTGTGGGGGCGCTTCCACGGCGTCGAGCCCGGCCGCTCGCTGCCCGACGCCGCGCGCTGGGCGATCGGGCGCTGCGCCCGGAGCATGCTGGGGAGCGACGGCGGCGACGAGGCGATCGACTTCGGCGCGGGGACGACGGCCACGCGCGGGGTCGCGGCGATCCGACGGCTGGCGGAGGAGCTGCCGACCTGGGGCGTGCGCGAGGACGCCGGCTGGATCGCCAGCTACAACGCGCGCTGCATCGAGAAGTTCGGCAACGGCGGGGGCAACTTCCGGCGCCTGTACGCCGGCTTCCTGAGCTGGGCGCGCGAGCTCGAGGCCGCGCTCGTGCCCGCCTCGGCGCCGGCGCTCGCCACCCGTGCCGCAGACGGCTGGACGGCCGCCTCGGCGGCCTTGGGCGCGGCGGGCGAGAGCGGCGCCCAGGCCGCCGGGTGGCGCGAGGCGGCCGCGCGCCTGGCGGAGGTGGCCGAGGTCGAGCGCGAGCTGTTCGAGCGCCTGGGCGAGGCGGCCGCTGGAGGCGCGGACTGAGCGGGCTGCGCGCGAGCGTCGCTGCCCTCGTGCTGGCGGCGTGCTCCGGGGCCACCGAGAGCGGCCAGCTCGCGCTGCGCATCGTCGACGCCGCGACCGGCGAGCCGGTGCCGGCGCGCGTCGAGCTGCTCGATGCCACCGGCGCGCCCGTGGTGCCGGTCCCGGCGCTGCGGCTCGACTTCGAGTGCGTGGCGGCGCCGCTGCCCGACTGGCTGATCGGCCTGACCCGCTCCGACCGCATCGAGAACCGCCACACCGGCACCACGCAGTTCTACCTGGCCGGACCGGCCGAGTTCGCGCTGCCGGCCGGCCGCCACCGGCTGCGCGTGTTCCGCGGCATCGAGACCGAGGTGGTGGAGCGCGAGCTCGAGATCGAGGCGGGGGCGCACCTCGCGCTGGAGGTCGCGCTGTACCGCTGGGCCGACGAGGCGGCGCGCGGCTGGTACTCGGTCGACGATCACCTGCACATCACGCGACTCACGCCGGAGGACGACCGCCGCATCGCGCACTGGATGCGCGCCGAGGACCTGCGCGTGGCGAACCTGCTCCAGATGGGCACGGTCGACCAGCTGAGCGTCACGCCCCAGCACGACTTCGGCGACGCCGGCGCCTTCCGCGACGCCGACACCCTGCTGCTGGCCGGCCAGGAGCATCCGCGCACCCACTTCCTGGGCCACACCATCACGCTGGGCGCCGCCGCGCCGATCGACCTGCGCGACACCTACATCGTGTACGAGCGCTTCTGGGCCGAGTCGCGCCGGCTCGGCGGGGTCTCGGGCTTCGCGCACTTCGGGATCGGCGCGAACGCGCGCGACGGCCTGGCGATCGACGCGCCGCGCGGCGGGATCTCGTTCCTCGAGGTGCTCCAGTTCGAGTGGGCGCACTACGACGTCTGGTACGGGCTGCTCGACCTGGGGCTGCGCATCACGCCGACGGCCGGGACGGACTTCCCGTGCGGGATGTGGAGCCTGCCGGGGCGCGAGCGCTTCTACGCGCGCATCGACGGGCCGGTGACGCGCGCCTCGTTCGTCGAGGCCGTGCGCGCCGGACGCACGTTCGTGACCAACGGGCCGCTCCTCGAGCTCCGGATCGACGACGCCGGGATCGGCGACACGCTCCGGCTCGAGGCGCCCGCCAGCGTCACGATCCGCGCGCGCGTGCGCTTCGACCCCGCGCGCGACGACGTGCGCCGCGTGGAGGTGCTCCGCAACGGCGTCCCGATCGAGGCGCCGCCCGAGCGGCTCGGGCCCGGCGAGCTCCGCATCGAGGCGGCGCACCGAGCGGACGCCTCGGCCTGGTACGCGCTGCGCGTGACGGGGGACAAGGTGGGCGAGGCGCCGCTCGACGAGGCGCTGCTGACCGATTGGCAGTGGGACCTCGTGGCGGACCGGATCACCACCTTCCGCGAGCAGGAGGACCTGCGCGAGGCGGACGCCGCCGCGCGCGGCCGCGTACGCGCGTCGGCGGCGCACACGGCCGCCGTCTGGGTCGAGGTGGCCGGGACGCCGCCGCTCGCCGCCCGCCCCGAGGCGGCCGAGCGCGCGCGGGCCGCGCTCGACCGCCTGGACGACCTCGAGTCCCGGCTGGCCGACGATCGCCTGGACGATCAGACGATCTGGGACTGGCTCCCCTACAGCGACGGCGTCCCGGCCGAGCACCTGCGGCGCAACCGCGCCGCGCTGCTCGAAGCCATCGCCGATGCCCGCCGTCGCTATCGGGCCGTCGTCGCTCAGAGGCAGTCGATCGACGGGGTGTAGCCCGGCGCCGCGCCGGTCAGGTCCGCCTGCACGTCCACCGTCGCCCCCACGCCGCTCACCCAGTTCGAGAGCAGGTCGTGGAAGGTGAGGCCGGTGCCGCCGTCGGTGGTGGTCTGGGCGAAGCCCGGGCCGTGGATCATCACGTGCCCGTTGCACTGCGGGCCGAAGGCGCCCGAGCCGACCGGCAGGTTGCCGAACTCGGCGGCGGTCGCGATGGCGAACGCCTCGGGATCGGCGTAGAGCCCCCAGGCCGTGACGAAGCGGTCCATGTGCAGGTGGTCGGTGAGGTCGGAGCGCACGAACACCGGCGTCGTGATCTCGTTGAGCACCGTGTAGATCGGGTCCATGCAGTAGTAGGCGGCCACGCCCGAGGCCAGGCACGACTCGTCGAGCGCGCTGGTCGGCGTCTCCCAGAAGTCGTGGCGCGGCTGCACGTAGTTGAGGCCCATGTCGGCGTAGTCGATCGGGCTCGCGGGCGGGTTCCAGACCGTGGCCGCGGTGTGCAGCGACGGCGAGAGACCGGCGTCCAGCACGCCCAGCACCTCGACGCCGGCGGGGTTGCGGTTGTTGGCGAGCAGGTCGTCCGCGATCCGGTCGAGGTGGAACTTCAGGTTGTTGTTGCCGGCCGAGTCGCCCGAGAGGATCACGGTGCCCGCGTCGCGCAGGTCGGGCAGCGCCTCGTCGTAGTACTGCTGCCGCGGCCGCGGGTCGGGCCAGGTGACGCCGTCCTGGAGCGTGCGGATCAGGTCCTCGACGATCGCGTCGCCGCGGAACTCGATCTTGTAGTCCACGCCGTAGGCCGGCGACGTCACGACCTTCGGACCCGCCCCGCCGGTGCCCGAGTCGGACGACAGGTAGGCCAGATGCACGTGGTTGTAGCCGGCGAAGTCGTTCAGCGGGTTGAGCGCCAGCATCCCGTCGGGATGGTCGATCGCGCTGGGCGCCCCGAGCGAGCTCATCTTGCCCGCGACGTCGAACACCTGCGTTCCGAGACTGCAGAAGCGCTCGAGGCAGTCGTCGGCGTCGGCGCAGGAGCCGCCGCCCTCGAAGTGGATCACCCACTTGTCCTCGTCCGGCGAGCCCGGCACCGCCGGGCGCACGTAGGCGATGGCGGGCGAGCCGTCGTTGGCGTGCGACTCGGGGCCGCGCAGCGTGAGCTTCAGCAGCGGCCGGTCGGCGCCCGGCCCGGCCGCGGGCATGCGGATGCCGTAGTTCGGCTGCCCGGCGCCGAGGTCGAGGCAGAGCTGCGGCTCGAGCTTGCGGACGGGCGAGCCGGGACAGGCCGCCGCCAGCAGCGGAAGCGCGAGCAGGGCCGTGAGAGCGACGCGGAGTCGAATCGGGTCGAAGCGGAACATCGGGGTTCTCCTCGTCCCGCGGGGTTCGAGTCGCTCCCCGGCGCGGGACGGCCTTGCGGGAGCTGCCCGGCTCCCAGGGCAAGCGCCGTACCAGACCGGCGCGCAGTCCGGCCTCGGCCCGATTCCTTGCGCTTTCGCGGAGTTGCCGGCGCGTTCGCCCATCGGGCTGCCGTCGGCAGACGCGGTCGGCGCGCGTCGCGCGTTGACGGCAGCAACGGATCGTTGCCGGTTTCGCTCCGATCGGAACGCCGTTCGGTGTAGTATCGTCCGTCGACGTTGCGCCGCCGGAGGCCTCCATGCGGGATCGCGTCCCTCTCGTGTCGAAGGTCCTTCTCGTCGCCGCCTGTGTGACCTTCGTCTCACTGGCCGAGTCGGTGCGCGCCGAGCCGCCGCCCGAGACCACGGTGCAGGGACGGCTGCTCGACCCCGCGGGCAATCCCCGCGTCGGCCCGGTGGACATGCGGGTCCGGATCTTCGGGAGCCCCGCTCCGGCCAGCGGCGAGCCGACCCTCTACGAGGAGGAGCACCTCGGCGTGGCGCTCGTCGACGGCATCTTCGACCTCGCGCTCGGTGCCGGCAGCCCGCTGGTCGGGACGTTCGAGGCGGGCCTGTTCGCGGAGGCGAACCGCTACGTCGAGTTCGTCGTGAACGGCGAGACCCTGAGCCCGCGCCAGCCGCTCGGCTCCGTCCCGTTCGCCCTCCAGGCGTCGAACGCGCAGCGCTTCGGTGGCCTCACGCCCGACGAGTTCGTCGAGGACGCGATCGGGGGCCCTGCGGGCAGTCCGCTGGCGGTCCATCTCTTCCGCGACTCCGGCGACCTCCAGTACATCGTGCCGAGCGGCAAGACGCTGCTCGTCGAGCAGGTCCTGTTCAGTGAGGCCTGGGAGACCCGCGGCGATCCCCTGGAGCTGTACGTCCATCACTCGATCAGCCCGGGCGGGACGATCTGGACGACGGCGCACCGCTTCTTCTCCGTCGTCAACACGCTCCCGAATCCCCTGGTGATCCCCGCAGGCCGGGCGGTGGGAGTCCCGTCCCGAACACCGGCCGACGCCAGCCAGAAGGCCTTCCTCTACGGCCGACTCCTGGACGCGACGGACCCGACCCGGGTCGTGATCGAGATCCCCCGGGACGGGGAGGGCGGCGGGAACCGCTACCGGGTGCCGAGCGGCAAGAGCCTCATCGTGGAGCACATCATGTTCAACCAGTGGTGGGAGCGGAGCGGCGAGCCCATGGAGCTG
>JASJBO010000223.1 GCA_030066475.1 Myxococcota bacterium
CAACGCCACCATGGCCACGTTGATGTGCCACAGCGTCTTGCCATCCGCGTACGACGACATCTGGCTCCAGCCGGGAACGACGGCCTCGATCTCCGCCATTCGATCGGACGTGTAGAACCGCCGGCAGCGCTCGATGAGCTGCTCGGTGGATCCGATGCTCCCCGTGGCAACGCCTTCGCCGAGCTCCTCCAAGAAGAGCCAGAGCTCCGGGAGTGCTTCGTTCATCGACGCGATCTCACTCCGGTTCCCGCTATTGCATGCTGGAGCGCATACGAGAACGGCGACAGCGACGAGGAGCGGCAGGGCGCGCGGCATCATGACCTCTGGAACGGCTGCACGGCCCCCTCAGCGTGCGCCTGCTTCCGGGTCCTCTCGCTTCTTTCGCACCCGGCCCACCGCCAGGAACCACGGGTCGAACAGGGACAGGTGGATGCGAGCGGCGATCGCCCCGAAGACGCTGAGTCCGGCGCCGAACGCGATCTGGTGGACGGTCTTCCGGTATTGGATCGCACGAACGACCAGGCCGAGCCCCAGAGAGGTCGCCGCGAATCCGAGAGCGGCTGCAGCCGCCGCTGCCGTCAGGCCGGGTCCGCTGAGGAAGGGCTCGTCGCCCCAGAAGTAGACGGCAGCGCAGAGAGCGGCGAGCACGGCCAGCGCGAGCGCCCCCGCCAGCACCTTGAGCGGGGTGGCGAGGCGCCAGATCTTGAATGTCCGCTGGCTCGCCACGGCCAGCAGCGTCTCGAATCGGCTCGCCTCGGGATCGCTGCTGCGGCGAAGGGCGCCTTCCGCATCGAGGAAGCGCCAGGGGTGGGCCTCTTCGCTCATGGGGAACCCCTCGATCTCCGTGGCGAAGCGCGCCCGTGCCATCCGGTAGCCGCTGGTCATGAGCGCGAAGGCCTCGGCCTCGCTGAAGGAGTCGAGATCGGTGCGGATCGCCGCGATCTGCTCCTGGGCGGACTTCTGGATCTGGTAGGGCGTCAGGCTCTGGCCTCGGGCCTTCAGGTCGCTCGTCGAGAGCTGCTTGGGGTTGTCGCAGTTCAACCAGTCGCGGTCGAGGACGTCGAGGCCCTCCTTCAGGTGCAGGAACAGGAGACCCTTGAGGCGCCCGGATCGGCGCCGCGCGTCGAGCTCCCGGTACTCCGCGGTCCTCACCCGGGCCATGCAGATGCTATTGGAGCGCAGGAGGACTCCCAGCGTGCCGTCGTCCGGCTGGTCGATGGCCGACATCTGGCCACTCGCGTCGCTCACCACGAACACGGTGCAGTTCTGGTCGAGCAGTCCGAAGACGCCCTGGTTGTCGTGCACACCCCCGTCGACGAGGCGCACCGTGATGCCCTCGTAGAGCCCCTGGAACTCGATCGGCGTGAACAGGCCGGGCACGCAGGAGGAGGCCGCCGCCGCCTGTCCGATCGTCACGTCGCGGTGCTTCTCGGGCGCCTCGTCGTAGTACATGCGGCGAAGCCGGTAGTTGCCGTCGACCTGGCTCTCGATCTGGGAGGGCGGCTCTCCCATCCAGCTCGCCGTGAACTGCCAGTTGTGTCCCGTGTTCACCGTGGTCGCGTTCAGGACCAGGATCGGCAGCTTGTTCGATCGCTTCCAGTTGTCGTACTTGGGATTGCAGCGCTCGTCGCCGAGAGGACGGATGCGGAGCTTCCGTAGCCGTCGCTCACGGTGGCCCCGGTCATCCGCATCCGCGACCCGCGAGTACAGGTGCTTCTCGTACAGCTCACCCAGCCGGTTGGTTCGGGTGTAGCCTGGCTGGAACATCATGCGCAGGTTGCCGACGACGCTGCCCGCGACGCGTGTCCGGATGTTCTCCTCGACGCCCTCGAGGAAGCGCTCGACCAGGCGCTCGACGATCCCGATGTAGTCCTCGCGCCGGATCCTGGCGTCCTCGTTCGTCTGCAGCAGGTGCCGCACCTCCAGGTAATAGTGCGCGCCCAGGATGGAACCGCCGGAAACGCAGGAAAGGACCTCGACGTGGCGCAGCATGTCGAGCTCGGCGAGGGCTGCCAGCACGCCGATGTGGTAGAAGGAGGCGCGGAACCCTCCCCCCGAGAGCGCCAGGCCGAGCTTCCCGGCGAAGAGGGAGCCGGCCCCCCTGGTTGGATCGTCGCCGAAGCAGTCCCGCAGCACCTTCCAGGCCTCCGATCGCTCGAAGTCTCTGGCAGACCGCGCCCCCGGATCGTGCAGGCGGGCCAGCTGGGCGAACTGACGTGCCGTCGTCTCGATCTCCCACGGGGCCACCTCGTCCCAGTCGATACGATGCAGGCGTTCTGCCGCGGCGGCATACTCGCGGAGTCCGAAGTGAGCCTCGGCGATCGTCTCGTGGAACCAGCGCTCCTCAGCCAGAGGCGGACCTCCCTCGTAGGCCGGCTCGGCTTCGAGGGGCCGGAGCGTTTCGAGGACCTGTTGGCGCAGCGCTCCCGCCTCGGTCGTCGGCAGCTGTACCTCCGGGTCCTCCAGCCGCGCGAGGACATCCTCGACGTACGCCGCGTTGATGGCCGTGTAGCCCTTGTCGCGCTCGATTCCCTGCTCGGTGCCGCGGCGGTAGTAGCCCAGGGACTGCTCCAGCGTGCTGCGCCGGCCGTCGACCCGCCAACGGCGCTTGCAGATTCCGCCCGCGATCCCGAGCGTCTCGGGGTCGGTGGTCGCTGCGAGCGACGGACCGCCGATCTCCTGGATCGAGTCGAGGATCGCGAGCGCGTCGTCGTGCTTCAAGTCGTCCGGCGCGTCCGGGTTCTGCGACGTCCAGAGCGCCAGCTTCTGGCGCAGCTCGACCGCGGTGTATGGCTCGAGGCGCCGGTCGTCACGAATGTGCTGCGCCAGACGGCGCGCAGCCTCGAGGCGCTGCGCTCGCGCCAGGCGCTTGGCAATCCGGAAGGCTTCGTTGGGGTCGAGATCGGCTCCGCGGCGTACGTCGTTCGCTCGCTCGAGATCGCGCTCGATCGAGTCGTCCATGGGCTCCTGTCCCCGTTTCTCTGCCAAGGTCCCGCGAGCACCTCCTCACGGTGGTTCGGGTGCTCCTCGCTGGATCATACGCCCCCGCAGATCGGTCTGTGAACTGCGAAACGAGCGGACGAGAGGCCGGGGGGAGGAGCCCACCCCTCTGCTCGCCAACCGACCCGATCGGACCGCTGAACCGACCCGGGTTTGCCGGCGGCCGGCGCGTGTCTCGGGATGGGTCAAGCGCTGCATCGGTCTCCCGGGTCGGCTCCTATCCGCCCAGCTCCGCCAGCTCGTCCGCGGTCGGCTTCCGCTCCGACCGCAGGTAGAAGAAGAACAGGAACATGGCCGCGGCGGAGACCAGGTGCCAGACCAGGTGGCCCTGGAGGCCGTCGGGATTGCACAGCGGCATGTCCGTCATCGACAGGATCCACACCAGGACGCCCGCGAGGAACGTGCCGAGGCCGGTCCAGAACCAGCCCGTGCTGCGGCGGTAGTGGCGGCGCGCGGCGTCGCTGTACAGCACGGCCAGGTCGACGCACACGACGCCCATCACCAGCACCACCACCGCGATGGTCGACGCCGGGCCGACGTCCTTGAGCGCGTAGATGCCGGCGCAGGCCAGCACGAGGCTCCCCACGTAGAACCAGAACCAGGCCTGGGGACCGGCCGACTCGCGCAGGAACCCGCTGAAGCGCGAGAGGTCGAGCCAGAGGATGAACAGGACCGGGATCAGCATCGACACGGAGTCGAGGAAGCCCGGCCAGAAGCCCATCGAGGCGTGGAAGACCATGCTCCCCGGTCCCATCAGGAGCACCGCCAGACCGTACAGGTGGGCGTGGAAGCCGGCGTCGGTGAGCAGGTTCCTCGGCTCGGGCACGTGACCGGGGCGGCCGTCGTGGACCGAGACGATGAACAGGATCGCCAGCCCGGCGAAGAGGAAGCCCAGGTCGGACCAGGTGTTCTGGGGCTGCTTGATGCTCGCGCCGTCCCGGATCTCCTCGCACCAGCAGCAGTCCTGACAGCCCACGTCGGCGACGTCGCTGCAGGGCGCGGCGCTGTCGCAGTCGCCGAGCTTCTTGAAGCAGCGGTCCGTGGCGCCAGTCCAGGGACCGGCGATCAGGACCGGCAGGAAGAAGACCGTGAAGAGGGACCCGAGCATCAGTCCCCAGTAGCGCCGGAACGTCTCCTTCGGGCTCGCCATGACGCCGTCCTCGTGACCGGCTGCGACGGCGCGGGCTACGGTACGTGCGTCGTGGGCACGCGCGTCGGGACGCTCTGCGTAGCCGGTGCGACCCACAGCTTGACGGCCTTCCCCGGCTTCAGCGGACGCCCCGCGGCCGGCTCCTGCCGCTGCACGCGACCCGACTCCGCCACGGGATCCCGGGTCGTGGACTTGACCGATCCGACCCGCAGCCCCTGGCGCTGCAGCACGCTCCGGGCCTGGCGGAGACTCATGCCCACGAGCTTCGGTGCGGGGATGGGTTTGGGCGCGGGCCCCCAGATCCACAGGTCGACCCGGGTGCCCCGCTGCACCCGATCGCCCCGGGACGGCTCGTGCCTCGCGACGGTGCCCTCCCGCCCGTCTCCGTCGTTCTCCTGGATCGCGACCCGACCCACCCGGAGGTCCAGATTCTCCAGCTCGGCGATCGCGGCGTCCTCGTTCTTGTTGATCAGGAAGGGCACGATGACGCTGGTCCAGCCGAGGCGCTCGCGCAGGACGTCCTCGGGGACGCGCCGCGGTCGCGACACGCGGCCCCGCTCCAGCCGGACCTCCTGCCCGATGCCGACCGCAGTGGTGAGCGGCGTGTCGCCCGGCGGTCCGACGAGGACGCGGCCCTCGAACACCGTGACCTCGGCGCCCCGGCGCCCCACCGCCACGTGGTAGCGGGCCCCCTGCTGGTCGCCCTGCGCGCGTCCGAAGCGGGTCGTCACGTGCTGGTCGCAGCGATCGGTCTCGCCGTAGAGCCTGCCGCTCTCGAACTCCAGGATCTCGATCCCCTGCTCGCACCGATCCGAGAGGACCCCGGTGAAGCGCAGCCGCGCCCAGCCGCCGGCTCCCGTCCGGATGTGGTCGCCGCTCGACACCCGGGAGGAGGAGGAGACCCGGCGTCCGTTCAGGAACACCGCGCCGCGTGCCTCGAGCGAGCCGATCGGCTTGCCCGGCTCGGTTTGTTTCACGAAGCGCGGATCCGTATTCTCGTCGAGCTCGATGAAGCCGTGACCGGTCGGAAGGTTGGCACAGGCACACAGCGATGCGGCGGCGACGACGAAGAGCAGGCGCGCGACGGCACGTTGGGTTCGTGCTTCCCGCAGGCGGCCCGACCCGGTGGCGTCGTGCCTCACGCGTCCTCTCCCCCGTGCTGCTGC
This sequence comes from Myxococcota bacterium, assembly GCA_030066475.1. The sequence continues at coordinate 5,317 of JASJBO010000223.1, forward strand.
TCGCCGTCGCGGCGTGCGCGCTCGCTTCAAGGAGTCCGTCCGAGTCGCCCGACGACCGGCACGCGACGCTCCGAGGCGCGGGCGACGCCGCCTTCGCACGCGAGGAATATACCGCCGCCGTGCGGCATTGGGAGGAAGCGCTCCCGCTCGCGACCGGGGCGCCGCGCGCCGGACTCCTGCACCAGCTCGCGCGCGCCGAAGAGATCACCGGGCGCTTCGCCGCGTCCCGGCGCCACGCTCGCGAGTGCGTCGCCTGGGCGACTGCGAACGGGGACGCAGAGCTCGAAGCCCGTTGCGAGAACGCCTCGAGCCTGGCCGAGCGGCGGCTCGACGCGCCCATCGCGGCTCGGGAGGCGGCGCAGCGCGCACTGGCGCGGGCGGACCCCCTCGGCGATCCCGCCCTGCTGGCCGAGAGCCACACGAACCTGGGCGGCGCGGAGCAAGCGCTCCGCCGCACCGCCGAGGCGCTCGCGCACTACGAAGAGGCGCTCGCTGTCGCGAGCCGCGCCGGCGATCGCCCCGCGGCCGGCCGCGCGCGGAACAACACGGGCGGCCTGTACCGCCGGCTGGGCCGGTACGAGCGCGCCGGGGAGCACTATCGCGCGGCGCTTCGGGCTGCCCTCGAGGTGCGCTCGAAGCTGGCCGAGTCCCGCGTGCGGGGCAACCTCTGCGCACTGCTCTACGCCCTCTCCGATCCCGAGGGCGCCACCCCCGAGTGCGCGCGCGCCCTCGACCTGGCCGAGGAGATCGGCGCCCGGCCGCAGCAGGCCAACGTCCTCAACACGCTCGCGGCGCTGAGCGCCGCCGAGGGGAGCTTCCGGCGCGCCCGGCGCCGCTACGAGCAGTCGGCCGAGATCAAGCGTTCGATCGGAGACCGCGGCGGCCTCGCGCGGACGCTCAACAACCTCGGCGATCTGTACACCCGGAGCGGGGACCACGAGGAGGCGGCCCGCCTGCTGCGCGAGTCGCTGGCGATCAAGCAGGAGCTGGGCGACCTGGCCGGCCGGGCGGCGACGCTCGGCAGCCTCGGCCGCCTGCACGCCGCCCTCGGCGAGTACGAGGCGGCGGCCTCGCAGTTCGCGCAGGCGCTCACCCTCCACGAGGGTCTCGACCGCCCCGAGCTGCTGTGGCGCACCTACGACAACCTGAGCCTGGCGCAGGCGGCGCTCGGACGGCCCGCGGTCGCGGTGTACTTCGGCAAGCGCGCGGTGAACACGATCCAGTCGATCCGCGCCGCCAGCCGCGACCTCGCGCCGCGCCATCGCCAGTCCTACCTCGACGCGCGCACCGACGTGTACCGGCGGCTGGCCGACCTGCTGATCGGCGCCGGCCGGCTGCTCGAGGCCGAGCAGGTGCTCGCCCTGCTGAAGGAGCAGGAGTACCGCGACTACCGCCGCGGGGGGGACGCGGGCACGGGGCCTGCGGGACGCGCCAGCTCCGACCAGCGCGAGTCGGCGGCCGACGAGGCGATCGCCGAGCTGCGGCGGGGCCTGGTGGAGATCGCGAGCGAGTTCGAGCAGCTCCGGCAGCGGCGCCACGATCTGAGCGCGGCCGAAGAGCAGCGCTTCGACGCGCTTCGCGCCGAGCTCGTCGCGGCGAACGAGCGCTTCGAGTCGTTCCTCGCCGAGCTCGAGCGGTCGCTCGAACGGGACGATCCCGACGGATCGTCGTTCCCGTCCGCGGAGCTCGCCTCCCTGAACGCCTTCCGGGGGACCCTGAAGAACCTGGATCCGGACGTGGTGGCGATCCATCTGCTGCCCGGGCCGGACCGGCTGCGCATCCTGGTGACGAGCAGCCACGCGGTCGTGCCGTCCTTCCACCGCGAGAGCCCGGTCGAGCGCGCCGCTCTCGACCGCCTGATCTTCGAGCTCCGCGAGAAGCTGCAGCAGCCCGCGCTGGATCCGCGACCGCAGGCGCAGCGACTCTACGACCTGCTGCTGCGCCCGATCGAGTCGGAGCTGCGCGAGCTGGGCGCGAAGACCCTGCTGGTCTACCTCGACCGCAACCTGCGCTACCTGCCGATCGCGGCGCTCCACGACGGCGACGGCTACGTCGCCGAGCGCTTCGCCGTCGCGGTCTACACCCCCGCGACGCGCGACAAGCTGGCGCTGCCCGCCGAGTCGCGCTGGCGGGTCGCCGCGCTGGGCCTGAGCGAGGCCCGGCAGGGCTTCAGCCCGCTGCCCTCGGTCGTCCGCGAGCTCGACGCGATCGTGAAGGAGGGGGACGAGGACGCGACGGGGGTGGTGCCCGGCATCCAGCGCCTGAACGACGGCTTCGACCGCCAGAGCCTGAGCGACGCCCTGGTCGACGGCTTTCCCGTGATCCACCTCGCCAGCCACTTCAGCCTCGGCATGGCCGACGAGTCCTTCCTGCTGCTGGGTGCCGGCGAGCCGCTGAGACTCGAGGAGCTCAACCCGATCGAGTATCCGATGCTCGACGTCGACCTGCTGACCTTGTCGGCGTGCCAGACGGCCATGGGCGGGACCTCGGCACGGGGCGCGGAGTTCGAGGGCTTCTCGGTGCTGGCGCAGCGGGAGGGGGCGAGCTCGGTGATCGCGACCCTCTGGGAGGTCGCCGACGAGAGCACCGGCACCTTCATGCAGTACTTCTACGACCTGCACGAGCGCCACGAGCTGACCAAGGCGGAGGCGCTGCGGATGACCCAGCACCTCTTCATCCGCGGCGAGGTCGAGGCGCCCGACGGAGCGACGGTCTCGCTGCGCGGGAGCGACGCGGTGCTGCTCTCGGCGCACCCGATGCCCACGCCGTACGCGCATCCCTTCTTCTGGGCGCCGTTCGTCCTGTCCGGGAACTGGCTGTAGCGCGCCGGCGCAGGCGGTGTGGCTTCTTTGCCACAGTCGACTGCGAGCGGCGAAGTGCAACACGGATGCGGGCGAGCTGGCACTCTACTAGTGACAGGGTTCATAGACCGCTCCGGCGCACCGTGCGAGAATGGGAAGCTCGCTCGGCGGGGGGAGTGCCGCGGCCATGATCGAGGAAGCCGACGATCGACTGCGAAGCTGGGCGGAGGAGGCCGTCCCCGACGTCGAGCTGTGCTTCGACCTGCCCGGCTCCTCCGACGCCCAGCCGAGCGTCTCGTTGTACCTGACTCGCATCGCCCCGGCGGCGCCCCAGCGCTCGACGCGGCGCAACCCGCTCGATCTGGAGCTGCACTACCTGGTCACCGCCTGGGCCGAGAGCACCGAGGAGGAGCACGCGCTGCTCGGACGTCTGCTGGTCGCGTCCGCCAGCCAGTCCGAGTTCGCTCCCGACCTCGAGCCGCCCGGACTGGAGCTCTGGCAGGCGCTGGGCCTGGCACCCCGGCCGAGCTTCGCGCTGCGCGTGCTGGCGCGACACGACCTCCCCATCGAGCGCGCCCCGCGCGTCGGCCAGGTCTTGAGCCTGCGCGCCGGCGCCCTGCGTCCGCTCGAGGGCCTGGTGCTCGGTCCCGAGGACACGCCGGTCGCCGGCGCGCGCGTCGCCCTGGTGGGGGGCGGCCGGGCCGTGCACACCGACTCCCACGGTCGCTTCCGACTCGCCGTCTCGGAGGTGGCCTCGCAGCCCCTGGGCCTCCAGATCGCCGCCCGGGGCCTGCGGCGCCGCCTGGAGCTGGCCCCGGACGAGCTTCCCGCGGGCGACGAGCCGCTCGTGATCTCACTCGAACTCCCGGAGGACTAGATGCGATACGCCGTACCCGGAGTCTACGTCGAAGAGGTGGCGACCGGCCCGCGGCCGATCATGGCCGTCGGCACCAGCACGGCGGGCTTCCTCGGCTGTGCGCCCCAGGCGGACCGCCGCCGCCACGAGCCCGTCCTGATCACGAACTGGAGCCAGTTCCTGCGGGAGTTCTCCGCTCCGGGCGCGAAGAGCACGCCGCTCTCGCACGCGGTGCACGGCTTCTTCCTCAACGGCGGCTCCACCTGCTTCGTGGTGAACGTCGGCAACGCCACGTCGATCGCCGGCCGCGAGGAGCCGCGCGAGGGGCTGTGCGCCCTCGAGGCGATCGACGAGGTGGCGATCGTCGCCGCGCCGGGCTTCACCGACTTCGCCTCCTACAAGGCGCTGCTCGACCACTGCGAGAAGCTGGGCGACCGCTTCGCGATCCTCGACCCGCCCGCGCAGCTCCGCTCGCTCCGGAGCCTGACGATCGCCGGCAGCTCCGGCGGCGGCGAGGAGGCGAAGGAGGAGGGCGCGAAGGCAGGAGCCAAGAAGGGCGCAGCCAGTCGCGGGATGCGGCCCGAGTTCACCCCGAGCGGCTACGGCGCCCTCTACTACCCCCGCATCCGCGTGCGCGATCCGCTCGATCCCGCGGGCGCCGAGGAGCTGGTGGCGCCCTCCGGCCACCTCGCGGGCGTCTACGCCCGCTGCGACGCCGAGCGCGGCGTGCACAAGGCCCCCGCCAACGTCGGCATTCGCGGCGCCCTCGGGCTCGAGCGGCGCGTGACGCGCGGCGAGCAGGCGCTGCTCAACCCGAAGGGCGTCAACGTGATCCGCTTCTTCCCCGACGCGGGGATCCTGATCTGGGGCGCCCGCACGATCGCCGAGGAGAGCAGCGAGTATCGCTACGTCCCGGTCCGGCGCACGATGAACATGATCAAGGAGTCGATCGAGCAGGGCACGCGCTGGGTGGTCTTCGAGCCCAACGACGAGACGCTGTGGCGCTCGATCCGCCGCGACGTGAGCAGCTTCCTCCGCTACCTGTGGCGCAGCGGTGCGCTGATGGGAGCGAGCGAGGGCGAGGCCTTCTTCGTGAAGTGCGACGCCGAGACCAATCCGCCCGAGGTGATCAACCGCGGTCAGGTCATCACCGAGGTCGGCGTGAGCATCGTGAAGCCCGCCGAGTTCATCGTCTTCCGGATCGGCCAGTCGGTGGGCGAACCCGATCAGGAAGAGGCGGAGTCGGAAGGCGATGAGTAGCAACCGAGGAGGAGACCCCCCATGGCGGCAGCCGAGCCCCCGGCGCAGGCGAACCAGGATCCGTTTCGGTCCTTCAACTACAAGGTGCTGGTGCAGAACGTGCTCGAGGGGCACTTCACCGAGTGCACGGGTCTGGGCGCGAGGGTCGAGGCGATCCCCTACCGGGAGGGCGGGAACCTCCAGGTCGTGCACCAGCTGCCGGGGCGCGTCGAGTACAGCGAGGTCACGCTCCGCTATGGCCTCACGGCCTCGCGCGAGCTCTTCGACTGGATGATGGCCACCACGCAGGGCGTGGTGGACCGCCGCAACGTCTCGATCTGCATCGTGGACACCGACGGCGTGAGGGAGCTGACGCGCTGGAACCTGTTCGCCGCCTGGCCCCGGGAGTGGCGCGGCGCCCCGCTCGACGCGATGGCGAACCAGGTGGCGATCGAAACGCTGGTGCTGGTCCACGAGGGTCTCGAGCGGGATGCGGGCGGCGCCGGCGAGTAGGCTGCGACACCGGCTGGCGCGACTGGCGCGCGCGCTGGCCGACTGGATCGAGCCCGGGTCACGGCGGAGCCGCGAGGCGTCCGAGGCCCGGCCGGGCGGTCTTCCCGAGGCCTGGGTGGAGCTGGTGCGGGAGCGGGCGCCCGGGCTGCTGCGCGCCCCTCACGAGGGCGGTCCCCCGGTGCACCGCGCACCCGAGCGGGACGTGCCGCGGCGGGACCCGGACGGCGAACGGGTGTGGCCGCCGCGCGCGTTCGCGCCAGCGTCCGCCGCAGAGCGGGTCACGCGGCGGGCGGCGCCCGCCGCGCCGGGGCGGACCGCGTCGTTCGCCGCCCCCGCGTCGGGCCGGGACGAGTCGTTCGCACCTGCCGCGCAGACCGCCTCGCCGCCGCCGGCGCCGCCGCGAGGCGCCGAGC
>JASJBO010000010.1 GCA_030066475.1 Myxococcota bacterium
ACCGCGCTGCGCAGGCCGCCCAGGATGCGCACCGCCTCCTCGGCCTGCTGGCGGATCTCGCGCGGTCCGGACTCGCGCAGGCCGTCGAGCACGTCGTCGAGCGCGAAGCGGTTGGCGAAGCGCCCGTTCAGGGTGTCGCCGGCGGCCTCGGCCGCGCCGCTCAGCGCGTCGATCGCGAACTCGGTGACGTCTGCGAACTCGAAGATGTCGTTGAGGATCTCGACCAGCTCGCCGAAGATCCCGTAGTTGCAGTCGTAGTCGACGTCGAGGCGCTCGTAGAGGAGGTCGACCGTGACCGGATCGCCCGTGTAGAAGTCGTAGGCGATCTCGATCGAGAGGTCCTGCAGGTCGAGCGCGGCGAAGATGCGCGAGCCGCAGAAGAAGCGGGCGACGCTGTCGTCGGGCCGGAACCGCCCGCTGATGTGGACGGTCTCGAAGCCGGCGATCGTGGCGACCACGCTGGTCTGCTCGCCCGACAGGATGAAGGTCGGCACCGGCAGCGAGTACTGGATCGGGTTCAGGCTGCGCACGCCCGGGGTGTTGCGGATGGCCGACTCGATCAGCGGCTTGAACTCGGCCTCGGCCTCGTCGAAGGCGCGGAAGACGTCGTCGTTGGCGACCGTGAGGCTCGACGAGCGGTAGGGCGGCGAGGGCTGCCCGGTGGGCAGGCGGAACTCGAAGCTGGTGGAGGCCGGCTGGGAGGGCGGCGGCGGGATCGGCGGCTCGCCCCACGGCCAGTCCGGAAACTCGGGCTCGTAGCCGAAGGTCTGGGTCGGGGCGGCCGCGAGGCCGGCCAGAGCGAGGGTCAGGACCAGGAAGCTGCGCGCGCGCATCGGGTGTCTCCTCGTGCTGCGTCTCCAGGACGCGCGAGCCCCGCTCCCGCCGGGCGGTCCTCGCGCTGGCCGGGAGCGTGGACCCGCGCGGGCCCCGCGGCGAGGGGCTTCCGCGGGAGATCCGAAAGTGGTCCGGATTCGGGGCATCCGAGGGGGATCGCCCCCGACGCCTGGTATCCTCACGGCTCGATGGTCTACGACTTCGGGCGCTTCGAGCTCGACGAGGACGCCTTCGAGCTCACCGAGCACGGTCGGGTCGTTCCGCTCGAGCGCAAGGTGCTCTCGACGCTGATCTACCTGCTGCGCGAGCGCAACCGGGTGGTGTCGCGCGAGGAGCTGCTGCGCGAGATCTGGCCCGACGTGGCGGTCTCGGACAGCTCGCTCCAGCGGGTGGTCAGCCGCCTGCACCGCGTCCTGGGCAACGGGGACGGCGAGGCCACCGGCCCGTCGCTGAAGACGGTCTACGGCAAGGGCTATCGGCTGGTCGGCGAGGTGCGCGTGCGCGCCGCCGCGGACCTGCCGACCGAGGGGCACGTCCACCAGCTGCGCGCGCCGGTCGCGGACTTCACGGGGCGCGACGCCGAGCTCATGCTGCTCGAAGAGCGCATCCGCCGCGGCGGCGTGGCGATCTCGGGCTTCTACGGGCTCGGCGGGATCGGGAAGACCGAGCTGGCGCTGCAGCTCGGCCAGCGCCTGCGCAGCGAGTTCCCCGACGCGCAGATCCTGCTCGACCTGCGCGGCGTCGATCCCGACCCGGTCTCGGTGCGCGACGCGATGCTGCACGTGATCCAGAGCTTCCACCCCGACCTCCAGCAGCCGGAGTCGGAGGCGCGCGTTGCGGGCCTGTACCGCACCGTGCTCGACGGCAAGCGCGTGCTGCTGATCATGGACAACGCGCGCGACGAGCACCAGGTGCGGCCGCTGCTGCCGCCGCCGGGCTGCGCGCTGATCGTGACCTCGCGGCGGCAGTTCGTGCTGCCGGGCATGGAGGCGATGACGCTCGACACGTTGCCGCGCGCCGCGTCGCGCGAGCTGCTGCTGCGGATCGCACCGCGGATCGGCGAGCAGGCCGAGGCGATCGCCGAGCTGTGCGGCGACCTGCCGCTGGCGCTGCGCCTGGCGGGCAGCGCGCTGGGCCGCTCCGGCCACCTCGACCCGGCGGAGTTCGCCGCGCGGCTGGCCGACCGCTCCGGGCGGCTCGACCGCTTCGAGGAGGTGCGGGCCAGCATCGAGCTGAGCTTCGAGCAGCTCGACGAGCGCCTCGGCGAGCGGCTCTGCCAGCTCTCGGTGCTGGGCACGAGCTTCGACCGGCGCGCGGCGGCCGCCGTGTGGGACGAGGACGATCCGGCCCGCGCGCTGGACGACCTCGACCACCTGCTGGCCTACAGCCTGGTCGACTGGAGCGAGCGCGACGGGGTGGGGCGCTACGCGCTGCACGACCTGGTGCGGCTCTTCGCGGCCGGGCGGCTGCGCTCGGCCGAGCGGGTGCGCGCCCGCCACGCGCGGCACTTCTGCGAAGTGCTCGCCGAGATCGGCGCCGGCTACCTGGAGGGCGCGGACGGCGTGCAGCGCGCGCTCGCCGCGTTCGACTTCGAGGCCGACCACATCGGGGTGGGGTTCCGCTGGGCGGCCGATCGGCTGGGTCAGAGCGAGGAGGCGGCGCGGCTGTGCGTGGGCTACCCCACCGCCGCGTTCGACGTGATCGCGCTGCGCCTGTCGGGCAAGGAGCGCATCTTCTGGTACCGCACCCAGCTCGACGGGGCGCGGGCGCTGGGCGATCGCGAGCTCGAGAAGGCGGCGCTGGGCTTCCTGGGCAACGCCTATCGCGAGATCGACGAGCCGCACACGGCGCTGCAGCTCTACGAGCAGCGCCTGGCGTTGAGCCGCGAGGACGGCGACGTCGGCGGCGAGACGGCGGCGCTCGGCCAGATCGGCATCGCCTACTACGCGTGCGGCGAGCCGCGCCGCGCGATCGAGTACTACGACAAGTGCCTGGCGCTGGCGCAGCGGATCGCGGCGGCCGGCGCGTCCAGCTACGCCGCCGAGTACCTGGTCGCGGCCTACACGCGCGAGACCGGCGACCGGCGTGGGGCCTGGATCGGGATCGACAGCCTGGGGAGCCCGTACCTGGCGCTCGGCGAGCCGCTGCGGGCGATCAAGCTGTACGAGGCGTGGCTGGCGCTGGCGCGCGACTTCGGCGACCGGCGCGGCGAGCAGGTCGCGCTCACCAAGATCGGCAGCACGCTGCGCAGCCTGGGCGAGCCCGAGCGCGCGCGGCCCTACTACGAGAGCTGGCTCGCGATCGCGCGCGAGATGGGCGACCGGCTCGGCGAGGGCTACGCGCTCAGCTACCTGAGCGGGCTGCACCTCGAGCTCGGCGAGCCGGACGAGGCGCTGCGCCTGGCGCAGGCGCATCGCGCGATCGCCAGCGAGATCCGCGACCGCCGCGGCGAGTGGCTGGCGATGGGCAGCCTCGGCAACGCCTACGCGGCGCTGGGCGAGTCTCGGCGCGCCACGCGGCTGTTCGAGCAGTGGCTGCGCTTCACGCGCGAGACCGGTGACCGCCGCGGCGAGTGTCTGGCGCTCCACCGGCTGGCCGACGCGCGGCTGGTCCTGGGCGAGCGCGAGCGGGCCGTCGAGCTGTACACCGCTTGGCGCGAGCTGGCCCGCGAGATCGGCGATCGCAGCGGCGAGACCGAGGCCTGCTGGCGGCTCGGCCTCGCGCTCGAGGCCGACGGCCGGCTCCCCGAGGCCGCGGAGCTGCTCGCCGCGCGCGTGGCCTACGAGCAGGACGTGGGACACTGCCAGGCGAAGCAGCACGCCGAGCACGTCGAAGGCCTGCGCGCGCGGCTCGGCGGCTAGCTGAGCTGGTGGACTTCGCTCGCCTGCGGCTCGCTGCGCGCGCCCTACGGGCGCTTGCAGGGGGCTTCTGCCGCATGCGCCTAGCCACGTTGGGGGAACGGCGCGCCCTCGCTCTGACGCGGCAGGGCGTCGGCGATCTCGACCCACGGCGCCTTCGACCCGACGAAGACGTGGTCCTCGACCTGGCGCCCCGGGTCGCTGTCGAGCGTGCCGAGGCGCAGGCCCAGCACGGCGGGTATGTCGTCGCGCCGCTTGTACACCGGCGAGCCACAGCAGCTCGCGAAGAAGCGGTGGATGCCGGGGCTCGACTCCCAGCTCCGCAGCCGCTCCGCGCCCGCGACGACGCGCAGGTCGTCGGCCTTCACGGCGCAGGTCGTCCCGAAGCTCGAGCCCGAGTGCTTCCGGCACTGCCAGCAGTGGCAGTAGCTCATCGGCCCCACCAGCTCCCCGTCGATCTCGTAGCGGACCTCGCCGCACGCGCACGATCCCCGGAGCATCAGCGCGCCCAGTCCTACCGACCCTCGCGCCCGCGCCTCCCCCTCACGGGAGCGGGAGGGGCAGGAAGGGCGGGCTGCCGATGCCGGGGCCGGGCTTGCGGCCGAAGTAGCGGCGGAGGACGTTGAAGTCGGGGATGCCGATGCCGCCGTCGCCGTTGTGGTCGCAGCGGGAGTCGTAGTCCGGGTCGCCCTTTTTCGTGCCGAACTTGCTGCGGAGCACGTTGAAGTCCGGGATCCCGACCAGACCGTCGTTGTTGTAGTCGGGATCGCAGGCGTCGCCGTAGCTCTGGTTGCCGGGTAGCGAGGTGTCGTCGTCGGTGCCCGCGTCGGCGTCCTTCTGGTCCGGGTTCGGCACCAGGCGGCAGTTGTCCTTGAAGTCCGGCACGCCGTCCTTGTCGGTGTCCTCGAAGCAGATCGGCGGGACGCACTCGCCCCGGTGCTTGATCTCGACGTGCGCGCAGCGGGCCTCGCAGGCGTTGCCGTAGGTCTCGCCGTCGACGCCGCACACCGGGTCGTAGACGTCCGGGCAGGCACACGGCCAGCACTCACCGCCGCGGCAGATCTCGCCCACCGGGCAGTCGTCGTCCTCGCGGCAGCGGTCGCGGCACTCGCCCTCGTGCCGGATCGGGACGTGCGCACAGCGCGCCTCGCAGGCGTTGGGATAGGTCATCCCGTCGACGCCGCAGACCGGATCGTAGATCTCGGGGCAGCCGCACGCCTCGCACTCCTCGTCCTCGCAGATGAAGCCGACGCGGCAGTCGTCGTCGTCGCGGCAGTCGCGCGGGCACTCGCCCACGAACGCGATCTCGACGTGCGCGCAGCGAGCCTCGCAGGCGTTGCCATAGGTCACGCCGTCGACGCCGCACACCGGCGCGTAGACCAGCGGGCAGATGCAGCGACCGCAGGTCCCGTCCTCGCAGATCTCGGGCACCTCGCAGTCGTCGTCGTCACGGCACTCGTCGCAGCGGCCCGGCCGCCGCACCTCGACGTGAGCGCAGCGCGCGAAGCACGCGTTGTCGTAGGTCTTGCCGTCGGCGCCGCACACCGGTTCGTAGATCTCCGGACAGCTGCAGGACTCGCAGCGGTTCTCCTCGCACACCTCGCCCACGGGACAGCCGTCGTCGTCGCGGCAGCCCTCCTCGCAGGGCCCCTCGTAGGCGACCTCGACCCGGGCGCAGTCCGCGCGACAGTCGTTCCCGTAGGTGTGGCCGTCGACGCCGCACACGGGGTCGAAGACGGCGGGGCAGATACACGGCCTGCAGATGCCGAGCTGCACGGTGCCCGGCACCGGGTGGCAGGACTGGCCGGGCGGGCACTGCTCGTTCTCGGTGCACCCGCCGCAGGGGCCGGGGTGCGCCACGGTGGTGCCGTGGCAGAAGGCGTCGAGCTCACCGCACGAGTAGGTGTTGCCGTCCTCGCCGCACACGAAGTCGGGCCGGAGGCAGGCGATCTGGCAGGGCGGCCGGCACTGCTGCGTCGGCGGGAAGCAGATCTCGTCCTCGTCGCAGTCGTCGTTGTCGCGGCACTCGGGCTCGGGCCGGCACTCGCCTTCGTGGGCGATCTCCACCCCCGCGCACTGGGCGCGGCAGGCGTTGCCGTAGGTGCCGCCGTCGACGCCGCACACCGGCTCGTAGACCAGCGGGCACGCGCACGGCTCGCGGCAGGGCCCCTCGTGCGTCACCTCGGCGCCGTGGCAGTGGGCGTCGAGCTCGCCGCAGGCGTAGGTCACGCCGTCGTCGCCGCACACCGGGTCCTCGACGAAGCAGTCGACCGCACAGGGCGGCTGGCAGCGGTCGGTCGGCGGGAAGCAGATCTGGTCGTCGCGGCAGTCGTCGTTGTCGCGACAGGGCGGCTTGCCGCACTCGCCCTCGTAGGCGACCTCGACCCCCGCGCAGCGGGCGCGACAGGCGTTGCCGTAGGTGTTGCCATCGACGCCACACACCGGGTCGTAGACGTGCGGGCAGACGCAGTCCTGGTCGCACGGTCCCTCGGAGACGACCTCGGCGCCGTGGCAGTGCGCGTCGGCCTCGCCGCACACGTAGGTCACGCCGTCGTCCCCGCACACCGGGTCGGGCACCAGGCAGAGGATCTCGCACGGCTTCTGGCACTGGTGGGTTGGCGGGTAGCAGATCAGGTCGTCGGGGCAGTCGATCTCGTCGCGGCACAGGTCGGGGCAGATGTCCCCGAGCTGGGCGGCGGCCGGGGGCGCCGGGAGCAGGGCGAAGACGGAGAGAAAGAGCAGCCCACGGACCAGATTCCACACGCGCATGGCCGACCTCCGAACGAAGACCCGCAGACCTTAAACCTGGAAGTTGTCTTGGAGGTGTGACGCGTGGCACGCTTTCCCCTGGGGGGAGAGGTATCGTCTTCAGGTTTCCTTGCGCGAGTCCCGGTCCCGAGCCGATGGGAGGCCTGGAAGCCATGGCGCGCCCGCGCGATCTCTCGCCGCTCTCCGCGGCACTCGGGATGCTCGTGTCGCTGGGTCTGATGGCTCCGGCACCTGCTCTGGCGGAGCGGCTCTCCCCGGACGCCCGGGCCCGCCTGCGCAGCGCCCTGGCGGTGAAGCAGCGTCATGCCCCGGCCTTGCTCTCCCGCGCCGACGTGGTGGGCATCGGCGCCGGCGTGGATGCGGACGGCCGCGCGGTGATCCGCGTGCTGACCGCCCGTCCGCTGCCGGGCCTCCCGGCCACGCTCGACGGCGTGGCGGTGCGCGAACGCGTGACGGGCCGCCTGCACGCGCTGCGCGGCGCCACCTGCGAGGCCAGCGGCGACGCGGTCTGCGATCCCGACGAGCGCTGGCCGCTGCCGGTCCCGACCGGCGTCTCGGTCGGCCACCCGAGCATCAGCGCCGGCACCATCGCCGCCCGGGTCACCGACGGCGTGGACGTCCTGGCGCTCAGCAACAACCACGTGCTCGCGGCCTCGAACCAGGCGCTGATCGGCGACGCCGTGATCCAGCCGGGCAGCTTCGACGGGGGCTCGCTCGCCGCGGGCGACGAGATCGGCACGCTCTTCGACTTCGAGCCGATCGTGTTCTGCGACCTGATCTTCGGCCTGCCGCTCTGCAGCCAGCCGAACTTCATCGACGCGGCCGTCGCGCTCAGCTCTCCCGGCCAGCTCGGCTTCGCCACCCCGACCGGCGAGCACGGCTCGGAAGCCGGCTACGGCGCGCCGAGCCCCATCCTGCACGCGGCCTATGGCGACCCGAGCCTGCTGGGCGACGAGGACCTCGGCCAGCTCCAGAACCTGGCCGTCCAGAAGTACGGCCGCACCACCGGCCAGACCACGGGCGTGATCGACACGATCGGCCTCAGCTCGCTGGTCTGCTACGACGAGCTCTGCACCCTGATCGCCCAGTTCGACGACCAGCTCGCCATCACCGGCCCCTTCAGCGGCCCGGGCGACTCCGGCTCGCTGGTCGTCACCGACGACGCCGCGGCGCAGCCCGTCGGGCTGCTGTTCGCCGGCAGCGAAACCCAGAGCATCCTGAGCCGCATCGACCTGGTGCTCGACCGCTTCGGCGTCACGATCGACGACGGCGGCACCACGGGCCCGGTCGTCGACGCGTCGGTCGAGAGCTTCGGGGCGCCGTCGTACGCGATCGTCGACGAGACGACCCCCGTCGCCGTCGAGGTCCGCAACCGCGGCACCGAGCCCCTGGCGTCCTTCGACGTGGTCTTCCGCGACGAGACCGAGCTCACCGAGAGCACGCTCACGGCGCCCGCGCTGGCGCCGGGCGCCACCGCGCAGCTCGACTTCGACTGGACGCCCACCGCGACCGGCCCGCATACCGTGAGCGTCGAGCTGCAGCTCGCGGACGACGATCCGGGCAACGACACGGCCGACGCGCAGGTGCCCGTGCTGCTCGAGCCGCCCGGCATCTCGCTGCGCGTGTGGCGGGGGGCGGTGCGCACCGACCTGTGGACGCTCGTGGACCTCGGCGTGGACTACGGCAGCGAGATGGTCGTGGTCTGCACGCCGCTCTACGACGCGACGGCGATCGGCCCGCTGGTGGCGCGCGTGCGCAACGCCGCGGGGACGAGCTTCGAGGTCGGGCTGGGGCGGCCCTGGTTCGGCGCCTTCCCGGGGGAGGAGGGCGCCGCGGACGTGCACTGCATGGCGCTGCGCGCCGGCGTCTACACCGAGGCCGACAGCGGCGTCCGGCTCGAGGCCGTACGCATCGCGGGCTTGGCGACCAAGGACGACACGACCTCGTGGGTCGGGTCGAGCCGCAGCTACGCGCAGGCCTACGCGCAGCCGGTCGTGGTCGGTCAGGTCATCTCGCCAGCCACGGGCGGGCTGCCCGGCGAGCTCGGGGTGTGGTCGGTGTTCTGGGCGCGCGGGCCCACCTCGTTCGACCCGCCCTCCGCCGCCCAGCTCTTCGTGGGCCGGCACACCGCCGAGGACCCGACCGCGCGCGCACCCGAGGACCTCGCCTACGTCGTGATCGAGGCGGGGCGCGGGCGGATCGGCCAGCGCCCCTATCGGGCCGCGCTCGGCGCCGAGACCGTGCGCGGCGTCGACGACGCGCCGCCCCACGTCTACGGGCTGGATCCGCCGTTCGGCCCGGCCCGTACCGCGCTGGCGAGCTCCGCCGGCATGGACGGCCTCGAGGGCGGCTGGCCGGTGCTGTGGGGTGCCGGCGCCGTCGCGCCCGACGGGCTCGGGCTCGCGATCGAGGAGGACTGGTGGTTCGACCCCGAGCGCTCCCACACCACGGAGCAGGTCGGCTACCTGATCCTGGGCCCGCGCACCGCCTGCGGGCTGGGCGTCGAGCTGGCGTTGGCGCTGCCGCTGTGGGCCAGGCTGCGGCGCCTGCGCGGCCGAAGCCCCCTGCAAGCGCCCACAGGGCGCGCGCCGTGAGGCAAAGCCGAACGAAGTCCCTATGGACAGGGCACGGTGCCGGCACAGGCCAGGCCCGACGGCCCGGGCGGCCCACCGAAGAAGCTGCGGAACACGTTGAAGTCGGGGATCCCGATCGCGCCGTCGCCGTTGTGGTCGACGGCGGGATCGAAGCCGGGGTCGTCCTCCGTCAGCCCGAACTGGGCGCGGAACACGTTGAAGTCGGGGATGCCGACCGCGCCGTCGTTGTTGTAGTCGGGGTCGCAGCGGTCGCCGAAGCCGTCGCGGTCGGCGTCGCGGTGCACCGGGTCGTCGTGCTCCATGCAGGCGTCGGAGGGGTCGGGGATGCCGTCGCCGTCGACGTCCGGCTGCGGGGCGCGCAGCGCGATCGAGTCGACGTAGGCCCAGGACTGCAGGTTGGTGGTCACCACTGGCCGGTTCGCGCACGCGTAGGGAAAGGGCTCCCCACAGTATCGCGAGGCCATGTTGCCCGCATTCAGGGTGAGCAGGAGCACGTTGACGGGGAGCTCGCGCAGGTCGACCGAGAGGAGCCGCCAGCCGGTGCTCCGGAGGGCGAGTCCGGAGCTGGAGGGGTTGAGCTCCCGCGCCGAGACGTGGTGCACGGCGATGCCGTTGACCAGGACCACGAAGGCCGGATCGTCCCAGTCGCAGCAGTCGCGGGAGTAGACGTTGTACCAGACGTCGAGGATCGGGCGGTCGGGGTCCAGGGGGTCGAGGCCCGTGAACTGGCTGATCAGGCTGCTGGTCCAGGGGCTCGTGCCGTGGCGCCCGGTCACGTCGTCGCGCTCGTCGCCGTCGAAGTCCACCGAGCCGATCGCAGCGGCGTAGCTGCCGCCGTGCACCACGTCGCTCTGCAGGCGGAAGCCACCCCCTCCGCCCCAGGGCGCGAGCTCGCCGGTCTCGAAGTCGCCGTTCACGAGATCCGCGAACTGCGCCTGTGTCGGCAGGCCGACGGATACCACGACAGCGGCGAGCAGGGGAGCGGCAGCGGCTCTCATGCGCGCAGGAGGTTGCAGGCCCCGTGCCAGCGCTCGAGCCGCGCGGGGCTGCCCCGGTCGGCTCGGTGGGACGGCGTGCCCCAGCGAGGTGGGGCCCTCAGGCCTCGGGCTCGTAGTAGACCGCGATCCGCTCCGTCACCATCCGAATGCTGCGCAGCAGCGGCTCGATCTGCTTGCTCGGCACCGCGTCGCGCGCCACCTGGCGCACGGCGCGCACGGCTTCTCGGAGCTGGAAGAAGAAGGGCTCCGTGGCCTCCGGTTCGGGGTCGCCGCGCAGACGGTCGAGATAGGTGCGCGCCAGCTCGTGCGTGCGCTCCATCTGGCGCACGGCCGCGTCGCGCTGACGCTGCTGGATGACGGTCTCCTGCCCGAGCTGCCGGGGCGCCAACGCCAGCACGCGCCCGGTCAGCTCGACCAGCTCGACCGCGAGGCTCTCGACCTGCTCGGGATCCCACTCCACGGCGGGCGCCGAGACCGGTGCGAGCAGGGCGGCGAGCAGCAGCAGACCGAGAGAGAACCGCTTCATGCGGAGGAACGCCTCCGGGGAGCTTCGACGTCGAGGATGGCACATCCATTCGACGCAGCGAGGCGGACAGATCGACCCACCTGCGTCTCCGGATGCCTCGCTCCGCCGGCGCGAGGCGACGAAGGGCTCGGCCGCTTCGGCACGCGCCTTGCTTCAAGCGGAGGCTTCCCGAGAGGCGACTTCCAGGAGACCTTCATGCAGCGCATCACGCCGGCCCTTGCCGCGGCCGCCCTGTTCCTTGCGACCCCCGCCTGGGCCATCCAGATCGACGAGGGTCCCAGCGACTCGCCGCCGGGGGTGGAATCCCAGAGCTTCAGCGGCTTGCCGGATACCGGATCGGGTTTGACGGTCACGTACACCGACGTCGACCTGGAACAGACCGCGAACCTCTACTTCGGCATCCGGAACGACCGGGATGTGAACGGCTTCTCGATGGATGGGTCCGGGATCAGCGGAGACGAGATCTTCCGCTTCGCGTCCCTGACCGCGACCTCGGTCGTCTACTCGGGCACCACCTTCGTCGAGAGCGTCGAGTACACGGGCTCGATTGCGACGCGCATGACCCTCACCTTCATGGGTCCGGGCGATACGGTCAGGGACGCGACGACGGCGGCCCTGAACGGCCCCCTGGGCGATGTCGAGGTGCTCTGGCGCCTCGCGGGCGACCTTTCCGTCAACATCCTGATCGAGGCCCAGGTTCCGCCCGGCGTATCGAACGCGGGCAACTGGGAGCCCGGTCGCGATCTGTTCGATCGCCTCGGGACGGGCGGCGTGTCGACGGGCAGCGCCTCGTCGGTGGACTGGGGCTTCTACTACGAGGAGGCGCCGGACTTCGACGAGGACGGCGTGCCCGACGCCCTCGACAACTGCGTCGAGACGCCCAACGCGAGCCAGCGGGATACCGCCCGCGACGGCTACGGCGACGCCTGCGACCCCGACTACAACAACGACGGCGCGGTGGGCATCCCCGACTTCAACGTGCTGCGCGGCCAGTTCGGGCTGACGGACGAGGACCCGGGCTTCGATCCCGCCGTGGACCACAACGAGGACGGGGCGGTCGGCATCCCCGACTTCAACGTGTTCCGCAGCTTCTTCGGTGGGCCGCCGGGTCCGTCGGGGCTGGAGTGCGCCGGGACGGTGCCGTGTCCCGACGACGGTCCGATGTAGTCGCGCCGCCCCGCGCTCAGCGTGCCGCGGCGGCGAGGGCGGCCTCGACCGCGGCACGCGAGCGCTCGAGCGTGCCGTCCTGGAAGGCGAGGGTGGCGACGAGGCCGGGGCCTCCCGGTACCGCGCCCGGCTTCCAGCGGCCCAGCTCGTGGACGCCGGTGCGGCCCTCGGGCTCGCCCTCGCACAGGTGGCCGCAGCGCAGCGCGTAGCGCCGCGTCCAGGCGGGCGCATCCATCCACCAGGCGCGCTGGAACAGCGGGAAGAGCGCCAGCAGGGCGTCGTAGTCGTACTCGGCCGCCAGCAGCAGCTCGGGCCGGGCCGCGCGCAGCCGCTCGCACAGGGCGGCGAGGCCGGGTGCCACGGCGTGGTCGGGGTCGTTGGTCCACACCTCGGTGGTGTCGAGGAAGACCGCGTCGAACCCGAAGCGGGCGAGCAGCGCCTCGATCTGCTCGGCCAGCGCCTCGCGCCAGGCCGGATGCCCCGGATTCAGCCAGCCCTGCCAGCCGGTGTCGTGCGCGCGCGAGAGGTCCCAGTCGGGGGTGTTGCCGTGGAAGCGGTTGCCGGTGGCGCTCTTCAGGAAGACGCTCGGGTCGAGCCCGCGGAAGCGCGGCAGCCGGACGTTGGCGCAGTGGGCGCCGAACATCGGCATCAGGTGGACGCCGAGCCGGCGCGCCTCGTCGCAGAGCGCGGCGAAGCCGGCCTCGCCACCGAGGCGCGGGTCGGGACGGTAGTCGCCGTACTGCCAGTAGTAGCGGCCCTCCCAGCCGGGCAGGTAGGCGAGCACGCGGGCCGGATCGATGCGCGCGGCCACGAAGCGCAGCACCTCGGCCATCGCCGCGTAGTCGAGGAACACCCGCCCGGTCCAGTGCATGCCGTGCAGCGTCGCGACCAGGCGCAGCTCGCGGGCCCAGCCGGGCAGGTCGCTGCGCCGCGCCAGGGGGACGAGGCCGTGCGCGCGCTCGAGCCAGGCCACGTGCTCGGCCTCGACCGTGCCTGGGTCGGCGTCGGGGACGACGACGAAGTCGGGGGTTGCGAGCGTCGGAGCGAAGCCTGGCGCCGCCTCCTCGTGGATCAGCTCCAGGCAGCCGCGCCCGTCGAGCGGGCCCCAGCGCTCGCGGAAGGCCGTGAAGCGCTTCTCGCGCACCTCGCGATCCTCGCAGCGCAGCGCCCGGGTCGCGGAGCCCGCGCGGGCGAAGAGCAACGGCGTGTGCAGGCGCCCCGGGTAGACGAAGCGCTCGCCGAACTCGGGCACCTCGCTCCAGCGCGCGCCGTCCACCGAGACCGAGAGCGGCGCCTCGAGGTCGCGCAGCAGGAGCTTCGCGCAGCGCAGCGGGACCGGCGCGCGCGCCTCGACCCGCAGCCGCACGGCGCCGCCGGCCTCGCGCCGGGCCTCGAGCAGGCAGCTTCCGTCCGCTCGTTCCTGTCCGCTGGCTCTCGAGAGCGCGGAAGCGCGCACCGTCACCCAGTCGGCACCGCTCTCGACCCGCACCGCCTCGGGGTCGATGCCGTAGAGGTTCTCGAGCGTCACGAGCTGGACCGATAGCCGCAGACCGAACGCCTCGAAGAGCGGGTCGCCCAGGTCGAAGCTCGCGAACTGCACGAGCGTCGCTTAGCGCGTCGCGCGGCGCGCGTCGATCAGGGGCAGGGGATCGTGCCGGCGCAGACCAGTCCGGAGGGATTCGCGAACCCGCACATTACTGCCGGTCCGTGAAGGAGCTGGGGTGCCTTCGCACGCCCGCGCGGTCGGGAGCCAGATGCAGAAGCGGCGGCGAGTGCGCACTCGCCGCCGCGCGTAAGAACGAATGCCGGTCGTTAGCGACGGCGGCGCGTGGCCAGGACGATCGTGGTGAAGCCTCCGGCGAAGAGCAGGAAGCCGCCCGGCTCGGGCATCGCGGGGGTCGGCGCCACGTAGGGAACCACGCCGGCGACCAGATCGACCATCACGGGCATGCCCTCGACCTCGAAGCCGATCAGGTACTTGTCCTCTTCGCCGATCCAGGGGTAGGTCGCCGCCATGTCCTCGCCGTCCGGGTTGGCCGACGCGTCCGTGCTGTAGATGACGTCGCTTCCCGCTTCCTCGAAGCTGGCCACGAAGGCGATCGGCCCGGTCCCGGGCGTGAAGGTGCTCTGGATGGTGAAATCGTCCCAGTCGTAGATCCGGCCGTTGTTGAAGTCGATCACGGCGATCTGGCTCGTCATGCCGATCGTGACGTCGTCGCCGGGCTCGAAGATGGTGATGATCTCGCTGGGGTCGCTCTCGAAGTAGAAGCCGAAGGAGCTGGCCTGGCCGAGCTGCGCGGGGATGTCGCGCATCTCGAGCGAGGCAACCCAGTCCTCGTTGACGAAGAGCTCCGTCCCGTCGTCGGCACCGAAGTCCGACGGGGGCGTGTAGTGCTCGAGCGGAAGCGCCTGCGCGGTGCTGCCAGCGAAGGCCATCAACGTGATTGCGAACAAGAAGATTCCGAGGGATTTCATCATCGCTCCCAAGCACACCTTCGACTTCACCATCGAGACCCAGCCCACCTTGGACAGCTCACCTTAGGCCACCCGATATGCCAAGGACCCACAACTCCCCGGCATCCTCCGCGGTGCCATGACGGAACGAGGCGATGATGCCCGGTCCGGACCGCCATGTCTACAGAAAAATCGCCTGGGATCGGCGACTTGCACAGAATCTCCGAGCGCCTCCAGGCGCGACGAATTGCCGCGGGTCGAGGGGAAAAACCCCGCCGGGGAACGCTCGAGAGCGCCGGTCGAGCCGCAGCGCGTAGAGCTGCGGGGCAGAATGCACCAAATTGGTGTCTCGGGCCCTCGGAGTCTTCCCCGAGGGGCCCGATCCGTTGGTGACGTCTACGCCGATGCGCTTCGGCGCCGAGCCCGGCGGCAGGCGCCGGCCCCGAGGAGGCCAGCCGCGACGAGGTGTGCGGAGCCCGGCTCGGGCACGCGCGCGGGGTCGAGGTCGACGGACCCGAAGCCGTTCGCCGCCGCCGCGCCCAGCACGTCGGCCGCACTCAGGAGCCGGCGTTCGCCCACGTCGAAGTAGGGGTACATCAGGGCGCCGGCGAGCGTGAGGTGGTCGGCGTCCGCGGTGACCGGCAGCTCCGCCCCGGCGAAGGGAAGCGGTGCTGCGACATCGACGTCGCCGTCGAGCGTCTCGCTGCCGTGCGGCCCGAACTCGCCGACGAAGCCGAGGGTGTGTCCGATCTCGTGCGCCACCACCGAGAGCAGGTCGTAGCCGAAGGCGGAGTCGAGCGTGGTCGCACGCAGGGTGCGGCCGACGTTGACGAGACCCGCCGAGCTGCCCAGGTCCTGCTCGATCCCGGGCAGCACGAGGAACTCGTCGTCGTCGTCCGGCGACGCGTCGACGAACCACCGGGCGCGGTTGCTGACCCTGAGCAAGCCGCCCCCGCTGCGCCCGCTGCCGGTGGCGAAAGCGAAGCCGAGCTGACCGTACGGCAGCGGCGCCCAGCCGTAGAAGACCGTCACCGTGTGGTCGTCGAGCAGGGCGCGCTCCCACAGACCGGCGGCGGCGCGGAACACGCGGTCCAGGTTGCCTCCACCAGCTACCAGCGTGTCGGGCGGCGCCGGGCCCGCCAGCCGCATGCCGACGATCGTCAGGGCGGCCGCGGAGTGGCTCAGCGTCAGGGCGAGGGCGAGCGCGAGACAGGGGAGCAGCGAGCGCAGCAGCATCAGGACGGGTCTCCGCGAGAGCGTTCCCCGTTCCCGGTCGCGGACCCTTCTATCAGAGTCGCTTCAGGCTTGGCAAGCACGCCGTGTGCCGCGGCGTCTCACTTCGGGACAGCCTGCACCAGACCTGCCGCTGGAGCGCGCGCTCGTCGGCTCGACCGTGGCACGCTTCCTGCTCCGCTCTCCGGACGAGGAGGCGAGCCATGAGTGACGGCATTCCGGAGGCGGCGCCCGGGTCGGGCGCTGCGCCCGCGCGCTCGCTGGGCGCGCGCTGGCTCGCAGCGGCGCGGCTCGACGCGGCGCTCTACGACGAGATCGAGCACGACCCCGGCGCGCTCTGGCAGTCCGCGCTGGTGGTGGTCGTCGCCGGCCTGGCGCGCGGAGTCGGGAGCTTTGCCGTCGAGGGCTGGGTCGGCCTGCTGGCCGGTACCGTGGCGGGTGCGCTGCTCTGGTTCACGACCAGCGCCGTGGTCCTGGCCGTCGGCATCCGGGTGCGGCCGGGGGCCTCGAGCTTCGAGGAGCTGCTGCGCACGCTGGGCTTCGCCGCGGCGCCGCTCTGGCTGCTGGTGCTCGGGGCGCTGCCGCTGGGCTTCGTGCGCGAGGTGCTCTGGCTGGTGATCCACGCCTGGGCCGTGCTCGCGCTGGTCGTGGCGGTGCGGGCCGCGCTCGATACCGACACGCGTCGCGCCCTGCTGGTGTGCGCGGGCGCGATCGGTCTGGGCCTGGCGCTGCTGCTGATCCTGAGCCTGCTCTTCTTCGGCCTGACGGCCGCCTGACGGCCGCCTCCGCGCGCCGGGTGCGGGTGCCGTCCGCCTGCGCTACGGCTGCATGACGATGGATGTGCTGCTCGCCGGCTGCCTCGCCGTCTACTTCGCCCCGTGCGTGGTGGCGTCGTGGAAGGAGCACCCGCGCGAGGGCTGGATCTTCGTGCTGACCCTGCTCACCGGCTGGACGGGGATCGGCTGGGCGGCCGCCCTGATCTGGGCGGCGCGTCCCGTGGCGGCGCGGGAGGAGCCTGCGGTGCTGGCGCGCCGCGAGCACCTGCGCCTGCTCGCGGGGGGACGCGACGAGATCGCGGGCAGGCGACCGCCCCGGCGCAGCGGTGCCGCCCCCGAAGCCGAGCGCTCGCTGCGCTAGCTGTCTGACTTCGTTCGGCTTCGCCTCACTGCGCGCGCCCTGCGGGCGCTTGCAAGGGGCTTCTGCCGCGCCTCAGTATCCCCTCGAGGGCGTCGGCGGTGCGGACGGTGGGCCGGTGCTCGCGTTCGCGAGGGGACCCGGGGCCTGCTCGCTCGTCCCGGTCGCCTGGTCGCGCACCTGATCGACGTCGAGGAAGCCGATCCGCGAGTAGCCGCACGCCTTCTGCGGCGACTCGATCAGGTGTCGGGCGGCGGCCTGGTCCTGGGCGTCGGTCGAGAGCCGGGTCGGCATCGCGAGGGCTGCGTGCAGCACGCGGAAGCCCGCCTCGCTGCGCTCCGGGTCGTCGCGGCGCTCGCCCAGGCACAGCAGCACGGCGCCGTGCTCGACGTGGTAGTCGATGCGCTCGGGCGAGATCGCCAGCGCCCTGCGGATGTGATCGAGCGCGCGATCGGCGTCGCCCCGCACGCCGAACACGAACTGGAGCCAGAACCACTCCGGCACGAGGCGGTAGAAGCCCGCACTCGCACTGTACAGGTTGCCGAGCGTGGTGTTGCCGTTGGCGTCGCGGTGCTGCGGGGGCTCGCGCAGGCCCAGGTCGAGCAGCGCGCGCAGGTCGCGCGCGTGACGGGCGCCCCACACCAGTCCCTTCTGCTCGACGCTGCGTCCCCACGATGCGTAGCGCCAGAGCGCGCAGGCCCCGCAGCGCGGGTTGCGCTCCAGACCGCGCGCCGACCACTCCGCGGCGCGCTCGAACAGCGCCATGCGCTGCGGGCTGCCGATCGCGTGCTCTTCGCCCGCGCGCCAGTAGCTGCGGGCGGCGCGCCAGCACGCGTCGGAGCTCGCGGGGTCGCGGCGCGCGACGGTCTCGAAGTGGCGCGCGGACTCGATCAGCGCGCCTTCCGCTTCGAGCGCCGTGGCTTGGGACCAGAGCTGCGCGAGATCTGCGGCTTCCGAGGCGGTTGCGGGTGTCGCGAAGATCAGGAACAGCGCCGCGAGCCGAAGCGCGCGGCCCGTGGGGGGGAGCACCGCGCTGCGCACCCTGCCACCCTACCATGCGCGGCCGCGGCGGGGGAAGCGGATTCAGTCGCCGCCTGCCGGACGCACGCCCGGAATGGCGAACGGCCGACGCAGTCCATCCTCGGCGAGGCTCGCCGCAAGTCGGCTGTGGCGGAGCGCGCCGAGCTCGGCCACCTCCTGGTAGAGCGCCAGCGCCGCCGCGCGCTCGCCCTCCGCGTCGAGCGCCTGGGCGCGGGTGAGCAGCAGCCACGGCCTTCCCCAGCTCGGGGATCTCGGCTCGTCCGGCCCGAAGACCTCGAGCAGCGTGAGTGCGTGGGCGGCGCGTCCGCGCATCAGCTCGGCGCGGGCACGCCACAGCCGCCCGATCGCGATGCGACTGCGGTCCAGCTCGTCGCGTCCCTCCTGCGCCTCCAGCTGCAGCGCCTGCTCGATGGCGGCCTTGTAGCGTCGCCACTCGATCAGCACCCAGATCAGATCGGAGCGGATCAGCGTGTTCTCGGGATAGCGCGTGACCAGATCGCTCAGGAGCGCGTGCGCTCGCGGCAGGTCGATCGGCTCGTGGTAGGTGCTGATGTTCGAGAGGATGAGCCGCGCCTGGTCGCGGTTCACGTCGCCGCGCTCCGCGACGTCGTTCAGGTAGCGACGGCCGGTCGGGCCGTCGCCGCTGGGCACGAACGGCAGCCAGCGCAGCCAGCGAAACCAGCGCGTCACGAGGTCGGCGTAGTAGTAGTAGAGGCCGACGGGGTAGAGGGCGTCGACCCACTCGGGCTCGAGCTCCAGGACGCGTTCGAGGTGCACGCGGCCGAGCTCGCCGAGTCGGCCCGCGCGCAGGTAGTGACCGCGCACGCCCAGGATGCGGCCGAGCTGGGTGAGCGCCTTTCCGGCGTAGTAGTGCGCTTCGGCGTCGTCCGGGTCGATCGCGAGCCGCGCCTCGGCCAGGGCGACGGCGCGCTCGGCGTGGGACTCGATCGCGGCGTCGTAGCGGGTGTTCTCCTCGTCGAAGATCTGGCGCCAGAAGAGCGTGCGGACCGCGCCGACCTGGCCGGCGGGGTGACTCGGGTGCTCCCGGCGCAGCCGTGCCCACACCGCGTCCGCGCCGTCGCGGTCGCCGACGAAGTTCAGGCGCACGCCCTCGCGCAGCAGCGCCTGGATCTCGGGTGCCGCAGCGTGTGCACCCTGGGCGGTGAGCAGACCGAAGACCAGGACCGCCCGCGCCAGCCCGCTCACTCGCCGGTTCCCACCAGCACCAGGCTGAGCGCGGGCCAGTAGGTGATCACCAGGACGGTGCCGAGCAGGATCGCGAAGAACGGCACGGTGGCCAGGTAGACCTCCATGACCGGGCGACGGAAGCGATAGCTCGCGATGAACAGGTTCATGCCGACGGGCGGCGTGATGTAGCCGAGCTGCATGTTCGCCAGGAACAGGATGCCGAGGTGCACGGGGTGGATGCCGTAGCTCACCGCGACCGGGAGCAGGATCGGCACCACGATCACCAGCGCAGAGAAGATGTCGAGCATCATGCCGAGCCCGAGCAGGAAGAGGTTGAGCAGCAGCAGGAACGTGAGGCGGTCGTCGACGCGCGCGCGGATCGCCTCGAACAGCCGCGTGGGCACCTCGGTGTCGATCACGTAGTTGGTCGAGGCGAGCGACACGCCCAGGATCACGAGGATCGCTCCGACCAGGATCATCGACTCGCGCATCACGGCCGGGAGCTGGCGCAGCGGGATCTCGCGGCGGATGCCGACCTCCACCACCAGCACGTAGAGCGCGGTGACGGCGGCGGCCTCCGAGAGCGCGAAGGTGCCGCTGTAGATGCCGCCCAGCACCACGATCGGGAGCGGCAGCTCGCCGGCGGCGTTGCGCAGCGAGGCGCGTGCCTCGGGCCACGAGAAGCGCGGACCCGGTCGTGTGAGTCCGCGTCGCTGCCACATGCTCCAGGCCGAGAGCGCGGCGATCATCAGCAGTCCGGGCAGCAGGCCGGCTGCGAACAGGTCGTCGATCCGGACCGGCTCGCCCAGTCCCATCTGCTGGGCCACGACGCCGTAGAGGATGAGCGGCAGCGCCGGCGCGAACAGCAGCCCCAGGCTCCCAGCCGTGGTGACCAGTCCGAGGCTGAAGCGCTCCGGGTAGTCGGCCTGCTGGAGGGCCGGGTAGAGCAGGGCGCCGAGCGCCACGATGGTGACGCCCGATGCGCCCGTGAAGGCGGTGAACAGCGCGCAGGTCACGAGCGCGACGATCGCGAGGCCGCCCGGCAGCCAGCCCAGCCACGCGCGCGTCACGCGCACCAGACGGTCGGGGGCGGTGCTCTCGCCGAGCAGGTAGCCGGCGAACGTGAAGAGCGGGATGGCGAGCAGCACCGGGGTGTCGGCGAGGCGCTGGATCTCGATCGCCACCACGGCCAGGTCGATCTCCTCGCGCTGGAAGCCGAGCAGCGCGCTGGCGGCGATGACCGCGAACAGCGGCGCGCCCAGCAGCGCGAGCACCAGCAGGCCGAGGCCGGCCGCGATCACCGTGCCCCTTCCTGGCTCCGGACCAGCCGAACGGCGGCGAGCCACGCGTGCAGCACGTGGCGCAGCGCCATGGCGCCGAACGCGAACGGGATCACGGCGGCCAGCAGCCAGGCCGGCACGCCCGCCCAGGCGGCGGCACCGGCCTCCCACTCGGAGCCCACGAAGCGTCCGGCGTGGTACGCGACCACGCCGCAGATCGCAGCGGTGGCGAGGCTGGTGAGGATGCGAGCGGCGAGGCCGGCGCGCGGCGGCAGCGCGCGCGCGGCCACGTCGACCCGGATGTGGCGGTCGCCGCGGCTCGCCGCGAGGGCGCCCAGCAGTCCGAGCCACAGGACACCCGTGCGCAGCAGCGGGTCGATCCACGGCACGCCCGCATCGAACGCGTTGCGTAGCAGGATCTGGAGCGGGGCGAGCAGCACCAGCGTGCCGAGCAGCCCGGCGAGGACGCCGTCCTCGACCCGGTGCAGCCAGGCGAGGGCGCGAGCCGGAGGCGGGGTCTCGTCGGCGCTAGTGGGCACGGGCCTCACGCGTGCGCCGGAACTCCTCGAGATGCCGGTGCAGCGTGTCGATCGCCATGTCGGAGTAGTCGCCGTCGCTGCGCAGGATCGCGAGCGCCTGGTCGGTGATCTCGTGCCAGCGCACCAGCTCCTCGGGTGACGCCGCCGCGACGAACTCGATGCCCTGCGCGCGCAGCGCCTCGCGCGCCTCCCCCTCGGCCTTGCGGTTGGCGGCGTCGAGCTTGCGCGTAGCCGTCCCGACCGCCTCGCGCACGATCTGCTGGTCGCCCTCGGCGAGCTTGGCGAAGGCCTTCCCGTCGAGCACGAGCAGGCCGATCAGGTACATCAGCGGGACGTCGGTGAGGTAGCGCACGCGCGTGTGCCACTGGAAGGCGATGGTCCCGATCGGGGGCGACGCGAGCGTGTCGATCAACCCGGTCTGGAGGGCGGTGTAGACGTCGGCGAGCGGCAGCTGGACGGGCGACACGCCGGCGGTCTCGAACGCTGTCTGGCTCATCTTGTCGCCTTCCTGGATCCAGACCTTGGTGCCGGACAGGTCGCCGACCCGGCGCACCGGCTCCTGCGACATCAGATAGGCGAACCCGGTGTCGCTGATCCCCAGCACCACGTAGCCGGCGCGCTCGATGCCCTCGATCATGCCGGCGTCCATGCGCGCCCGCACGTAGTCCACCTCGTCGTACGAGCGGAACAGCAGCGGCAGCCCGTACAGGTCGAGGTCCGGGAACACCTGCGAGAAGGCGCTGCTCGGGAAGGCCCCGCCGTGGAGCTGACCGAGCCGCATCTTGCGCAGCACGGTCTGATCGCCGCCCATCACGCCGCCGGGATAGAACTTGAGCTTGACCCGGCCCTCGGTGCGCTCGGCGATCTCGTCCGCGGCGGCCCGCATCTCGCGCATCCAGCCGCTGCCCTCGGGCACGATGGTCGCGATCTTGAGCGTCTTCGCGTGCGACGGCGTGCCGGCGAGCACGCCGACGGCGATCGAGAGCAGCAGCAGGACGGTGCGCATCGCGGCGGGACTCCGTGGCGGGCGGTGGGTTCGCCGCGATCCTAGAAATAGTCGTCGCTCCCGTCGAGCAGCGTACGGGCCTGCTCCTGGGCGAGCACGTTGCTGAGCGTCCGGTCGGGCGCCCGGGGGTCGGCCGCCAGCACCTCCTCGAGCAGCCGGTCGTGGAGCGGGCGGTCGAAGACCAGCCGCGCGTAGGAGTCGGCGAACAGCACCTTGGCCATCAGGTCGCGGCCCCCGGACAGCTCGAGGGCGCGCTCGAAGTGGCGCCGCCCGGCGTCGGGCTTGCCGCCCAGCGAGGCCGGGCGCTGGCAGTAGAGCACGCCCAGGTACAGGTGCGCGCCCCCTCCGTCCCAGGCGTCGTCGAGCGCGACGATGCGCTCCATCAGCGCCTCGAGCTTGGGGACCTCGGCGACGGCGGCCCAGTTTCCGCTGCGCGCCTGGAGCCACCCGGCCCAGGCGCCGCCGAAGCCGTAGAGGGCCGGGACGTCGTCCGCGTCGGTCCGGGCGAGCGCGGCTTCGAACTGCTCGAAGGGGGCGTCGAGCGCCGCGCACAGGTCTGCGTCGCGCAGGCACAGCGCGCGCCGCCCGTACTCGAGCGCGCGAGCCGTCAGCCGCGCCAGCCGGGCCTCGTCGCTGACGAAGGCGCCGGCGTACGCGCCGTAGAGCCGGGCCCCCACCAGCAAGAGCTGCTCGTTCTCCGGGCTGCCCTCGATCAGGCCGTCCAGCATGAGCAGGAAGGACGGCGCCCCCTGTCGCACCAGCTCGGGGTCGTCCTGGCTCAGGATCGCGGTCGAGAGGTCGTCGGTCAGGCTCTCCGTGGCAGAACCCAACAGGGCGGCGCAGCCCAGCCCGAGGGTACTCGCGAGAGCGCTCGCCAGGGCGACGGATGCTCGCAGCAGCGCTTTCATGGAGGCCGGCAGTATGGGGCATCCGGGCGGCCGGCGGCTACCGGTGGGCGCGCGAGAGCTCGTCGACCAGGCCCCAGTCGAGGGCGGTCTGCGCGCCGATGCGCCGGCCCGTGAGAGCGAGCCAGGCGACGCGTTGGCGGCCGATGCGGCGCGGCAGGCTGACCGTGCCCCCCGCCCCCGGCACCAGGCCCATCGAGAGCTCGGGCAGGGCGAACACGCTGTCCTCGCGGGCCGCGACTCGTCCGGCGAAGGCGGGCAGCTCGATGCCCGCGCCGATGCAGGCGCCGTGCAGCTCCGCGCGCACGCGGCCGGCGCAGCGCGCGAGCAGGCGTGCGGCGCTGCGCGTCGAGCGCACTGCGTGGGCCGTGGCGGGGTCGGGCAGGGTGCCGAACTCGCCGAGATCGCCGCCCGCACAGAATGCCGCGCCGGCTCCCGACAAGACCACGCGAGCGATCGAGGTGTCGGCCACGGCGAGCGCGAGGCCCTCGACCAGGGCGTCGCGCATCGCGGCCGAGTACGCGTTGCGGCGGCCCGGGCGGTTGAGCGTCAGACGCAGCCGGTCGCCCTCGCGCAGGGCGAGCACCGCCGGCTCCCCATCGTGCGGCGGCGGATCGCGGGG
Organism: Myxococcota bacterium; assembly: GCA_030066475.1. Next base: position 23,149 of record JASJBO010000010.1, read on the forward strand.
CGTCTGGGCGGCGCGCCAGGCGGCGAACTCGGG
>JASJBO010000011.1 GCA_030066475.1 Myxococcota bacterium
GGCGCCCTGCTGCTCGCCGTGATCGTGTTCGCCGTCATGCGCCGGCGGCGCGCGCCCGCCGAGGATCCGCTCTCGTCGGTGATGTCGGCGGAGGATGCCGGCATGATGTCCGAGGAGGTCCCCGCCGAGCCCTTCGCGCTCGAAGCTCCCGAGGCCCCGGCCGGACTCGCGCCGGCGCCGGCCGGCGACGACGAGCTCGCGATGGAGCCGGTGCCCAAGCAGGACTCGGCGCCGTCGGACTCGATCTTCGACGCCGAGCCCGAGGCGTCGGCGCCGATCGCCGAGATCGAGCCGGCCGCCGCGGTGGCACCGCCGCCGCCGGCACCGGATCCGGTCGTTCCCGCCGCACCCGCCTCCGTGGCGGCCGGGAGCGCCGAGCTGGTGAGCCGCATCGCCGAGCTCGAGGGCCGACTCGAGTCGCTGATGGAGTCGCGCGAGCGCCTCGAGCGCCAGGTCGCGGCCCAGACCGAGGAGCTGCGCGTGCAGCGCGCGGCGATCGCTCGGACCCAGCGCGTGGTGCGCTCGATGGGCAAGCCCGAGGATGCCGCCACCGAGCCGGTGCCGCGCGCGCCGGACAGCTGATCGCGCAGACCAGCTGGTGGACTTCGTTCGGCTTCGCGAGCCGGTGGACTTCGCTCGCCTGCGGCTCGCTGCGCGCGCCCTGCGGGCGCTTGCGGGGGAGCTTCGGGCGCTGTTCGAGTAGGCGCTCTACGGCTAGGCCCAGCCCGCGACCAGTCGCAGCGCTCCCACCGCACCGGCGAACTCTCCCTTTGGGAGGAACACCGGCTCGCGGCCCAGGGCGCGGGTGATGGCGGCGAGGATCTCGACCAGGGTCGGATTGTCGCGGAGCGTGGCGCCGCCGAATGCGACGCGTCGGACCTGGGCGGCCGCGGCCAGGCCACCACAGATCAGCGCCACGTTCTCGCCGACCAGGCCCATGATGGCGTTGGCGAGGTCGGCGTCGGCGGGACGCTCGCCCGTGGCGAGGAGCCGGGCCAGCTTGCCGAAGCTCGCGGCCGTGACGTCGCCCGCCAGCGCGATCTCGCCCGCCCGGTAGATGTCGGAGACGAGCAGGTCGATGCCGCGCCGCGAGCCCCGGGCGGCGAGCGCGGCCAGCTCGGCGAACTCGCCCGTGCCCAGCAGGCCCGCGCCCAGGCCCACCACCGTGCCGCCGCCCAGCGCGGTGCCCCCGACGCGGTTCACCGAGAGCCCGTCCGCCAGCATCACCGAGGTTCCGGTGCCCAGCGACACCAGCAGGTGGCGCGGCTCGGGCGGCAGGTCGCCGTGCTCGAGCATCGCCGCGGCCCCGGCGCCCCAGGCCGCGAACTCGGTCACGCCGAGCGACTCCGCGGCGCCGTCGAGCAGTCGCCCCACCTCGCCGCCACCCCGGCCGGTCAGCCCCACGCGGTCCACGCCCGCCTCGCGGACCTGCTGGGCCGCCTCCGACAGCGCGTCGGCGGGCAGCAGCCGGTAGTCGAGCGCGCCGCTCGCGTCGCGCACGACCAGCTTCACCAGGCTGGCGCCGGCGTCGACGCCGGCGGCCGCGGGTGCCCGGCGCGGGCCACTCATCGGCGGGAGCCCACCGGCACGCCCGTCCGGGAGGCCTCCCGGGGGGGGATTTCGGCCAGCGGAACCGGGTGATAGCCTACGTGTTCCAAGGGGTTGGACTCTTCTGCCGCCATGTATACCGCGTTCTTCGGACTCCGCGAGAAGCCCTTCGCCCTGAGCCCCGACCCGCGCTTCCTGTTCCTGTCGGAGGCGCATCGCGAGGCTCTGGCGCACCTGCTCTACGGCATCGAGCAGGGCGAGGGCTTCATTGCCGTGACCGGCGAGGTCGGCACGGGCAAGACCACGCTGTGTCGCACCCTGCTGCGCCGGCTCGGCAGCGAGTTCGAGGTGGCGTTCCTGTTCAACCCGAAGCTCTCGGCGCGCGAGCTGCTCGAGGCCGTCCTCAAGGAGCTGGGCCTCGAGGCGCACGGCGCCAACTCACGCGAGCTGATCGAGGTGCTCAACGAGTTCCTGCTCGACAAGCGTCGCGAGGGCCGGCGCGTCCTGCTGATCGTCGACGAGGCGCAGGGCCTTCCCGCCGAGACGCTCGAGCAGATCCGCCTGCTGTCGAACCTCGAGACCGAGAGCGACAAGCTGATCCAGATCCTGCTGCTCGGGCAGCCGGAGCTGGCCGAGCTGCTCGAGTCGGAGGAGCTGCGCCAGCTGCGCCAGCGCATCGGCGTGCACTGGCGGCTCGCGCCGCTGTCGCGCGGAGAGACGGCCGCCTATGTGTTGCACCGGCTGCGCATCGCGGCCGGATCCGACCGCAACCTCTTCACCAGCGCCGCGCTGCGCGACCTCCACGCGCGCAGCGGGGGCATCCCGCGCCGGGTCAACCTGCTGGCCGATCGCGCCCTGCTCGCCGCCTATGCCGAGACCGAGCACCGCGTGGGATCGCGCCTGGTGCGACGCGCCGGGGCCGAGCTGCGCGGGAGCGGATCGAGGCGGAAGCACTGGCGCAGGCTCCGCGGGGCGGCGCTGGGTGCGGCCGCGCTGGCGGCCGTGGCGGCCCTCGCCGGGCTCGCCTTCCTGTTCGGGACGCGCGCCGTCGACGAGGCAGCGCCCGGGCCCGAGCCGGCGCCCGTAGCCGCGGCCCCTGCCGCGGTCGCCGCGCCTCCGCCGACCCAGGCGATGCACGCGGGGGCCGGGCTCCCCGCGCCCGTGGCTCCCGCGACCGTGGTGGCCGCGACCGCGCCGGCCCCGGCCGCCGCGCTGGCGGCGATCGAGTCGCCGGCCACCTCGCCGCGCGTCGCCGATCTGGGGGCTGCGCTGGCCGAGCGCACGCCCAGCGCGACCGCGTCCGGCTCGTGGCTCGGCGTGCTCGAGGCCTGGTCGCTCACGCCGCCGCAGACCGTGCCGGTTCCGATGCCGTTCGAGGACGTGCTCGCGGGGCTCGCCGCGCGGGGCCTCGACCTGTTCCCGCTGGCCGACGCCGACCTCGAGCTGCTGCGCCGCCTGGGGCATCCCGCGCTGCTGCGCCTCGCCGCGGCCGACGGCACCGAGCGAGCGGTGGCGCTGCGCTGGCTCGACGCGGAGTGGGCGGAGCTGGTGGGCGTCTCGCAAGCCGGGCCGGTGAGCGTGTCGCGCGCGGAGCTGATGCGGACCTGGGGCGGCGAGGCCTGGATCGTGTGGCGCGACTTCGAGCCCCTGCCCGACCTGCTGCGGCCCGGCGACAGCGGCGAGCCGGTGCTCTGGCTGCAGCGCTCGCTGGCCCAGCTGGGCTTCCTGCCGACCGGACCCAGCGGCTACTTCGACACCGGCACCGAGCTGGCGGTGCGCGCCTTCCAGGCCGATCGCCGCCTGCAGCCCGACGGCACCGTGGGCCCGCTCACCAAGATGTCGCTGTACGAGGCGCTCGGCTACACGGTGCCCCGCCTGTCGCGCTCGGCCGAGCGGACAGGGGGCGTCGGATGAGCACGATTCTCAAGGCGCTGCGCCGGCTCGAAGAGGACGAGCGCGGCGAACGGGGCGAGCGCCCGCTGCGCGAAGAGGTGCTGGTCGCCCGCTCGCGGTCGGCGCGCGGCCGGGGGCGCCCGAGCTGGCTCGTGCTGCTAGCGGCGGGCGGGATCAGCTTTGCGATCGGGTTCGCGTTCCTTTGGAGCCGCCTCGAGCCGATGCTGCAAGACACCGGAGCAGATCAGGAATTGGCATCGGCGTCGGCGTCGGCGTCGGCACCGGCTGCGGCGCCGGTCGCGCCCGCGCCCCGGGCGGCGAGTGCGCAGGGCCCGCCCTCGCGGGTCTACGTCGCCGCGGCGTCCCCGTCCGAGCGCGGCGCCGGCCCCGATCGTCCGGCCCCGCGCCCCGGTTCGGTGGCCACTCGGCCCGGCTCGGTGGCGGTGATCCCGAGCCCCGCGCGCCCCTCGCCGTCGCATCGCCAGCCGCTGCCCGTCGTGGTCCAGGAGCGGATCCTCGATCCGGGGCCCCAGCCCGAGAGCGCGGTCACGAAGCCGAGTGCTCCGCCCCAGCCGGCTCCGCGTCTCGCAGCCCCGGCGCCCGAGCCCGCACGGACGCGGCACGCTGCGGCTCCCGCCCCCGCGCCGCCGACCCGGATCGCCGCGCCCGCCCCCGCGCCGCCTGCGCAGACCGCGGAGTCCGAGCCGGCAGCGCCCCCGCGCGTGCCCGTGCCCCAGCCCGTGCCGGCCCCCGCCGCTCCCCCGGCGCCGACTGCAGCAGCTCCCGAGCCCGCTCCCGCCGCCGTCGAGGAGGAGCAGCGCGTCGTCCCGCCGTCGGAGGTCGTCGCGCCGCCTCCGCGTCGGGCGCGCGCGTCGACGCCCGTGAGCGTCGAGCGCACCAGCTGGCATCCGAGGCCTGCGCGCCGCATCGCCTGGGTGCGCCTGCCCGGCGACGCGACCGCGCGCGAGCTGCGCGAGGGCGAGAAGGTCGGCCGCTTCGAGGTCCGAGAGATCGAGCCCGTCGCCGTCCTCTTCAGCGACGGCCAGATCGAGTTCCGCCGCCGCGTCGGGGCTCGCTAGGAGCGCCCGCAAGCGCAGCCGCGGCAGCGGCGGAGCGCGCAGCGAGCCGCAGGCGAGCGAAGTCCATCAGGCCGTCTCCGCGCAGCAACGAGACCCTGGACGAACTCCGCGCGAGCGAAGTGCGTTCATTCCACCAGCCGCACCAGCGTCCGGAACGTGACCCGCAGCGCGCGCTCGAGCTCGCGCACCGGCACCCGCTCGTCGAGGCCGTGGATCGAGTCGAGCAGCTCCTCGTTCGACAGCGCCGGCAGGTAGCCGTAGGCCGGCACCCCGCGCGCGCGGAAGTACTTCGAGTCGGTGCCGCCAGTGGTCTGGAGCGGCACGGTCAGGCTGTCCGGGAGCTCATGGGCCAGCTCCGCCTCGAGGGCACGGAACAGCTCGTTGTCCACCGGCGACTCGGCCGGCATCCGGTCGGCGTCTCCCATGACGCGCTCGCGCCAGGCCCGGTAGGTCCGAACGTCCTCGTTCAGCTCGATCTCGACCCGGGGGTCGCCGATCACGCGGCGCAGCCAGGCGAGGAAGTCGTCCTGGTCGGTGTCCGGGAGCAGCCGCACGTCCAGCATCGCCTCGGCGCGGCGCGGGATCACGTTGTGCTTGAGGCCGGCCTGCATGCCGGTGAGCGAGATCGTGTCGCGCAGCATGGCGTTGGTGACGCGGCTCTCGGTGAGCTTCGGTCCGGCCAGACGCAGCACCAGCGGGTTGTCGGCATGGCGCAGCACCAGGTTCAGCGGGAAGTCGACGGCCGCGGCGGTGCGGTCGAGGGTCTCCCCGACCGTCGCGGTGACGTGCAGCGGCGTGGGATGGCGCTGGATGCGGTCGAGCGCGCGCGCGATCCGATTCACTGCCCCGTCGGCCACGGGCTGGGAGCCGTGCCCGCCCTCGCCCGTCGCGCGCAGGGTCATCCACAGCGAGCGCTTCTCGCTGGTGGCGATCGCGTTCACCACACGGTCGCCGGCGAGCGGGCTGCGCGTCGAGGCGCCCCCCTCGTTCCACACCACCGCGGGCGGACCGAGCGCCTCCCAGTGGTGCTCGACCAGCCAATCGGCCCCCACGTCGCCGCCGGCCTCCTCGGCCGCGGTGGCGGCCAGCACCACGTCGCGCCGGCGCGGCACGCCCTGCCGCACCAGCAGCGCCAGCGCGAGTGCCTGCACCACGCCGTGCCCCTTGTCGTCGATGGCGCCGCGGCCGTAGACCCAGCCGTCCTCGACGGCGCCCGAGAGCGGCGGGAACGACCAGGCCGTGGGGTCGGCCGGCACCGTGTCGATGTGGGAGAGCAGCAGGATCGGGCCGCCGGCGGCGGGGTCCGGGTCGGTCGCCGGCAGACGCGCCACCAGGTTGCCGCGCTCCGGCGCCGACACGAAGATCTCGGCCTCGATGCCCTCGCCCGCGAGGAAGCGCTCGAGGAACCGGGCCCCGGCCAGCTCGCGGCCGGGCGGGTTGGTGGTGTCGATCCGGATGTAGTCGGAGAGCAGCCGGGCGGCCTCGTCGGCCAGCGCACTCCAGTCCCCGGGCTCGTGCGAGGTCGGCTGAGCGCTCGCCCCGAGCGCGCCGATCGCGAGGCCCGCGAGGCAGAGTGCCGAAGCCAGGAGCCCGCGCGACAGAAGCCCGTGGCAAGCGCCCGCAGGGCGCGCGCAGTGAGGCGAAGCCGAACGAAGTCCACCAGCTCGCGCCCGCCGCCGGGCGCGCGTCATTTCAGCGAGATCGAGCCGTTCGAGGTGCGCAGCCGGATCGGCGCGCCGCCCCGGCCCAGCACGCCCGCCACGCGTCCCCCGCTCGAGCGGGTGCAGCGGCACAGCGGCCGGTGGTTGCGGACGACCCCGTTGTCGACGCGCAGGTCGACGTCGGCGTCGACCTCGTCCGGGAGCGTCAGCACGATGCGGCCGTTGCTGGTGGCGAGCACGCAGCCGTCGGCGCCCAGCTCGGTCAGCTCGGCCTGGATCAGCCCGTTCGAGGTGGAGGCGTCGAGCGAGCCGCCGTGGTTCTCGATGTGCACCTTGCCGTTGCTGGTGCGGGCGACCAGCCGCCCGCAGGTGTCCGAGCACCAGACCTTCGCGTTCGACGCCTGCACCTCGATCTCGCCCTGCACGTCCTCGATGCGCGCGGCCCCGTTGCTCGAGTGGGCGCGCAGCGAGCCGCGCAGGCCGTGCGCGCAGACCTTGCCGTTCGACACGCTCACCTCGACCGCGAGCGCGCGCGGTACCCGCAGCTCGATGTCGGCGGTGCCGCGCCGGTTCCAACGCTTCGGGATCTCGATGCCCAGCTCGAGGGCGCCGTCGGCGTCGTGCGCCGCGAGCCGCATGGCCAGGGCCATCTGGCGCGCGGCCTCCTCGGTCTCGGCGCGGGCCATCTTGTGGACGTGCGCCTCGACGTCGCCGCGGTCCTCGCCGAGGATCCGGGTGCGGCCGTTCGGGTTCTCGATGCGCAGGAGCCCCGCGTGCGGCGCGGCGAAGCGCAGCACCTCGTCGGCCTCGGCGCGCTCGCTCCAGGGAATGCCGGCCAGCAGGCCCCGCAGCAGCCCGCCGAACCCGCCTTCCTCGATGCGCTCGTCCTGCTCGTGCGTGCGCGTGCTCATCGGCTCGACTCCGCGCCGGTGAGCGCCATCAGATGGCTGGCGCCTGCCACCACCTCGGCCGCGTCCGCGATCGCGGCGTCGAGCGCCGCATCGAGCCGAGAGACGCTGTGCGCGACGTCCGGCATGGCTCAGTGGACCCACGGACCCTGGCGGTCGCGCTGGCGCTCCTCCGTCTGGACGGCGCGCAGCCGCTTGCGCATGCGGTAGCGCCGCCAGCGGTACTTGAGCTGTTCGAAGGACAGGCCGCGCGCGTCGCCCCGCCGGCGCAGGTAGATCCAGCCCACCAGCACGCCGCCGAGGTGGCCGATGTGGCTCACGTTCGGCGGGCCGAAGTAGTACTCCATGAAGAACAGCAGCGGGATCAGCCAGATCGCGCGGAAGGCGACCGGCGGGAAGATCAGCATGATGGTGCGGTCGGGCCAGGTGAGGGAGTAGGCGAGCAGCACGCCGAACACGGCGCCCGAGGCGCCGAGCGTTGGAATCGCGAGCTGCATCGGATGCATCGAGCCCATCATCACGGGGACGTACGGCCAGCTCACGATGATCAGGCCCGCGCCCAGCCCACAGATCAGGTAGAAGCGCAGGAAGCGCTTCGCGCCCCAGACCATGGCGAGTGGCGAGCCGAACATCCACAGACAGAACATGTTGCCGGCGATGTGGCCGAGGCCGCCGTGCAGGAACATGTAGGTGAAGGGCTGCCACAGGAAGCCGCGTTGCCAGAAGTCGACGGGCGTGGCGGCCAGCGACCCGGTGAACCCGGAGCCGCTCATCACCTGGAACACGAAGATCGCCAGGTTCGCGATCAGCAGCTGCTTGACGACCGGGGGTGTGACCGGCGGGCCGAAGCCGATGCCGCCGCCACCACCGCCGCCCTGGTACCCGCGTCCGTACACGACTCTCCTTCGCAGACTCCCGCTGTGTTGCAGGACCCTCAGGAGTGAGGAGCCCCCAGCGATGGAATCGTTACGTACCAATGTCGCTCATCGACGCGCCGAGCGCGCACGGTGAGCGTGGATGTCGGTGCGGGCCGGGCGCGTGCGCCCGCGGTGATTGAGAGCGTAAGTACTCGAAATCAGGCAGTCAAACCCGATCCGACGCGGCCGGTCAGGCGCCCGCCAGCGCCTCCAGGGCCTGCTCGGCCGCCTTGCGATCGAGGCCGGAGAGGTCGATCACCGGCAGATCGATGCCGAGCCGCGTCCGCATCTCGCCGATTCGTTGCCGGCACTCCCCCGCGGGGCCGCAGAGCATCGCCAGCTCGATCGACTCGTCCGGCACGTCGCGGAACCAGGGGTTCCAGCGCCGGAACGCCTCGCGAGCCCCCGCGCCCCGTGCGCCGACGCGCGTCAGCACCCAGAGCGAGCGGCCGATCTCGGCCTGGTCGCGGCCGTGCGCCCGGCACGCCTCGTCGAGCAGCGCCGCGGCCTCGGCGATCCGGTCGGCCAGCGGCGGCAGGTTCACGTCCCAGCGATCGGCGCGGGCCGCCACCACGTCGAGGAGCCGCGCGCGGCGCCCGCCCACCTCGATCGGCATGCGCCCGCCGCGCGGCACCGGTGCCACGCGCGCCTCGTCGAGCCGCACGAAGCGGCCGCGGGCGGTCACCGGCTCGCCAGTCCAGAGCTCGCGCAGCGCGGCCAGCAGCTCGTCGAGCCAGGCGATGCGATCGAGCACCGGCGGCACCTCGTGGCCGTAGCGGCGGTCGCCCGGCTGTCCGCCGATCGAGATCAGCAGCCGCAGCCGTCCGGGCGCGAGCTGCTCGGCGGTGGCGACGGCCTGCGCCAGTCGCGCGGCGTTCCAGTAGTAGACGATGCGCATCGAGCCGATCTCGATGCGCTCGGTGCGCGCCAGGCAGGCGGTGGTCACGGTCCAGCCGTCCTGCACCGGCCACTCGGGGCGCGAGGGCCGCATCGAGCCGTCGCCGTCGACGTAGATGGCGCGGTAGCCGAGCGCCTCGGCGCGCTGCACCAGCGCCAGCACGTCGGCGAGCGGATGGGCGTGGTCGCCGAGCGCCACGGCCAGGTCGGTCATCAGAGTCGGCCCAGGCGCCGCGCCGCGTGGATCAGCGCCAGGGCGCTCTTGGCGTCGCGCAGCTCGCCGCGCCAGATCATCTCGAGCGCCTCGGCGAGCGGGGTCGGGTGCACCTCGATCACCTCGTCGTCCTCGGGGCGCGGCGGCACCGGCTCCAGGTCGAAGGCGGCGAACAGGTGGATCACCTCGTCGGTGAAGCCGGGCGTGGTGAGGATGCTGGCGAGCCGCTCGAGCCGGCCGGCGCGCCGCCCCGCCTCCTCTTCGAGCTCGCGGGCGGCGCACACTTCGGGGGCCTCGCCGTCGAGCTTGCCGGCCGGCACCTCCCAGATCGTGCCGTCGGCGGCGTGGCGGAACTGCCGGATCAGCAGCACCGTGTCGTCGTCCTCGAACGGCACGATCGCCGCAGCGCCGGGGTGGCGCACCACCTCCAGCTCGACCTCGCTCCCGTTCGGGAGCTCGACGTCGTCGACCGCGACGTCGATGGTGCGCCCGCGGTACACGGTCCGACTGCTCATGCCGCGCGACCCACCCGCTTCGCGCCCGGGCACAGGTCGGCCAGCGGGCACTCGTCGCAGCGCGGCTTGCGCGCGTCGCAGCAGACCCGGCCGTGCTGGATGACGCGGTGCGAGTAGTCGGTCCAGCCCGGCTCGGGGACCAGCTCCATCAGGTCCTGCTCGATCTTCACCGGGTCGTCCTGGGCCGTGAGCCCGAGCCGCTGGTTGACGCGCTTCATGTGCGTGTCGACCGTGAGGCCCGGCACGCCGAAGGCGTTGCCGAGCACGACGTTGGCGGTCTTGCGCGCCACGCCGCGCAGGGTCAGCAGCTCCTCCATCGTCTTCGGGACGCGCCCGCCGAAGCGCTCCACCACGTCGCGCGCCACCGACTGGATCGACTTCGCCTTCTGCCGGTAGAAGCCGGTCGGCTTCACCAGCGCCTCGATGCGGGCCGGGTCGGCCGCGGCCAGCCTGGCGGGCGTGCCGTGCTCGCGGAACAGCAGCGCCGTGACCTCGTTGACCTTCTTGTCGGTGCACTGCGCCGAGAGGATCGTCGCGATCAGGAGCTGGAACGGGGTGCGGAAGTGGAGCGCGCACTCGGCGTCGGGATACGCCTCGCCGAGCCGCGCCACGATGCGCCGCGCGCGCTGCGACCGGGCCTTGCGACTTTCGCGCGCCATCGAGCGAGCCTAGCATCGAGGCTTCTCGACGGAGGCGAGATGCCGAGACAGGAAGAGCGGCCGGTCGCGATCCCGCGCGCCGAGGCCGACGGCAGCGCGCTCGAGGGACTCTATGTCGCGGCCCCCGACGCGGCCGCGGGCGGCGCCGTGGTTGCGCCGCCGCACCCCCTCTACGGCGGCTCGATGGACTCGCCGGTGGTGTCCGAGGTGTCGTGGGCGTGCACGAAGGCGGGGCTCGCGTCGCTGCGCTTCAACTGGCGTGGGGTGGGTGCGAGCGCGGGCACTCCGAGCGGCGATCCTGCCGATGCGCGCGCGGACTACGGCGCGGCGCTCGCGCAGCTGGCCGAGTCGGTGCCGGGCCCGCTGGTGGCGGCGGGCTACTCGTTCGGCGCCGCCGCGGCGGCGGCGGCAGCCGGAGAGGCGCGCGTCGAGCGGCTGGTGCTGGTCGCGCCCCCGCCGCCGATGCTCGACGCCGACGCGCTCGCCGCGGTGGCCGGCGGCGTGCTGATCCTGACCGGCGAGGACGACGCGATCGCGCCGCCCGCGCCGCTGGCGGCGCTGGCCGAGTCGCTGCCGCGGGCACGCTTCGTGACGCTGGCGGAGGCCGACCACTTCTTCCTCGCCGGGCTGGCGCAGCTCGCCGGCGAGGTCGCGGACTGGCTGAAGGACGGCTGAGTCCCGGGTCAGCGTGTGGTGCTGGCCGCGAACGGCAGCCGGATCCGGAAGCGGCTGCCGCCGCCCGGGCGGTCCACGACCGCGAGGATGCCGCCCGCCTCGTCCACGATGCGCCGAGAGATCGCCAGCCCCAGACCGCCGGCGCGATCCCCGCGCGTCGTGAAGAACGGCTCGAACACGCGGCGCCGCAGCGCGGGGGGCACGCCCGGGCCGCGGTCGTCCACCGAGAGCTCGAGCGCCGGGCCGATGGCGCGGGCCGTGACGCGCACGTCTCCTCCCGCCGCTGTGACGTCGAGCGCGTTCACGACGAGGTTCAGCAGCACCTGGCGCAGCGCCGCGGCGGCCAGCGGCGCGGGAGGGAGCTTCCGGGGCAGCTCGCTCTCGAGCCGCACGCCCGCCACGGCGGCGCGGTAGCTCAGCAGGCGCTCGACGCTGGCCGCCACCTCGCCGGGGTCGCAGCTGCCGCTCAGCTGCGGCGTCGGCGTGCTGGCGATCGGCGACGCGGTGCGGTCGGGGCTGGCGTAGTCGAGCACGACGTCGAGGAGCTTCTCGAGCCGCTCCATCTCGCTGCTCACGACCTCGAAGAAGCTGCGGCGGAACTCGTCCTCGTCGATGTGATCGGGCAGCAGGTGGAGGAAGGTCTTGATCGAGACCAGCGGGTTGCGCACCTCGTGGAGAACCTCGGACACCAGGCTCCCGAGGCCTGCCAGGCGGTCGAGGCGGCGCACCTCGGCGTCGATCCGGGCCAGGCGCGCGCCGGCCCGCGCGGCGCCGAAGGGGCCGCGCAGCCGCCGCGCGGCCGACTCGAGCGCGGCCAGGGCGCGCGGTCGAACGGCACCGCTGGCGTCGCTGACGCCGCCGAGCAGCAGCCAGCCTTCCTCGGCGGCGCCCGGCGCGAGGGGCACCGCGGCGTCGAGGTGGTGGCGCTCGGCCAGCGCCCGTCGCGTCTCGTCCTCGCGCAGCGCCGTGGCGCGCTCGAGGGGCTCCAGGGCGGAGAGCTCGGCGGGCTCCGGCGCGGGAGCGCTGGGCGCGGCGTCGCCCGCGCTGGCCAGCACCAGCGCGCCGGCATCGGGATCGTTCACCCAGGCCACGGCGCGCCGCGCGCGGGTCTCCTCGACCAGGCGTCGCAGCGCGTCGGCCACCAGGCTCCGGAGGTCGTCCACCTCCGCATCGGTCGGGGGAACCGAAGTCGTGTGATCGGGTCGGGGGGGGACCGTCGAAGGCGTGCGCGTCCCCACGGCCCCGGTTGCTACCCTGCCACCCGCCGTCCTGTCAATACGTGGAAACTCCGATGACCCCTCCGAGCACGCTGCTCTTCGACCTCGACGGCGTGCTCGTCGACTCGCGCGGGCCGATCGCGCGCTCGCTCAACTTCGCGCTCGAGCGCCTGGGACTGCCCGCGCGGCCCGAGGTGGAGCTGCATCGGTTCATCGGCCCGCCCCTGCACGGCGTCTTCGAGATGCTGCTGGCAGAGGCGGGCGAGCCGCCGGAGCGGGCCGACGCGGGGGTCGCCGCCTACCGCGAGCTCTACGGAGAGATCGCGACTCCGGACACGCCGCTGCACGCCGGCGTCGCGGACCTGCTCGAGACGCTGAACGGGTGCGGCTTCCGGCTCGCGGTCGCCACCTCCAAGCCGCGCGCGTTCGCGGCGCCGATCCTCGCCGCCCGGGGCGTGCTCGGCCACTTCGAGACGGTCGAGGGCCCCGACCTCGGCGCGCGCGGCGAGCCGAAGACCGCCACCGTGGCGCGCGCCCTGCGCGCGCTCGGCGCCAGCCCGGCCAACCGGGCGATCGCGATGATCGGCGACCGCCACCACGACGTCACCGCCGGCCGCGCCCACTCCCTGCTCACCATCGGCGTCGGCTGGGGCATCGGCACCGAGCAAGAGCTCCGCACCGCCGGCGCCCACCACTTCTTCCCCACCCCCGACGCCCTGCGAGCGTTCCTTACCTAGCTGGTGGACTTCGTTCGGCTTCGCCTCACTGCGCGCGCCCTCCGGGCGCTTGCAGGGGGCTTCTGCCGCGCGCGGACTCCTAGCGGTCGAATCGGAGGCGCGGGACCCGGGTCACCCCGGCCCGGACGGTTAGACTCCCCGCGTTCTTGCGAGGAGGGCGCCCCGGTGGAGAGGCAGGGGCTCGCGCGCCTGGCGGTCGTCGTCGTGTCCACCATCGCGTTCCCGCTCGCGGGCGTGGCGACGGGCGACGCCTGGCACGAGGCCGAGGCCGCTCCGGTCCGCGACTTCGGCTGGGTCGAGCGGGTCCGCATCGAGCCGGGCGGGCTCGAGCTGAAGGCGAAGCTCGACACCGGCGCCACCACCTCGTCGCTTCACGCCATCGATCCGGAGGTCCGCGAGCTCGACGACGGCTCCGAGCGGATCCGCTTCCGCGCGCTGGATCGCAACGATCGCGAGGTCGAGATGGACCTGCCGGTGGAGCGCTGGGTGCGGATCAAGCGCAAGCGCGCGGTTCCCCTGCGCCGCGCCGTGGTGGATCTCGGCATCTGCCTCGGCGACCGCTACCGGCGCGTCGAGGTGAGCCTCGCCGATCGCGAGAACTACCTCTATCCCGTCTTGCTGGGCCGCAACTTCCTGGCGGGCGTGGCCCGGGTGGACTCGGCCCGGACGTTCACCGCCGACCCGGACTGCCGCGAGCTGCGCCCTGCGCCGACGGCCGCGCGGTAGCCACGGCGTGCGCAATCGTCAGCTGATCCTCGTGAGCGTGCTCCTCGCCGGCGTGGGCCTCGCGGTGTTCGCCTACAAGCTCGAGGTCGTGGGACTGCCGCTGCTGCCCGCCGCGGAGACCCGCGTGTGGGACGTCGAGGCGCGCGTCGCCTTCCGCGCGACCGGGGGACCGGCCAAGGTCCTGCTGCGCATTCCGGACGCGACGCCGGGCCTGTTGGTCCTGGACGAGAACTACGTCTCGTACGGCTACGGGCTCACCACCCAGAGCGTGCCCGGCGGGCGCGCCGCCGTCTGGGCCAAGCGCCGCCCGCGCGGCCGGCAGGCGCTCTACTACCGCGCGGTGGTGGCTCGCGAGCCGGGGGTCGGCGCGCCGCCCGAGCCGCCCGGCCCTCGCAAGAAGGCGGAGTACGAGGAGCCGTTCCGCGAGGCCGCGCTCTCGATCCTCGACGACGTGCGCGCGCGCTCGGCGGACGTGGCCACGTTCGTGGTCGAGCTGCTCGAGCGGCTCAGCGACCCGAGCCCCGACGAGGCGGTGAGCGTGGTGCTCAGCCAGCCCCGGCTGCGCGACAAGATCGACGTCGCCGTCTACCTGCTGGCGGGGGCGCGTATCCCGGCCGAGCGCGTGCAGGGCCTCCGGCTCGAGGAGCGCCGCGAGGCCCCGATCGAGACCTGGCTCGCCGTGCACGACGGCGAGCGCTGGCTCTACCTCGACCCCGAGACCGGGCGCCTCGGGCTCCCCGACGACGTCCTGATCTGGTGGCGGGGCAACGACCCGGTGCTGCGCGTCGAGGGCTACTCGGGGCGCACGCCCGAGGTGGAGTTCGCCGTCGTCGAGAGCATCGAGTCGACCCTCGACCTGGTGCGAGGGCGCGAGCAGCAGCGCGACGCCGCGCTCTACCGGCTCTCGATCTTCTCGCTTCCGGTTCGCACGCAGGCGGTGTTCTCGGTCCTGCTGCTGGTTCCCCTGGGTGGCCTGATCGTGGTGCTGGCGCGCAACGTGGTCGGCCTGCCGAGCTTCGGCACCTTCATGCCGATCCTGATGGCGCTGGCGTTCCGCTCGACCCACCTCGCCTGGGGCATCGGGCTGTTCGTGCTGGTCGTGGCGCTCGGCCTCTCGGTGCGCTCCTACCTCGAGCGCCTGAAGCTGCTGCTGGTGCCTCGGCTGGCGGCGGTGCTGACGGTGGTGGTGATCGCGATGGCCGCGCTCAGCGTGGTGAGCCACCAGCTGAGCCTGGAGCAGGGCCTCTCGCTGGCGCTGTTCCCGATCGTGATCCTGACCATGGTGATCGAGCGTATCTCGCTGGTCTGGGAGGAGCGCGGGCCGCAGGAGGCGCTGCGCGAGAGCGCGGGCAGCCTGGTGATCGCGGTGCTGGCCTTCTCGGTGTTCAGCTCCCCGGTCGTCCGCCACCTGATGCTGGTGTTCCCGGAGCTGCTGCTCGTGATCCTCGCCCTCACCCTGCTGCTCGGTCGCTACAGCGGCTATCGGCTGCTCGAGCTGCACCGCTTCCGCGCCCTGAGCGGCGCGGGGGAGGTCGGCTAGCGTGCTGGGCCGGCTGCGCCGGCGCGGCGTCCTCGGCATGAACGCCCGCAATGCCGACTTCGTCTCGGCGTTCAACCCGCGCGCGCTCTACCCGATCGTCGACGACAAGCTGCGCACCAAGCAGATGGCCCTCGAGGCGGGGATCGCGGTGCCCGAGCTGTATGGCGTGATCCGCGCCGGCCACGAGCTGCGACAGCTCCCGCGGATCCTCGACGGTCGCGACGACTTCGTGGTGAAGCCGGCGCACGGCAGCGGCGGCAGCGGAATCCTGGTGGTCGAGCGCCGGCGCGGCACGCGCTTCGAGCGCGCCAACGGCAGCCTGATCGACCTGGACGACCTCGCCTATCACGTCTCGAACGTCCTGAGCGGGATGTACAGCCTCGGCGGACACCCCGACGCGGCGATGATCGAGTACCGCGTGCGCTTCGACCCGCTCTTCGAGCAGGTCACGTTCCGCGGCGTGCCGGACATCCGCACCGTCGTGTTCTGCGGCGTGCCCGTCATGTGCATGGTGCGGCTGCCCACGCGCCAGGCCGACGGCAAGGCCAACCTGCACCAGGGGGCCGTCGGCGTCGGCGTCGACCTGGCGAGCGGCAGCACCGTGTGGGGCGTGTGCATGGATCGGGTCGTGAGCGAGCACCCGGACACCCTCCACCCGATCGCGGGCCTGTGCATCCCGCAGTGGGCCGAGCTGCTGCAGCTCGCGGCGCGCTGTCACGAGCTCACCGGGCTCGGCTATCTGGGGGTCGACGTGGTGCTCGACGAGGTGCGCGGGCCGCTGGTGCTAGAGCTCAACGCACGGCCGGGGATCAGCATCCAGATCGCCAACCGCGCCGGTCTGCGGCCGCGCCTCGACGCGGTGAGCGCCGAGATCGAGGCGCGCGGCGGCGCGGAGTGGTCCGCCCCCGACCGCGTCAAGTGGGCGATGGACCGCTTCGCCGCCGCGCGACCCCGGGCGGGAGGCTGACGCCGGAGCCCGGTCCGACCGGGAGCGCCGCCCGGCTCGTGCGCTCGGCGAGCTCGTGGATGGCGAGTCGCGCCTACTCGGGGCGCTGCTCGGTCCCGGGCGGTGGCGGGGGGCCGCCGGGAACCAGGTGCACCACCCAACGCGAGCCGGGCTTGTCCGTGAAGACGGGCCAGATCTCCATCTTGTAGGTCGGGTCGGCTCGCCACTTCGCGACCTCGTCTGGCCACGAGGGGCAGGGCGCCCGGCACTCGAAGGCGGGGTCGGTCCGGTAGCCAAAGGCGCCGATCGAGAGCGAGACTGCCAGGAGCGCCCCGCACAGCGGTGCCCGCCAGCGCAGGGCGCCGGCGCTCGCGCGGCTGTTGTAGAGCATCAGGAAGAGCAACGTGAAGCCTGGCAGCACCGCATAGCGACCCCCCGCCACCCCGTTCTTCGCGCCCAGCGTGGTGAAGAGGGAGAGCGACCCGAGACAGACGATCAGCAGGCTTCCCGGTGAGCGCAACCTCGCGGGCGCGAGCAGGAACATCCCGAAGGCGATCCCCGCGATCGCGGCCGCGCCCACCAGCGCGACGCCGAGGGTCGTCGACCCGACGAGCGTGCCGTAGTCGAAACCGACCCGGTCGACGATCGCGTAGACGAGATCGCGGCCCAGGAGCGGTTGCACGTATTGCGCGTAGAAGGTGTGTGCCGCAGAGCGAACCCAGTCGTAGCCGGCCAGCTTCGACGTGGCCAGCTTGCCCGAGCGGGCGATGTGGATCAGAACCAGCCCCTGAATCGCGGACGTGAAGGCCACCACGCCGAGTGCGACGGCGGCACCGCGCGAGCGATCGAACCACCACTTGAGCGCGAAGCCGAAGGAGAGGAAGGCGGTATAGAGCCCGCTCAGGCCCGCGAACGCGAGGATCGCCGCATAGACCGCCATGCGGCGGATGGAAGCGGCGCGCAGGTCCTCGAGCAGGATGCACAGCGCGGTGAGTCCGAGGTAGATCTGGGCGTTGATGACGTTCAGCCAGACCTCGCCGAGCGCCGCCGGACAGAAGAGCACGATTGCGCACGCCACCATTCGGCGCCAACCCGAATCCCACACCGTCGAGCGGCCGAACAGGATGATCGCGAACGGAAGAAGCAGGATTCCGAGCGAGAAGTAGGTGTAGAACGCCGGCACCCATTCCAGGGGCACGAACCTCGTGAGCGCGCTGGGTAGCGTGGCGACGAGCAGGTAGTAGCCCGCGGCGAAGCTCTCGAGGAAGAACAGCGCATCCCAGAGGCCCACGTGATAGGCGTATTGGAAGTAGGTGTCGCCCTCCTCGGCCCACAGTCGGGGCCGAAGCAGGAGCTGGGGCGAGCGCCACGCCACCAGCGCGCCCACGAGCCCGAGGGCCCCGACCCTGGCAGCGGGCGAGAGGTCGCCTGCTGGCCGCGACGCGTCCCGGTCGCTCATCCGTCCTCGCCCCTCTCGGCGGTTGCCGGGGTCTCCGCCTCCACCGACCCGATCTGCTCGGCCACCAGGAAGCGCGGCCGCTCCTTCACCTCTTCGTAGATGCGCGCGAGGTACTCGCCGATCACTCCGAGGCCGATCATCGTCGCGCTGCCCACGATGAGCGTCAGAAGGATCACGGTGGCGAAGCCGCTCACCGCCTGGCCAGCGAAGTAGCGATACAGCGTCTGCAGGGCCATGCCGGTCGCCAGAACCAGGAACAGCATCCCGCCTACGGTGAGGATGCGCAGGGGGAAGCTCGAGAACGCCGTGACGGCCGTGATGCCCAGGCGAGCGCGCGCGAGGAAGGACCAGCTCGACTCGCCCCGCTCGCGGCCCGCGACCGAGAAGGGGACCCGGGCGTGTCGGAAGCCCAGCCACGCCACCATGCCCCGGAAGAAGAGATTGCGTTCGCCGAGCTCGCGCCAGCGCTCGACGACGGCTCGGTCGAGCAGCTTGTAGTCGGTCGCACCACGCAGGTCGGTTCCCGTCAGCCAGCTCGTGAGAACGGTGGCGAGGCGGGAGACGACTCGTCTGGCCCGGGGCTCCCCGTCGCGCGAGACCTTCACCGCCTCGACCACGTCGGCCGTGCCCGCCAGCCACGGCTCGATCAGGTGGGGGATCAGGCTCGGCGGATGCTGCAGATCGCCATCCATCACGAGCACCGCGTCCCCTCGCGCCGCCTCGAGCCCAGCTGCCACGGCCGCCTCCTTGCCGAAGTTGCGGCTCAGGCGCAGGCCCCGGATCCCGGACTGGCGCTCGCTGAGCCCGCGCAGGGCCTCCCAGCTGCCGTCGGAGGAACCGTCATCGACGAAGATGAGTTCGTGACGCAGTCCGAGACGGTCCAGCTCGACCCGCACCGCGGCGCTGAGGGGCTCGAGCGAGGCGACCTCCGAGTGGATCGGGACGACGATGGAGATCAGGACTCGCTCGCTCAGAACGGGTCCTCCGCACTTTGGCGCGACGCGCGCGTCCCCCGCCCAGCCCCGAGTATACTCGCGCGCGATGAGCGACGAGACCGCGACCGGAGCTGCGCGCCCCGCTCCGGAGGACGTGGAGCACTGCCCGTGCCCGCTCTGCCATGCCAACGACGCGCTTCCGAGCCCCTACCGGAGCGATCCGTTCGCGGTCGTGCGCTGCGCGCGCTGTCGCCTCTGGTACCTCTCTCCGCGCCTGCCGAAGGCCCGGATGCAGGCGCTCTACGAGCGCGGCGACTACTACGCGGGCGGAGAGACGGGATACGCCGACTACCCGGGTCAGGAGGAGAGCCTGCGCGCCACCTTCCGCCGTCTGCTGGCGGCGCTTGCACGGCGCGGCCTGACCGGCGGGTCCCTGCTCGAGGTCGGATGCGGCTACGGCTACTTCCTTGCGGAGGCCGAGGCCTTCTTCGAGCGGCGTGAGGGCACCGAGTTCGCGCCCGAGGCGATCGAGCGGGCGCGCCGCCATGCCGATCGCATCCACCCGGGAGGCCCGGAGGTGCTCCCCGACGCTCGCTTCGACTGCATCGTCGCCATCCAGGTGATCGAGCACGTCTACGAGCCGGTGGGGTTCCTGCGCGGGCTGCTCCGCTCCCTGCGCCCCGGCGGCGCGATCGTGCTCGCCGCACCCGACATGGGCAGCTTCTGGCGCCATCTATCGCAGTCGCGCTGGCCCTCCTTCAAGTACCCGGAGCACGTGGCGTTCTACGATGGAGCCACGCTGCGCGCGCTGATGGCGGGCGTCGGTGTCACCGGGCTCGAACGGATCCCCTATCCACATGCGTTCCCGCTCCGGGAGGTGTGCCGCAAGCTCCGGCTGCCCGCCGTCGCCGCTCTTGCGCGCGGCTACCTGTGGATCCCCCGCACCACCGTGGCCATTGCCGGGCGCCTGCCGGGGGCGTTCGCGTTCGGTGACGTTCCTCGAGAAGCAATGGTCCGCGTCTCGAGGGGGAGGCCCTAGAGCAAAGGCCTCAGAAGTCGAGGCGGCGGAGGTTGCGGGATTCGGTGGCGGAGAGGACTTCGCTGGAGGTCTCGGTGGGGACGGTGCCGTCGAGGAAGGCCTGGAAGTAGGTCTCGCCGCTGCTGCGGTCGGCGAGCTTGTGGGTGGCGGCGTCGATGCGGGCGAAGGACACGCCGGCCGGCACCGGGAAGTCGCGGGCCTCGTGGCCCTCGTGGGCGGCGCCCATGAAATCGATCCAGATCGGCAGCGCCGCGCGGCCGCCGGTCTCGCCGCGGCCGAGCAGCTGGCGCTCGTCGAAGCCGACCCAGACGCCCGTCGTGAGCTCGGCCGAGAAGCCGACGAACCAGGCGTCGCCGTGGTCGTTGGTGGTGCCGGTCTTGCCCGCCAGCGGTCGCCCCAGGGCCTTCGCCTTGCGCCCGGTACCGCGCGGGTGGTCGACGACGCCGCGCAGCACGTCGACCGCGAGGTACGCCTCGGCGGGAGTCAGCACGGCCTCCTCGGGCTCGGCCGGCTCGATCGTCGGCTCGTCGGCCTCGGGCGCCGCGGCGACGTCCTGCTCGGGCGCGCCGTCGAGCACCACGCTCTCGAGCAGCACGTTGCCGTCGCGATCGACCACGCGGCGGATGAACACGGGATCGACGCGGTTGCCGCCGGCCGGCAGCGCGGCGTAGGCGGCGGTCAGCTCGAGCGGCGACACCGGGCTCGCTCCCAGCGCCAGCGACAGGTTCGCCTCGAGCGGCGAGCGGATGCCGAGCCGGCGCGAGGTGGCGATCACGCTGCGCACGCCCACGTCCTTGAGCAGGTGGATCGTGGCGTTGTTGACCGAGCGCGCCAGCGCCTCGCGCAGCGGCAGCGGGCCCAGGAACGAGCGGCCGTAGTTCTCGGGTCGCCACGTGAAGCCCGACTCCTGATCGGTGTAGACGACCGGGCGGTCGTAGAGCGTCGTCACCGGCGTGTAGCCGCGCGTGAGTGCGGTGGCGTAGATCAGCGGCTTGAACGCCGAGCCCGGCTGGCGGCGCGCCTGCACGGCGCGATCGAACTGGCTGCGGCGGTAGTCGTAGCCCCCGACCAGCGCCCGCACCTCGCCGCCCTCGGCGCCGAGCGCGACGATGGCGCCCTCGACCTGGGGCTCCTGGTGGAGGACGAGCTGGGCGAACGCGTCCTCAGCCGAAATCTGATGAACTTCGCCCGGCTCTGGCTCGGTGCGCGCGCCGGCCTGATGGACTTCGCTCGGCTTCGCCTCGCTGCGCGCGCCTTCGGCGCTTGCGGGGGTGCCGTCGACGGGGTTCGAGGAGGTGCTCTGGTCGGGGCTGGGGTCGTAGGTGCCCGGCTTGATCTGGAAGCGGGCGACGTCGCCGATCGAGAAGACCTGGCTGATCTTCTTGCGCAGGGGGATGCGCTTCGACGGGTCGCGGGGGCGGGCCCAGCTCGCGTCTTCCAGGGCGACGGTGCCCGCGACACCCGGCGCCAGCGCGACCCGCGCGGTCCCCGCTTCGGCGTCCAGCCCGGTGACGACGCCCAGCCAGGCCCGCTCGGGATCGAACGGGCCGGCGGCGTCGGCGTCGAGCCCGTTCTGCTCGCCCAGCACGACCACCTCGGCGTCGACCGCATCGGGCACGCGGCGCACCGGCCCGGCCCAGCCCTGGCGGTGGTCGAGCGCCACCAGCCCCTCGCGCAGCGCGCGCGTCGCCTCGGCCTGCAGCTCGAGGTCGAGCGTGGTCTCGACGCGCAGCCCGCCGCGCAGCACCTGCTCGCCCTCGAGGCGCTCGAACAGCAGCCGGCGGACCTCCTCGGCGAACCAGGTCGCCGTCTCGAAGTCGGCCAGCTCGGGCGGGTCGTGCAGCTCCGGCGGTGCGTCCTTCGCCTCGGCGTAGGCCGCGTCGTCGAGGTAGCCGAGCGCGTGCATGCGCCCCAGCACGTACTGGCGGCGTCGCTCGGCCGCGGCCGGGTTCTTGCGCGGCGAGAACGCCGACGGTGCCTTCGGCAGCCCGGCCAGCAGCGCGCCCTCGCCCGGCGCGAGCTCCTCGACCGTCTTGCCGAAGTAGGTGCGCGCGGCCTCGCCGATGCCGTAGGCGCCCGACCCGAAGTAGATCTGGTTCAGGTAGAGGTAGAGGATCTCGCCCTTGTCGAGCTGCTGCTCGAGGCGGCGCGCCAGCACGATCTCCTTGAGCTTTCGCTCCCAGCGCCGCTCGGGCGTGAGCAGCAGGCT
This sequence comes from Myxococcota bacterium, assembly GCA_030066475.1. Next base: position 21,775 of record JASJBO010000011.1, read on the forward strand.
CTTGACCGTCTGCTGGGTAATGGTGCTGGCGCCCTGCACGATCTCGCCCGCGGTCAGGTCGACCCAGGCGGCGCGGACCATCGAGCGGTAGTCGAGCCCCTCGTGCTCGAAGAAGGCGTCGTCCTCGCTCGCGATGAAGGCCTGGATCACGTGCTCGGGGATCGCCTCGAGGGGCACCAGCCGGCGCCGCTCCTCGAAGAACTCCGCGATCGGGCGCCCGTCGCGGGCGTACACCGTGGTGGCCAGGGCCGGCTGGTAGTCCTCGACCCGCTCCAGGTCGGGCAGGTCGCTCAGGATGGCCACGTAGAAGAAGACACCGGCGGCCACCCCGACCGCCAACCCCAGCCCCGCCAGCACGGCCAGGCCGAGGAGGACCCACGACCGTCCGTTTTTCATCGAGTTCTCCTGGGGTTCCGAGCACCGTAGCCGACGGCCTCCCCCGTGCGCTACCGCTTCGGCCAGCGGGCGCCCGAACTCGAGTTGCCCCCGGGGCGAGCCCTGGGAGCGCCCTGGAGCACCGATGTCCCTCGGTCTGCTGTTCGTGATGGACCCGATCGGTTCCATCGACATTCACAAGGACACGACCTTCGTCCTGATGCTGGAGGCGCAGCGGCGGGGCCATCGCGTGTTCTGCTGCGGCCTCGAGGACCTCTCGGTGGACGGCAGCCACCCGGTGGCCCGGGCGCGTCCCGTCACCCTGCGGCGCGAGGTGGGCAACCACGCCGACCTGGGCGACCCCCGTACCCTCGTCCTGGACGACGCCTTCGACGTGGTCTTCCAGCGCAAGGACCCGCCGGTCGACGCCGACTACGTGACCGCCACCCAGGTCCTGATGCTGTGTCAGCGGGCCACGGTGCTGAACCGGCCGGACTCGGTGATCGCCTGCAACGAGAAGCTCTACAGCCTGGGATTCGCCGATCTGATGCCGGAGACCCGCGTCTCGCGCCGCATCCCCGAGCTGATCGACTTCATGGCCAAGCTGGGCGGCGAGATGATCGTCAAGCCCCTGTCCGGCAAGGGCGGCGAGGGCATCTTCCACGTCCGCAACGACGACCGGAACCTGTTCTCGATCCTCGAGCAGATCACCGGCTTCGGGGCCCGCTGGGCCATGGCGCAGCGCTACCTGCCCGCCGTGCGCGAGGGCGACAAGCGCATCCTGCTGCTCGAGGGGGAGCCGCTCGGGGCCGTGCTGCGGGTGCCCGCCGAGGGCGAGACGCGGGCCAACTTCCACGTCGGCGGCCGCGCGGCGCGCGCCCAGCTGGACGACGCCGACCGGCGCATCGTGGAGCGGCTGGGGCCGGCCCTGGTGCGCGACGGGCTGTTCTTCGTCGGGATCGACGTGATCGGCGGCCTCCTCACCGAGGTCAACGTGACCTCCCCCACCGG
>JASJBO010000224.1 GCA_030066475.1 Myxococcota bacterium
CGCGGCACGTTGCCCTCGAAGCCGCCGCCCGTGATGTGGACGATGCCCTTGATGTCGAAGTCGCGGATCAGGTTGAGGATCGGCTTGACGTAGATGCGGGTGGGAGCGAGCAGCGCGCTCGCCAGCGTGCCGTTGAGCTCGTCGATCTCGCCGCGCAGCTCGAAGCGGCCGGCCCGGACGCCCTCGTCGACGATCTGCCGGACCAGCGAGAACCCGTTGCTGTGGACGCCGCCCGATCCGATCCCGATCAGCTGGTCGCCCTCGCTGATCGTCGAGCCGTCGATCAGGCGGTCGCGCTCGACCACCCCGACGCCGAAGCCCACCAGCTCGATCTCGCCCTCGGCCTGCATCCCGGGCATGCTGGCCGTCTCGCCGCCCAGCAGGGCGCAGCCGGCGCGCTTGCAGCCCTCGGCCACCCCGCGCAGCGCCTCTTCCGCGACCTTGGTGTCGAGCCGGCCCATCGCGAGGTAGTCGAGGAACACGAGCGGCTCGGCGCCCTGCACGACCAGGTCGTTGACCACCATCGCCACGCAGTCGATGCCGACCGTGTCGTAGCGGCCGAGCTCGGCGGCCAGCTTCAGCTTGGTGCCGACCCCGTCGGCGCCGGCCACGAAGATCGGCTCCTTGTAGCGCTCCGGCGCCTTGAACAGGCCGGCGAAGCCGCCGATGCCGGAGAGCACCTCGGGCCGGAAGGTGGTGCGCGCGATCTGGCCGATCTCGCGCACGAAGCCCTCGTCGTGGTCGAGGTCCACGCCGGCGCGCGCGTAGCTCGGGGCGCTCGGCCCGCGTTCCGATCGCTCGGGTCGTTTGGGAGATCTGGGCACGCGGCATGGATAGGACAAGCCTGCGGGCCGCCGCAATCCGGCCCCGGCCTGCCCCCCGCGGGTGCATGCTAGGATGCGAAATGCGGATCGCCGTGGTGATCCCCGCGCTCGACGAGGCGGAGCGGATCGGCGCTGCCGTCGACAGCGCGCGGGGCCTCGAGCCCGGCGGGCCGCGCGTCGCGCCCGCGGAGGCCTCGGCCGAGGAGGCCGCGAGTGGGGCTGAGCTGGAAGTCGTGGTGGTCGATGGAGGCAGCCGGGATCGGACCGCCGAGCTCGCCCGCGCCGCTGGCGCGCGGGTTGTGCCGAGCGCGGCGGGTCGCGCGCGCCAGCTCGAGGCGGGCTGGCGGGCGACGGGCGCCGAGGTGGTCCTCTTCCTCCACGCCGACTCGCGGCTGCCGCGCGGCTGGGCGCCGGCCGTGCGCGAGGTGATGGACGACCCGCGGGTGGCGGGCGGCGCCTTCGATTTCGGTCTGGACGCGTCCTCGCCCGGGCTGCGCGTGGTGGAGTGGGGTGCCCGCCTGCGGACGCGCTGGCTGCGGCTTCCGTACGGCGACCAGGCGCTGTTCGCGCGGCGCGCGGTGCTCGAGGCGATCGGCGGGATCGCGCCGGTGCCGATCATGGAGGATCTGGACCTGGTGTGGGCGCTGCGTCGATGCGGCCGCCTGGCGTTGCTGCCGCTGCCGGTGGTCACCTCGGCCCGGCGCTACCGGGCGCGCGGCACCTGGCGCACCTGGTGGCGCAACGCCGTGGCGCTCGGCGCCTGGCGGCTCGGGATCGACCGCGAGCGCGTTGCCGCGTGGTACCGGCGATGAGCGCGGCCGCGGCCAGCGCACCCGTCGCACCCGGATCCGGCGGCTCCTTCGGCCGCCTGCTGGGCTACCTCGTGCGCAACCGAGCGCGCTACGCGGTCGGCGCCGTGATCACGCTCGGCTACGCGGCCGCCTTCACCGCGGTGCCGCTGCTGGTGGGCTGGTGCATCGCGGCCGTCGAGCAGGGCCTCGGGGGCGCCGAGATCGCGCGGCGCTGCGCGTGGCTGGCGGGGCTGACCGTCCTGCGCGGCGGACTGCGCTTCTTCTCGCGCACCTCGATCTTCAACACCGCCCGCGAGATCGAGTACGAGATCCGCAACGACCTGTTCGCCCACCTGCAGCGCCTGCCGCAGTCGTTCTTCCAGCAGTGGCGGACCGGCGACCTGATGAGCCGCTGCGTGAACGACCTGAACTCGGTGCGCCTGATGCTGGGACCGGGCGTGCTGTCGGTGGTGCAGACCCCGGTCCTGTACCTGCTGGTGATCGGCGCCATGTTCTCGCTGAATCCGCTGCTGGCGCTGCTGGTGCTGGTCCCGTACCCGGCCTTCGTGTTCATCGCGCGGGGCTTCGGGCGGTCGATGCACCGCACCAACGTCGCGGTGCAGGAGGGCCTGGCGGCGCTCTCGAGCCAGCTCCAGGAGACGGTGTCGGGCGTCTCGGTGGTGAAGTCGTACGCGATGGAGCCAGTGGCGGAGCGCCGCTTCGCCCAGGCGAACGAGCACCTGTTCCACAGCCAGCTGCGCATGGTGCGCATCAACGGGGCGATGCCGGCGATCACGAGCCTGCTGCCCGCGTTCGCGATGTGGATCGTGCTCTGGGTGGGCGGCGGGCTGATCCAGGACGGGCGCATGGCGCTCTCCGACTTCTTCATCTTCGCGATGTACGTCTACGAGCTGACGTTCCCGACCTTCATCATGGGCTGGGTGTTCGCGCTGGTGCAGCGCGGGCGGGCGGCGATGGGCCGCATCGACGAGGTGCTCTCGACCGAGCCTTCGATCGCGGACCGCGAGGACGCCGTGCCGCTCGACACGCTGCGCGGGGAGATCGAGTTCCGCGACCTGACGTTCCGCTACGACACGGGTCGCGAGCCGGCGCTGCGCGACGTGTCGCTGCACGTGCCCGCCGGCAGCGTGCTCGGCGTAGTGGGACCGATCGGCTCCGGCAAGACCACCTTGGCGTCGCTGATCCCGCGGCTCCAGGAGGTGCCCGACGGCGTCCTGTTCCTCGACGGCGTCGACGTCAATCGCATCCCGCTGCGCGCGCTGCGGGCGCACATCGCGATGGTCCCGCAGGACGCCTTCCTGTTCTCGCTGACGGTCGCGGAGAACATCGGCTACGGCCTCGGCGAGGCGACGCCGGAGCAGATCCGCGAGGCGGCGGAGCGGGCTCAGCTCGCCAAGGACCTCGACGAGCTGCCGCAGGGCTACGGGACCGTGGTCGGCGAGCGCGGCGTGATGCTCTCGGGCGGACAGCGCCAGCGCGCCACGCTGGCGCGCGCGCTGGCGCTCCGGCCCAGCATCCTGATCCTCGACGACTCGCTCTCGAGCGTCGACGCCGAGACCGAGGCGGCGATCCGCGCGGGGCTGCGCGAGGTGTTCGCGGGCCGCACCGTGATCGTGATCTCGCACCGCGTGGCCAGCGTGCGCGACGCCGACCAGATCGTGGTGCTCGACGAGGGCCGTCTGGTCGAGCGGGGTCGCCATGCCGAGCTGGTGGCCGAGGGCGGGCTGTACGCGCGTCTGGCGCGCGAGCAGGAGCTCGAGGAGGAGTTGGAGCACGGTCTCGACGGCGCGGAGGCAACCCCTTGAGCTCCGAGCCGTTCCTCGAGGAAGAGGAGGACCTCGGCCGGATCTACGACCGCCGCATGATCCGGCGCCTCTGGCACTACGTCGCGCCGTACCGGGGCCAGGTCATCGCGACGCTGCTGCTGGTGGTGCCGATGTTCGCGCTCGAGGCGGCGCCGGCCTGGATCATCAAGACGGGGCTCGACCGCGTGCTGGGGGACGGCGCCTCGGCCGTTGGTCCGGACTGGCTCCAGGCGCTGCTCGACGGACCGGGCGCGGTGCCCCCGCTCGCGTGGCTGGCCGGTCTGTACCTGCTCGTCATGGTGTCGAGCGCCGCCCTCCAGTTCCTGCACCTGCTGCTCATGTCCACGACCGGCTACTCCGCGATGCGCGATCTGCGCCGCGACACGTTCGCCCACCTCCAGCACCTGCACCTCGGCTTCTTCGACCGCTACCCGGTCGGACGTCTGGTGACCCGGGCCACCAACGACGTCGAGAACGTGGCCGAGATGTTCTCGGCCGGCATCGTCGCCCTGGTCACCGACGTCCTCAAGATGTTGGGCTTCGCCACGATCCTGTTCCTGGTCGACTGGCGGCTCGCCGCCATGGCGTTTCTCGTGGTGCCGCTTCTCGCAGCCTGTGCCGTGGTGTTCCGCTGGCGGATGCGCGAGGCGTTCCGGCGCGTGCGGGTCCGCATCGCCCGCATCAACGCCACGATCCAGGAGAGCGTGACCGGCATGAAGGTGGTGCAGCTCTTCACGCGCGAGGCGCGCAACCTGCGCGACTTCGACGCCATGAACGCCTCGCACCGCGATGCCTGGCTCCAGTCGATCCGCTACGACGCCGCCCTGTTCGCCGTGGTCGAGATCGCCGGCGGCATCACGGTCGCCATCATCGTCGCCTACGGCTGGGGCATTGCCACGGCCGGCGTCCTGTACGTCTTCATCGACTGGATGCGCCGCTTCTTCATGCCCCTGCGCGACCTCTCGGCCAAGTTCTCGGTCCTCCAGTCCGCCATGGCCAGCAGCGAACGCATCTTCCAGCTCCTCGACACCGCCCCCGCCATCGCGGACCGCGCGGACGCGACCCCGAGCTGCGCGCTCTCCGCGCCCCGCCGGCCTGCCAACGCGGACGACGCACCCGAGGCCGCCCGCGCAAGCGCCGCCGGTTCCCCCGGCGGCGCGCGCAGCGAGCCGCAGGCGAGCGAAGTCCACCAGGCCGCCAGCGAGCCGGCACCCAGGCGCTACGCCGGCACCCCCGCAAGCGCCGCCGGTTCCCCCGGCGGCGCGCGCAGCGAGCCGCAGGCGAGCGAAGTCAGCAAGGTCTCGTTCGAGAACGTCTGGTTCGCCTACCAGGGCGAGGACTGGATCCTGCGCGACCTGTCCTTCCGCGTGGCGCCGGGCGAGCGCGTGGCGCTGGTGGGCGCGACCGGCGCGGGCAAGACCACCGTGATCAAGCTGCTGACGCGCCTCTACGAGGTCACGCGCGGCCGCATCCTGCTCGACGGCGTCGACCTGCGCGAGCTGCCGCAGCGCGAGCTGCGCCGGCGCGTGGCGATGGTGCTCCAGGACGTGTTCCTGTTCAGCGGCACGGTGGCGTCGAACATCGGTCTCGAGCGCGCCGACATCGGCGCCGGGCAGATCGAGCGCGCCGCGCGCGCGGTCGAGGCGCACCGCTTCATCGAGCGACTGCCGCAGGGCTACGACACGGTGCTGCGCGAGCGGGGCAGCGACCTGTCGGCGGGCCAGCGACAGCTGCTGTCTTTCGCGCGCGCGCTGGCCCACCGTCCCGACGTGCTCGTTCTCGACGAGGCCACCAGCTCCGTCGATCCCGAGACCGAGCTGCTGCTCCAGCAGGGCATTCACACCCTGATGGAGCAGCGCACCGCGATCGTGGTCGCCCACCGGCTCTCCACGATCCAGGACGTCGACCGCATCCACGTGCTCCACCGCGGGCACCTGGTCGAGTCGGGACGCCACGACGAGCTGATCGCCCACGGCGGCGTCTACCACCGCCTGTACCGCCTGCAGTTCGAGCTTGGGCAGGAGAGCGCGGGCCCTCACGCCGTCGTCTGAGCCCGGCCCTTTCCCGTCGGCTCGATCCACGCGCCTCGCTGGCAGCACAGGCATGTCCCGGGGGGCTGCGCGCTGACTGCCGGTCATTGACACTCGATCTCATTCGCATACAATCGAAACCGGTTTTGATATGAATGAAGTCATTCGTAAGCGATCTTCTCGGCCCTCTCCCTCGAAGCCCCGCCGGTCGATCCCCATGAGCGTGCGGGTCTCTCCCGACGACGCCGAGTTCATCGCGAGCGTCCAGATCGCCGGCGCCGAGACGCCGAGCGACAAGGTGCGCAGCCTGCTGGCCGAGGCGCGCCGGCGCAGCGAGGGCTTCCACGACTACTCCAGCTGCCTCGCCATGGTCCAGGAGATGCTGGCGCCCACTCACCAGCGGCTGCGCTCCGCCGAGCACCGCGAGCGGGTGCACTCGGAGCTGGTGCTCGAGCTCACGCAGTGGCTGCCCGAGGCGCTCGCCTTCGTGCTGACGGGCCTCGCCGACGGCAGCGAGGAGCGCGCCGACCTCGAGGCCTTCGAGCAGGGTGTCGCGGAGCGGCTGTTCCGGCTGATCGAGAACGTGATCCGCATGAACGTCACGAAGGAGTGTCGCGGCTACGATCCCTCCGTCGTCGCGAAGCGCATGGGCTCCGTCGTGGAGCTGGTGGAGGTGATCCGCCGGCGCCAGTCGCCGGGCAACGAGGAGTTTCCGACATGAGCGAGTGGTGGTCGGGTCTGAGCCTCGAGCAGCAGATCTACTACGGGCTCGCGCTGACCGCGACCGTCGTGGTGGCTCTGCAGACGCTCCTCACCCTGCTCGGCGGCGACACCGAGCTGGAGAGCGCCGGCGATGCCGACTTCGGTGGTCCCGAGGACCACCCCAGCGGCATCTCGGTGCTCTCGACCCGCACGGTGGCCGCCTTCTTCGTCGGCTTCGGATGGACCGGCGTGATCGCGTCCCGCCAGGGCGCCGGCGACCCGGCGCTGACCGCCATCGCGGCGTCCCTGATGGGCGTGCTGTTCGGCGGCGTCGTCTTCTTCCTGATGCGCTTCCTGTACTCGCTGCGCTACTCCGGCACGCTCGACTACCGCAACGCGATCGGCGAGGTCGGGACGGTCTACCTGCCGATTCCCGCCGCGATGGCGGGTCCCGGCCGCGTCCAGGTCCGGGTGCAGGGCCGGCTCAAGGTGATCCAGGCCCTCACGCACCACGTCCAACGCCTCGAAAACCGCGCCCGCGTACGCGTCGTGGAGCTGCTCGACGAGAACACCCTCGTCGTGGAGCCGCTCGACGCCGCGGCCGCAACCGGGGAGGATTCGTGATGGAGTTCCTTCTGCTTCTCGGCGGTCTCGTGGTCGTGGCCTTCGCCACCCTGATCGCGTTCGCCAGCCGCTACCGGCGCTGTCCCTCCGACAAGGTGCTCGTGGTCTACGGCAAGATCGCGGGCGGGGAGGGCGCCTCGGCCCGCTGCTACCACGGCGGCGCGGCCTTCGTGTGGCCAGTGATCCAGGACTACCAGTTCCTCGATCTCACGCCGATCCCGATCGAGATCAAGCTCGAGGGGGCGCTCTCGCAGCAGAACATCCGCGTCAACACGCCGTCGACCTTCACGGTGGGCATCTCGACCGAGCCGGGCGTGATGGAGAACGCCGCGGAGCGCATGCTGGGTCTCACCCTCAACGAGATCCAGGAGCTGGCGCGCGACATCATCTTCGGCCAGATGCGCGTGGTGATCGCGACGATGCCGATCGAGGAGATCAACGCCGACCGCGACAAGCTGATCGAGAACATCTCGAACGGCGTCGAGGTCGAGCTCAAGAAGGTCGGCCTGCGCCTGATCAACGTGAACGTGCAGGACATCACCGACGAGTCGGGCTACATCGACGCGCTCGGCAAGGAGGCGGCGGCCCGCGCGATCAACGAGGCCAAGATCAAGGTGGCCGAGCAGACGAAGGCGGGCGAGATCGGGCGCGCCAACGCCGAGCGCGACCAGCGTATCGACGTCGCCTCGGCCGGCGCCTCGGCGGTCGAGGGCGAGAACACCGCCAAGATCTCGGTGGCGCGCTCCGACGCCGACCGGCGCGAGGCGGAGGCGGAAGCCGAGCGGCGCGCCGCCGCGGCCGAGAAGGTCACGACGGCCCAGGCCCTCCAGGAGTCCTATGCGGCCGAGCAGGCCGCCGAGCGGGCCCGCGCGGCCCGCGAGCAGGCCACCCAGCACGCCAACGTCGTGGTCCCCGCCGAGATCGAGAAGCAGCGCATCGAGACGCTGGCCGAGGCGGAGGCCGAGCGCATCCGGCGCGTCAAGAAGGGCGAGGCCGACGGCATCCGGCTGGTGATGGAGGCCGAGGCGGCCGGTCTGATGGCGATCCTGACCCGCAAGGCCGAGGGCCTGCGCGACATCGTGGGCGCCGCCGGGAACAACCCGGAGCTGGCCAGCCTGCTGATGGTGACCGAGCAGCTCCCGGGCCTGGTCGAGTCGCAGGTGAAGGCGATCTCGAACCTCAAGATCGACAAGGTCACGGTCTGGGACGGCGGCAACGGCGCCGACGGCAAGAACGCCACCGCCAATTTCCTGTCCGGGATGGTGGGCGCACTGCCCCCGCTCCACGAGCTGACCAAGAACGTCTCGGTCCGCCTCCCCGAGTTCCTGGGCTCGATGGCCGACGCCGACGACTCCGAGGGCACCAACGGCGCGGCCGACTCCGAAGATCCGCAGCCCTGATTGGTGGACTTCGCTCGCCTGCGGCTCGCTGCGCGCGCCTGCGGCGCTTGCGGGGGTGCCTTCGAGGGCCTCGGTGCCGCGCGGAGGCGGCCTTATCGACTTCGCTCGCCTGCGGCTCGCTGCGCGCGCCGCCGGAGGAACCGGCGGCGCTTGCGCGGGCGGCCGTCGCGGCTTCGGGCCGAGCTGGCAGGCCGGCGAGACGGCCTCCCGATCGACTCTCCCGTGGCCATCTCCGCCAAGATCGCAGGGGGAAGCCGCAAGCGAAGGCGAAGCCGGAGCGCGCAGCGAGCCGCAGGCGAGCGGAGTCCACAAAGACGGGTTCGCGCCGGCATCGCGGTGTACCGAAGCGCCAGCCCGCCGGAGCGCGCAGCGGCGCCGCAGGCGCCGCGGAGTCCACTAAGGCCGTGCCAGCGTGACGTGGAAGGTGGCGCCGTCGCCGGTGCGGCTGTCGACGTAGGCGCGACCGCCATGGGTCTCGGCGATCTTCTTCACGATCGCGAGGCCGATCCCGGTTCCGCGCGAGCCGTCCGGGCGCTGTCGCGAGGAGAACATCTCGAAGACGTGGTCCTGGAGCTTCGGTTCGATCCCGCGGCCGTTGTCCTGCACGATCAGGTGGTGCCACTGGCCCTCGGCGGCCACCTCCACCTCGATGCGCGGCGCGTCGCACGGACCCATGTGCTCGAGCGCGTTCCCGATCAGGTTCGAGAAGATCTGGTACAGGCGGGTGCGGTCGCAGTAGAGCAGCGGGGGCTCCGGCGGAATCTCGAGCCGCACGCCCGCCTCCTCGAGTCGCGGCTTCAGCTCGGCGTAGAGCTGGAGCAACACCTCGCGCGGGTCCACCAGGGCGCGTCGCTCGCCGGCGTTGCCGATCCGGGCGAAGTCGAGCAGCTCGCGGATCAGGCCCTCCATGGTGCGTCCGGCCTGCTCGACGCGGTGGAGGTAGTGGAGGCCGCGCTCCCCGAGCCCGCCCGCGAAGTTCTCCCGCAGCAGGCGCGAGAAGCCCAGTACCGACACCAGCGGCGAGCGAAGGTCGTGCGAGACGGCGCGGATCGTCTGCTCCATCTCGTCGCTGCGCCGCGACAGGCGCAGCTTCTCGCGCCGGCGCTCGCTCTCGTCGCGCAGGAACGCGACGGCCCCCGCCGTCGTGCCGTCGGGAAGGCGCAGCGGACTCGCGGACACCGCGAGCCATAACGGCTCGCCGTCCGCGCGACAGAGCTCGACGCTGCCGCGCGCGACGCCGTCCGCCAGGCGCGAGCCGAGGCGAGTCGCCTGCGGCGCGATCTCCTGCACCGGCCGTCCCTCCAGCTCGTCGGCGGCGTAGCCGAGCACGCGGGTCGTCGCGGGGTTCGCGTAGGTCACCCGGCCGGCGCGGTCGACCACCAGGACGGGTTCGGGAGCGCTGTCGAGGGTGGCGCCGAGGAAGTCGACGGCTCTGCGGAAGGCCTCCTGGTCGGCGCGGGAGGCTTTCCGGGACGCAGGCTGGGTGCTCCCGTCGCCGCGTGCGAGCTCCAATCGGCTCCCCCGTGCGGATTCCTCGGCTTCGGACCCGCGAAGACTCAGCGAGGGGGGCGACGAACTCGCCGCTCCCCCCCAAAACGCGGAAGCGGATCGTATCAAAGCGGCTCGTGACGGGTCAAACACAGTTCGCGTAGGAAATCGCGCTCTCTCGACTCGCAGGCGAGAGGGAGGCCCGGACCCCACGGGGCAGGCTTCAAGAGCTCCTGGCGGGAACGCCTTGGTCAGGAGCCCGCGGCTCCGGTACCCTGCCGCGCCGCAACGAGCCCGATGAAGTTTGGGGGGGCTGCCGTTGACGAGTCCGAGCCATCGCGGGGCACCGCGCGGCGGCGCGCGGACGCGGCTGCACGTCGCGGCCCTGGTGCTGTGCGCCGGACTGGCGGGCTGGGGCGGACCCGAGGGGCGCCCGCCGCTGCCGTCGGTCGACGCCGCGCCGCCGCAGCGGGTGCGCCCGCTCCTCGACACGCCGGGGGTGGAGCGTGTGCTGGCGCACTGGAACCCCACGCTCGGGACTCACGAGCGCGCCCGGATCGCGCGCGCGGTGATGCGCTACAGCGCGAAGTACCAGCTCGACCCCATTCTCGTCACCGCGGTGATTCGCGTCGAGAGCCGGGCCCGGCCGTGGGTGCGCAGCCCGAAGGGCGCGATGGGTCTGATGCAGGTCATGCCGCACGTGGCCGCTCCGCTCGGTCTGGCCGGCAACTCGACGACCCTCGAGAGCAACGTCGAGGCGGGCTGCCTGATCCTGGCCGACAACATCCGCCGCCTCGGCGAGGAGGACGGCATCAGCGCCTACTTCTGGGGCTCTCGGATCCGCGGCTCGGCCTACCTGCGGCGCGTCCGCGACGCACAGGCCGAGGTGCGCCGGCTTCTCGCGGAGAGCTGACGGACGGCCTCACGCCCGAAGCTCCCGTAGTCGTCTCCACAAAGATCGACGGGGGAAGCCGCAAGCGGAGGCGGGCCTTGCCGCCGGAGCGCGCAGCGAGCCGAAGGCGAGCGGAGTCCACCAGGACGCGAGCGCGCCGGCATCGCGGTGTACCGAAGCGCCAGCCCGCCGGAGCGCGCAGCGGCGCCGCAGGCGCCGCGGAGTCAGACAACCGGCCTCCCAGCCGCTAGCTTCGCGACGTGGAACACCGCGTGGTGCGGCGCGAGGCCGCCCGGTTCAACACCCCGGACGGGATCCGGCTGTTCCGGCGCTCCTGGCTGCCGGCGCGGCCGCGTCGCGCCCTGGTCCTGGTGCACGGCTTCGCCGAGCACAGCGGCCGCTATGAGCACTTCGGCGCCTGGTTCGCCGCGCGCGACTC
>JASJBO010000012.1 GCA_030066475.1 Myxococcota bacterium
GCGCGCCGGATCGCGCGGCGGCTGTTGCCGCCGACCCAGATCGGGGGGTGCGGCTGCTGGAGCGGCGCCGGCAGCGCCGTGTTGCCCGCCGCCTCGAAGTGGCGCCCGCGCATCCGGATGCCGCGCTCGCTCCAGGCGCGGCGCAGCGTCTCGATGGCCTCGTCGCAGAGCTCGTTGCGCTCGGCCGGGTCCACGCCGAGCGCGGCGAACTCGCCTTCGAGGTAGCCGGCCGCGACGCCGAGCGTGACGCGCCCACCCGACAGCACGTCGAGCGACGCGATCGCCTTCGCCGTCAGGAACGGGTTGCGGTAGGGCAGCACCAGCACGTGGGTCTGGAGCCGGATGCGCCGGGTGGCGGCGGCGGCGAACGAGAGCGCCACGAAGGGATCGAGCGCGTGGTGGCCGCCGGCCCCGAGCCAGCGGTCGTCGGGGATCGGGTGCTCCGTCACGAAGCAGGCGTCGAAGCCGTTTCCCTCGGCGGCGCGGGCCATTTCGGCGACGGCTGCGGCGCTCGTGAACTCCGGACCGGCGTCCACGCGATCGGTGGGAAGTTGAACCGAGAAGCGCATTCCCCTACACGATAGGCTCCCGACGCACCCCGGGGAGCCCCCACCTTGGACCTCCGCTACTCGCAGACCGACGAGGAGTTCCGCGCCGAGCTGCGCGCCTGGCTCGACGAGGCGGTGCCCGCGCACGGCAGCTCGCCCGCGATCGACGACTGGCCGGCCCGCCGCGCCTACGACACCGGCTGGCAGCGCAAGCTCTTCGACGCGGGCTACGCCGGCATCAACTGGCCCGCCGAGTACGGCGGTCGCGACGCGTCGCTGACCGAGCAGCTCGTCTACTACGAGGAGATCGCCCGGGCCAGGGCGCCCTACATCGGCGTGAACTTCGTCGGCATGCTGCACGGCGGCCCCACCGTGATCGCCGAGGGCACGCCCGCCCAGAAGGAGCAGCACATCCCGCGCATCCTGCGCGGCGAAGAGGTCTGGTGCCAGGGCTTCTCGGAGCCGGGCGCCGGCTCGGACCTCGCGGCGCTCTCGACTCGCGCGGTGCGCGACGGCGACGACTACGTCGTCACGGGCCACAAGATCTGGACCTCGTTCGCACAGGTCGCCGACTACTGCGAGCTGCTGGTGCGCACCGACCCCGACGCGCCCAAGCACCGCGGCATCTCCTGGCTGATCATGCCGATGGACCGGCCGGGCATCGAGATCCGCCCGCTCCCCACGCTCGCCGGCGAGGGCGACTTCAGCGAGGTGTTCCTCGAAGAGGTGCGCATCCCGGTGGCGAACCGGGTGGGCGAGGAGAACGACGGCTGGCGCATCACCAACGTGACGCTCGGCTTCGAGCGCGGCAGCGCCTTCGCGAGCGAGATGTACAACCTCCAGGAGTTCGTCGCCGGGCTGGTGCAGGTGGCGAAGCGCGTCACGCGTCACGACGCCAGCGCCTGGGACGACCGCTCGCTGCGGCGCGAGATCGGCCACGTCAGCGCCGAGCTCGACGCGCTGTGGGCGATGGTGAAGCTGCTGGTCTCGAACACCAGCAAGACCGGCGTGCCGGGGCTCGAGGGCTCGGCGATCAAGCTCTACTACACCGAGCTGTCGCAGCGGGTCGGCGAGCTGGGCATGCGCATCCTGGGCCGCGCCGGCCTCGCCCGCGAGGACGTCGGCGGCCTGCCGAGCGGGCGGGTGCTGCACAAGGCGCTCCAGTCGCTGTCGCTCACCATCGCGGCGGGCAGCTCGCAGATCCAGCGCAACATCATCTCCGAGCGCATGCTCGGCCTGCCCCGGGAGAAGCGCTGATGGACTTCCGCGTCAACGAGGACCAGCAGGCGCTGCGCGACGGCATCCGCGAGTTCTGCGCCGGACGCGTGCCGCTCGAGCGCCTGCCCGAGCTCGAGAAGCAGCAGGGCTTCGATCGCGCGCTGTGGGGCGAGCTGGCCGAGATGGGCGTGTTCGACCTGCGGCTGCCCGAGAGCGAGGGCGGCGTGGGGCTGGGCGCCTCGGAGGCGGTGCTGGTGTTCGCGGAGCTGGGCCGGCAGCTCGCGCCCGGCCCGCTGGCCTGGAGCCACCTCGCGGCCGGCCGGATCGAGGGCGCCGCCGAGGGCAACACGGTCGTCGGTGGGCTCGACCTGGCGGGCGCGCTCACCGAGCCGCTGCTGCTCGAGCACCTCGCGAGCCTCGACGCGCTGCTGGTGCTGCGCCCCGACGGCGCCTACCGGATCGACCCGCGTGGGCTCGACGCGCAGCCCGTCGGCGTCCCGCTCGATCCGCTCACGCCGCTGCACCAGGTCGCGTCGCTGCCGGAGGGCGAGCGCATCGCCGACGCCGCGTCCGCGGCACGCCTGCGGCTCGAGGGCTCGGTCCTCGTCGCCGGCCAGCTCTTCGGCATCGCCGAGCGCACGCTCGAGCTGGCGGTCGACTACGCCGTGAAGCGCGAGCAGTTCGACCGGCCGATCGGCGGCTTCCAGGCGCTCAAGCACATCATGGCCGACATGCTGGTGCGCGTGGAGGCGGCGCGCGCCGCGGTCTACGCCGCGGGCGCCACGCTCGACCAGCCCGACGTGGGCGACCTCGAGCGCGCGGTGTCCTCGGCCCGCGTGATGGCCGGCGAGGCCGCGCTGCGCAACGCGCGCGCCTGCATCCAGATCTACGGCGGCATGGGATACACCTGGGAGATGCCGCCCCACTACTTCCTGAAGCGCACCTGGGTGCTCGGCACCTGCTTCGGCACCGGCGAGGAGCACGAGGAGCGGGTCGCGGCCCGCGTGGAGGCTTCCCTGTAGGAGCCCCCTGGGGATCGGATCCGATCGCGAAATGATCGGCATTCGATCGGATCGAGGGGGGCCGTGCTGCGCCTAGGCTGCGCAGCGATGGAACCGACACGCTCCGCCGACCGTCGCCTGCTCCGGATCGCCGCCGCCGCGGCGGCCGTCCTCGGGCTCGCCGCCGCGCCCGCGGCCGCCCAGCCCGACCTGCGGATCGACTTCTTCGGGGTCGACCTCGTCCCGGTCGCGGGGACCGAGGCGGGCTACCGGGTCGACTCCGAGGCGCTCCGGATGAGCGGGACGCTGCGCGTCAGCATCCAGCTCGCCGCCCAGCGTGCCGATTTCGACGCCGCCTTCTCGCTGCGTGCGGTCGGCAGCGCGCCCTGCAACGCCACGGCTGCGAGCGCCGCGGCGCCCCCCGAGTGCGTGTACGACGTCGCCACGCTGCGCGTGCTGGCGAGCCAGATCTCCACCCGCGCGCCGCTCTCCCCCCCGGTCCCGATCGGCCTCGATCTCGCGATCTCGCCCCCCGGAGCCGACGCCTTCGACACCTGGGCGGCGGCGCAGTTCGCCCAGGGGCGCTCGCTGCGCCCGCACGTGCGGGTCGACCCGAGCGGCGAGCTGGGCGAGCTGCCGATCCAGACCATCAACAACGCCGCGTTCCCGAGCGGCGAGTCGCAGGTCCGGCTCGTGCCGCTCTCGGGGCGGCTCGAGCTGGGCGCCGTCGAGCTCGCCGTGAACGACGTCCAGTTCGGCGGGCTGGGCTGCTTCGGCGCGGAGCTGGACGTGTCGGCGGGCAACCTCGGCTGGACACCGGGCAGCGGCTGGAACCCGCAGACGCTCCTGCCGGACGCCCTCGACATGCTGTGCGTCGAGCCGGTCGCGAACGCCGAGGGGCTGTACGACCTGGTGGTGCGCTCGGGCTCGCTCCAGGACGACAGCGTCACGGGCGTGCTCGGAGGCCTCGGCACCACGGTGGGAGAGATCGTGCTCGCACCGAGCGGTGTCACCATCGAGCGGGCGGTGGTCGCCCTGCCGCTCGACCACAGCGTGCATCCCGGCACCACGCGCCCGCGGCCCGCCGGCGCCTTCACCATCGAGCTCGACGCGGTCACCGTGCCGCCCAGCGGCGACTTCACGGATCTCGCGTTCGACCAGAGCTTCGACGCGAGCAACAGCCGGTTCCTGCGCTCCGAGTGGCTGCCGTTCTCGCTGCGCCTGACTTCGCTGCACGTGGGCTCTGGCGGCGCCACCGGCACCTACGACTTCGTCCACTACGTCTACGACCTGCCCGTGGACCCCGAGGACCCGCGTCCCGGGGACAACGGCTTCCGCACCAACCAGTCGCGCTTCCGGGTGCCCGAGGTGCCGGACGGCGACCGGCCGTTCGCGCTCGACGAGAACGGGCTCGACGCGCTCGTCGACTTCCGGAGTGAGAACGGCTGGCTCACCTTCCCCAAGGCGGGCTACGGCTGGGCGCCGTTCACGGCGGAGATCCAGGACGGCCGTCTCGCCCACCGGCAGCGCCTGCCGATGGACTCCGGCGTCAGCGCGATGTTCCTGCGTCAGCTTCCGGACTGCGGCAGCTGCGTGCAGCCGCCCGACGAGATCGACTTCTTCTTCGGCTTCGGTCCCGTCGCGGGCGTCGGGCTCGCCGAGGACGGCGCCTACATGGCGGACGCCCAGACGATCAGCCGCGATCCGGCCTGGGGCCCCGTCGACCCCGGCTCGGGCCGCCGCATCTTCGAGCGACAGGGCTCGGACACGGCGGGCGGCGTCATCTACGCGCCGGGCTTCATCGCGCTCGAGACCGGCGGCCCGGGCGACGAGCCGGTGCCCGCCTACCTGCTGGGCGCGCGCCAGGCGGTGGTGCACGACGGGCAGATCACACCGGGAGCCTTCCACGCGCTGGGCTCCGTCGAGAGCGACCGCGGCAACCACTTCCTGGCCGGCATCAACGCGGGCCCGGAGCTCTACCACGGCCCGACGCGGGCGCAGCCGGTGATCGGCCTGGGCAACGACCTCACCGGCACGATCACCCGGATCGGCTTCGGCGGCCCGGGCCGCGCGGTGTTCAGCGACGTCGTGAGCAACGTCGGCACCAAGTACGTGGTGCGCGAGGACGGCGTGACCGGCGCCTTCAACACCGCGACCGCCCCGCCCGTCGACGCCTACGGCTTCCCGCTCCAGCTCTCGCGCTTCGGCTTCCGGCAGGTCTCGAACCTCGTCGACCCCTTCACCTGGGTGGACGGGATGGTTCGGGTGCCGGGCAAGGGCGGCTTCGAGATCGCCTTCGAGTCGCTGGGCATCGAGTGCGAGGGCGCGCTCGAGGGCGGCTTCGTGGTGGACGAGCCCTGCAACGGCGCCGACGACAACGGCAACGGCCTGGTCGACGAGAACTGCGACGAGGCGCTGGCTGCCTGGCAGACACCCTACGAAGTCCTCGCGATGTCCTTCGAGGAGATCGCGCCGGTGCCGGCCTGCGAGGTCGGCGATCGCGCCCTCCAGACCGCCGGCTTCGCCACCGTGCACGCGCTCGACGACGACCTGGTGATCGCCGCGCAGTGGTCGTCACAGGGCGAGCCGGTGCTGGCGCGCGCCATCGGCGAGCTCGACTTCGTGCTCGACCACCCCGACGTGGCCCCCGACAGCCGCGAGGCCGAGGGCTTCCCGATCGCGCTCTCGGGCGATCTCGAGCTGAAGAGCGCGAGCCGCCCGGGCGGCGCCGTGGGCTGGTTCGAGGCGGCCGACACGCACCTGCTGCTGCCGTTCTGGAACTCGATCGACACCGACCTGCGCGTACAGAACCGCGACCTCGACCGCCCCGAGGCGAGCATCGTGGTGAAGCCCGACTCGCTGCCGGCCTTCTCGAACCAGGGCAGCCCGCCACGACCGGTCGACCAGATGACGAACCAGGAGATCGCGCCACTGCTCGCCACCACGGCGGCCGCCTACCACCGCGCGGCCTACCAGTGGGGCGGGATCGACTTCCAGATCGACGTCCCGATCTACTACGAGCCCAGCCGCTACGACCTGGGGCGCAAGCCGGGCTTCCTGGGCCAGACCGAGTTCACCGACCTGGGCGTCGTCAAGGCCTCGGCCGCCGCCAACTACGTGCGGCCGTCCGACACCAAGATCAGCTTCGGGCTGTCGGCCGACCTGGCGCGGCTCTCGGAGCTGGCGGCGCCCCTGCACGTCGACCTGCGCGACCCCGAGAGCATCGCCGAGCTCGACGCCTTCCTGGCCGAGGCGTTCAACATCACCGGCAATCCGGTGGACGCCTACGTGGGCCTCGCGCAGGAGAAGCTCGACGAGCTGGCCGAGCTGGGCGGGATCGGCTTCGACGCCTTCCTGCGGCGCCAGCTCGTCGACGCGCTCCCGATCGGACCCTTCGACGACGCGGCGGGCGCGCTCGCGGTGGTGCACGGCATTCCCGCGCAGGCCGCGCAGACGTTGGCAGGCCAGCTCACCAGCGCCGCGGAGGACGTGACGACCGCCTTCACCGACCCGCTCGACGACGTGGTGGTGGACCTCTACCAGACGCTGCCCGAGGCGATCGTCGTCGCACGCGCCGGCGGGGGGTTCCCGCCGCCGGTGGCCGAGCAGCTCAACCGGGTGATCGACGCCGTCGACGTCGGGAAGGCGGGCGTGCGCTCGCTCGAGACGGCGCTGTCGAGCTCGTTGGGCGAGTTCAACTCCCTGCGCACGAACGTGACCGGACCGCTCGCCCTGGCCGTCCAGGCGCTCGAGACCGCCAAGGGCACCATCGACGGGCTCGCCCTGCAGTCCTGCGGCCCCGACAACGCGATCCTGGGCCAGGTCGCCGAGGTGCGCGGCCGCGTGCAGGAAGTGATCGACGCGGTCGACGACTCGCAGGTGCTCGACCTGCTCGGGCCGGTGAGCAGCGTGCTCGGGCTCGACTCGCGACGCATCGACGATGCGGTGAGCGAGTTCGAGACCAAGGTGGACGAGATGGTGCTGGTGGTCGACGACGTCCTGATCCCCCGGGTCGAGCAGGCGCTGGCATGCGGCGGCAGCGCCGGCGTCGATGTGGGAGACGCCGCCGACACCGCCGTGGCGCTGATCGACGCCTACATCGCCGAGCTGGGCGAGGTCGAGTCGCAGCTCCTCGCCATCCTGGCGCGCATCCTGCTCGACGAGAACGGCGACGGCGTCCCGGAGGGCGGCGTGGCCGTGAGCCTGCTCACCGCGCTGCGCGACTCCGAGCTGGTGCTCGACGGCGTGCGCAGCATCGTGATCGAGATCCAGGGCGGCCAGCTCTACGGGTCGCTGACGGCCGACCAGATCCGGGATCGGTGGGACACCCAGCTCGAGAACCGCTCGAACGGGCGCTACCGCTGGTTCTACCCCACGCCCGCGCCCCACGGCGTGATCGCCGAGATGCGCGCGAACCTGCTCGACGCGATCGACCAGGACATCGCGGCCGTCGGCGCCTCGGTCGACGACCTGTTCGCCGCGCTCCGCGCGCGCATCCCGGCGGGCCTGACCGGTGCCGACCTCCGCCTGTTCGTCGTCGACGAGATCCTGAACCAGCCCGCCGTCGAGCTGCTGCTGGCGCGCGTGCACGCCGAGCTCGACCTGGTGCTCTCGATCG
The DNA here is from genome assembly GCA_030066475.1 of Myxococcota bacterium. Next base: position 7,386 of record JASJBO010000012.1, read on the forward strand.
TGCTCAACGTCGCGATGGCCGCCTTCGACTCGGTGGCCGCCGTGGTCCAGGCGCTGCTCGACTCGGTCGAGGGGCTCGACTCGGCCGCGCTGGCCGTCGACTCGGACGGCAACGTGGTGTCGATGCCGAGCGTCGTCTTCAAGCGGCTCGACGGCTACGGAATCGTGACGGGCAACGAGCTCGAGCGCATCCACGCCCTCGCCACCTGGACACTCGACGGCAACGTGCCCGAGAGCGTCATCCGCTTCGAGGCCGCGCTCGACATCGAGCCCTACGACACCGACGGGCGCGACGAGGGCTGCGCCCAGGCGAGCGCGCAGTCGTGGCTCGACGCGCGCATCTCCGCCGAGGGCATCCACCTGTTCGGGGTCGACATCCTGCAGAACCTGCTCCAGCTGAAGCAGCTCTACTTCGGCGTCACGCTGAACGGCAAGGCGCCGGTGGGCGGCTTCGGGGGGATGGCGCTCGGCACGGGCGCCAAGGACCCCAAGACCGGCTCGGTGCTCAACGACTTCTCGATCGCCGCGGTCTTCAACCCGCTCGAGCAGTACGGCACCGGTCACTTCGACGCGATCTTCAACGACTCGGTGCAGCTCGAGCTGGCCGGCCTGTTCGGCCGCACCTGCGACGTCAAGCCGCTCTCGGACGTCGACCCGCAGGTGGGCGAGTTCATCGAGCTGCCCAACGGCTACTTCGACGGCGGCTACCTGCGCGGCGGCGTCAGCATCCCGATCATCGACTTCGGCTGCCCGCTGCGCGTGTCGGCCGCCGTCGACGTGGGCGGCTGGGGCATGGCGGGGCCGCCGATCGTGGCCGGCGGCCTGATCGGCGGCGGCGTGCACGGGAAGATTGCGTGTCTGGCGGCGATCCGCGGCCAGGTGACCGTGCTCGGCCAGGTCGTCGACGAGGAGTTCCAGTTCCGCGGCGAGGCGTTCGTGGTGGGCGGCATCGGCTTCGACTGCGACCCGCACACCTGGACCAGCGTCAGGCGCAGCCGCCGCGACAGCTGGTGCGCGACGGGCGATGCCGCGTTCGGCGCGACGTACAAGGACGGCTGGGACGTGGGCTCGCCCAAGGCGAGCGCGATCCACTGAGGACCATGACGGTGCAGAACGCGACGCGTACGACGGACTCCTGGCGGCTCGGGACCGCGCTGCTGGCGCTCACGGTGCTGGCCGCCGCGACGGCCCGGGCGGACGAGAGCGACCAGCTCTACCTCGCGGCGATCGAGGCGCCGCTGGGCTCGATCTCGTCGGCGGGCGCGCGCACGACCGCCGTGTACCTGCGCTGGGACCAGCTCGCCGCCAACCTGCCTCTGGACCTCGAGACCGTCACGCTGCTGCGCGACGGCTCGGAGCTGGCGCGCCTTCCGGCGCGCGGCGTCCTCGCTGAAGAGGAGATCGGCGCGCTCTACGACCACCCGTCCGTTCGCACCGCGATGGACCGGCGCAAGCGCGAGATCGTCCGCTGGCTCGACCTCGAAGACCCCGAGACCGCGGTCGACGAGCGCAACTTCGCCGCGGTGCTGCGCGCGAAGCTGCAGAGCGATCCGCTCTGGTCGTTCCTCGCCGCCCGGATCGACTTCAACGTCGCCCGGGCGCAGCACCGCGGCTACCTCGACCGGAGCGTTCCGGCGGGTCCCCACGTGTACGAGCTGCTCGGGGAGTCGGACCGCGGCCGGGTGCGCCTGGGACTGGTGAACGTGCAGGTCGACGGCCGCGCCGACTTGATCGCGGCGGCTGGCGGGTTCGAGCAGGTCACCCTGGGCCGCTGCGACTCGACCGAGCGCTTCAAGGACCACGGCGCCGTGGCGCTGGCCTGGCAGCACCCGGGCGGGACGGACGCCGATCGCTATGCGAGCAGCATCCAGATCGCGGGCTACGACCTGTGGCGCACCACCGAGAACGTCGACTCGCTCACGCCGCGCGACATCCGGGGCCTGGCCGCCGTCGCAGCGCACGACGGGACGGGCAACGTCCAGCTCGCGGGTCTCGAGAAGGTCAACGACCAGCCGATCGTGATCACCGGCAGCCCGGCCGACGAGGGCCGCTATCGGGGCTTCAACGCGCCGTTCGCCCAGTTCCTCGAGGCCCGGCCCGAGCTGCTGGCCCGCGGCGTCTCCCCGGGCGACCAGCGGGGCTACTACCTGGTCGCGCGCAGCCTCACCGGCAACTACGGCGCCACCGCGTCGCTGCTGGTCGAGGTGCCCGACCTGGTCGCACCGCCCGCGCCTTGGCGCGTGCAGTCGTTCGACGACTTCCAGGAGCGCAAGGTCACGCTGGTCTGGGACCACGTCGACGTGCGCAACTACTACGAGAGCCACCGCGCCGACCGCGAGTACTGCAACCTCGACAGCGCGCGCCTCGATCGGGAGCTGCGCTACGTGCCCGCGGACGAGAACTGCGAGGACGGCGAGCCCCTGAGCGTCGACCTCGACGTCGAGCACTACCTCGTCTACCGCTTCCGCGACGCGCAGGAGGCCATCGACTTCTTCGACCGCGACGGCGACGGCTTCGCCGACGACGACGAGCGCGGGCTGCCGGGCGAGCCGTTCGTCGGCACCTCCTGCGACCCCGCGCAGCCCGCCGCCTCGGGGATCCCGAACTACCTCGTCGAGGCGGGCCCGATCCCCGCGAGCGCCGCGAAGATCCGCGCCAGTGGCCGCCGGGTGCTCGAGTTCACCGACGACACGCCCGGCAACGTGCTCGGCGACATCTACTGGTACCGGATCGCCACGCGCGACCGCGACGGCAACGTGAGCCCGCTCTCGGCGCCGATCCGCGGCGTCGTGGTGAACCGCGGCGCGCCGCCGCGCGACCAGCTCGACGACCTGGTCGTGGGCGCCCAGGAGTGCGGCTACGAGGTCGCCCCGCTGCCGGCCATCGACCTCGACCGGCCGTTCGCGATCGACGCGACGCCGCTGGGCTCGGCGACCTCCCTCCGGCTGTTCTGCGAGAACTTCACGCCCGAGCAGCAGAGCTTCCCGTTCCGCCTGACCCTGCCGATCGTCGAGTCGAACGGACAGCGCGGGACGGTTCTGTCTCCGACCTCGTGCGCCGCGGTGCAGCAGGGCTGCGACGATCCCTTCGTCCAGCTCAGCTTCCTCGGTCCGGGCGGGCGGGTGCTCGGCGCCACGAGCTACCCGGCCGCACTGTTCGCCGCCTGCCCGAACGTCAACGTCGAGCTCACCCAGGACTGCAGCGATGCGCTGGTGCGGCCCTGGGAGCCGGGCGAGGCGCTGCCCGCGGAGCAGGGTCCGATCATCGACCCGAGCGACATGACCGAGTGCGTGAACGTCTATCGCAACGTGGACGGGACCGACTACCGGCTCGACACGCTCTGCCCGGGCGACGAGCCGCTCGACCTGGGCGGTCTCTTCCCGCGCCAGCGGGCCTGCATCGGCGTCGCTGTCGCCGACGGCAACGCCAACGCCTCGGCGATCGAGCGCCTGGCGTGCTTCGACCGCCCGGTCGTCCAGCCCGACCCGCCGATCCCCGCGGCGCTCCAGTTCACCGCGGGCAGCGCGACGGCGCAGGCGGTGTTCTTCCCGCCGGCGCAGGACGCCTCCGGGACGATCGTCGAGTGGTACCAGAACGGAAGGGCGCTCCGGACGCGCACCTTCACGCCGCATCCCGACCAGCCGGTGGGCCTCGGCGCCGTGGTGCAGGACGTCCACGTCGAGGCCGAGCCGGCGGGCGACGCGTGGCAGCAGGAGTGGTGCTTCCGCGGCCGCTCGGTCGCGGCCGGCACGCCGCAGGACGGCACCGTGCTGTCCGACTGGTCGCGGCCCTTCTGCGCGGTGCGGCTGCCCGAGGGCGCGCCCGTCCCCGAGTTCATCCCCTGGCCGAAGGTGGCGCTGCCGCCCCGGGACCCGAACCCGATTCCGGCGCGCTACATGCGCGACGACGAGCTTCCCATCCTGCTGCTGACGCCCCAGCCCGTGCCGCTCGTCGAAGACGTGTGCATGGAGGTCGCGCCGGCCTGCGATCCGGACGACCCGGGTATCAGCCCGGAGCAGCTCGACCAGCCCTGCTTCGGGTTCACGGGCGACGTCCCGATCGGCTCCCAGTGCGACGACTTCTGTGACCGTGTCAGTGCAGCGTTGGCCGGCGAGCTCGGCTTCGTCGTGTACCGGCAGTTCCGCGCGAACCCCGGCGCCTCGCCGTCCGAGTTCGTCCAGGTCTCGCCGCTGATCGACCGCGCCTTCTGCGAGACCGGCTACGAGGCGGGCGAGCCGGCCGGGCGGCTGGTGGATCCGTTCGTCGAGGCGCTCGACGTCGAGACGCCCAGCGAGCCGGCCTGGCACGGCAACCGGCTCGTGTTCGCGGATCGCTACCCGCACAAGACGGGTCTGCAGTACCGCTACCAGCTCGTCTACCTCGACGGGCAGGGGGCGATCACCCGCTACCGCTTCTCCGACTGGGTGGGGGCCTTCTGATGCGTTCGCTTCACCGGACTCTGCTCGCGCTCGCGTGGATCTCGCTGGCGGGGGCCGCCCAGGGGCAGCCGAGTGCGCTGTTCGCGGGCACGACCGCCGACGTGTGGCTGCTGTCGTCCGACGGCGAGACGGCCGCCGCGTACCCCGTGTCGAGCGGCACCTGGACGGAGAGCATCACGCCCACGGGCCTGAGCTTCGAGGTCGATCACCAGCGCGGCACGACTTCGATCGCGGCGAATCCCTTCGCCTTCGCGGCCGTCCTGGTCAACCAGACCCAGCAGAGCCTGCCGGTGCTCGACCGCAGCATCCCGCCGCTCTCGCTGCGCGGTCTCTCGGGTGCGCTCGGCGACGAGGGCACCACGCAGAACCCGGCCGTCGCGCTCGCGCCCGACGCCGGCACCTACTCGGAGACGATCCGGGTGACGCTGCGGGCAGTGCCGCCGCCCGGCCGCAGCGGGCCCGACGTGCTGATCCTGGCCTGGCGCGACCCGGCGGAGCCCGCCTTCTCCTCGATCAGCGGGACGCTCGACGATCCGCCGGAGCAGGAGTTCTTCTTCGTGCGCGACGGCGACCACCGGCTGCTCTACTTCGCACAGGCGCAGGACGGGGCGCTGTTCCGCTCCTCGCCGGTCGAGGCGTCCACCTGGACCCTCGCGGGCGCGGGCCCGATCACGCGCGACACGGACGGCGACGGCGTGCCCGACCTCGTCGAGGCCGAGACCGGCATGGACCCGCTCGCCGACGACCTGCTGGCCGACCGCGACGGCGACGGCTGGACCGACTTCGAGGAGATCGCGCGCGGCGCGGACCCGGACGACGCGGCCGACGACCCGCTCTCGGACGGCCGCGACAGCGACGACGACGGCTGGAGCGACTGGGACGAGGCGCGGCGCGGCACCGACCCGCGCGACCCGCCCGAGCTGCGCGAGCTCGGCGACACGCCGACCGCACGCCGCCTGATGGAGGTCGAGTACGTGTGGGACGGCGACGTCTGGCGAGACGAGCGACGGACCGTGCGCCAGACCGACGTGAGCGCGCTCGCCGTGCGGACGCCGTCCTGGCAGGTGCTCTACGACGAGTTCGCGCTGCCGGACGCCGAGACGCTGGCGGCGCTGGACCTCGAGCCGGTCGACCTGCCGATCTACCGCCGCTTCGACGTGGCCGCGTCGGCGCTGTCGCTGGGACAGCTCCCGCCGCTGCGCACGCCGGCCGGAGAGCCCAACCTGGTGAGCGCCCGGCAGGGCGACCCGCGGGTCGCCGGGGGCGAGACGCACTGGATCGTCAAGAGCTGGGTCGACGCCCGGCCCGACGCGCATCCCGGCGCGGTGGTCGACTTCCTGGCGGCGGACCGCCGCAGCTTCACGACCACCCAGGAGTGGCTCGACGCCTACGTCGAGTACCTCGACGCGACGCTCGTGCAGCAGGTCGACGTGGACCTGGGCCCCGACACGGGTCTCGGCATGGCACTGCTCGAGGCGGCCGTCGCGTGGTTCGCGCAGCTCACCGAGGGCGGTCTGGTGACGCTCGGCGAGGCGATGTCGTTCGAGCCGACCGACGCCGTGATCGCGCTCGCCACCGCCATCGGCCCGCGCGAGGACCCGGACACCGGCGCCCAGACCGACCCGGGACGCTCGCTGTCCGAGCTCCACGCCGAGTACGCGGCCCTGGCGCAGCGCGATCTCCCCGACTTCGCGGCCGCGGTGGCGGCGATCTACGCGAGCGCGCCCGAGGACCTGCCGGAGCGCACCACGACGCGCTCGGTGGCCGCGCTGCTCCAGGGCCCGGCGCACGACGACGAGCCGGCGGCGGCCTACGCGGCGCGCCTGCTGGCGACCCTGCCGCTGGCCGCCGTCGACGCGCTGGCGCCTGCGGACCGCGGCGAGCTGCTGAGCCCGGGCGGCGACGCGGACCTGGACGGCCTGACCAACGCGGACGAGCTCGCCAGCGCGCCCGAGGGCGCGGTGGCGGGCGCCGTCGACGCCGATGACAGCGACGGCGACGGCCTCGGCGACGCCGCCGACCCGTGCCCCGCGCAGCCCGACAACGGCTGCCTCAACGAGGGCCCGCTGCGGGCCGACGCCGACGGCGACGGTGTGATCGATCCGCTCGACAACTGCCTGAACGACGCGAATCCGGATCAGCGCGACGCCAACGACGACGGGGTGGGCGACGCCTGCCGCGGCTTCGCGAACATCCTGACGCCGGTCTTCAACCCGATCGTGCTGCCGGGCGGCAGCGTCGAGTTCACGAGCATCGAGACCGAACGTGCCGCCACGCCGCCGCTCCGCTACCAGTGGCTGTTCTCGGGCGGGCTGCCCACGCTCTCCGATCCGAATCCCGGGCCGGTGGTGTTCCCGAGCCCCGGGATCTACACGGTCCGGCTCGCCGTCGTGGACGGCGACGACGAGCGCAGCCTCGACACCCGGATCGTGACGGTCGCCGGCGCGATGCCCAGCGTCGAGGCCGGCGGTCCGTACGCCGCGGTCGAGGGCCAGTCGGTCGTGCTCACCGCGTCGGCCTCGAGCCCCAACGGCGCGATCGCGAGCTACGCCTGGGAGCTCGGCGACGGCCAGCAGGCCGCGGGCAACCCCGTGCAGCACGTCTACGACCAGGACGGCCTGTACCAGGCGGAGGTCACGGCGGACGACGGGGTCGCCACGGCGTCCGACGGCGCCCAGGTAGTGGTCGCCGACACGGCGCCGAGCGCGGCGGCCAGCGCCGACCGCGCGGCGGGCATCGCGCCGCTCGCGGTCGGCTTCCAGGACCGGTCGCTGCCGGGACACGACCCGATCGCGAGCCTGGAGTGGAGCTTCGGCGACGGCTCGCCGAACGTCTCCGAGCCGAGCCCGCTGCACACCTACACGAGCCAGGGCGTGTTCACGGCGCGCCTCGAGGTGCGCGACGACGACGGCTCGAGCGACGCGGCGGCGCTCGAGATCGTGGTCGCCTCGCCGCTCGACCCGGGCGTCGACCGCGACGCCGATGGCATGGGCGACCCCTGGGAGGAGGCCAACGGCCTCGTGGTGGGCGTGAACGACTCCGGTCTCGACCCCGACGGGGACGGCTTCGACAACGGCGCCGAGTGCGGCGCGGGCACCGACCCGCAGGACCGCGGCGACGCGCCGGCCGGCCCCCCCGGCCTGCCCTACGCGATGTTCCGCGACGACTTCGGCGACGCCACGACCGACGACCGCTGGACCGAGAGCGCCACCACGCCGGGCGCGGAGCGCCGCCTGAGCGAGCCGGGCTCGGGACTCGAGGTGCGGGTCGAGCCGCCCGACGAGATCGCCTGCTCGACCACCGGCCTGCTCGGCCAGCCCGCGTTCGACGCGGCGGCCGCCGGCCTGCACTGGCGCGCGCGCGCGGCGGGCGGGCAGCGCTTCTGCGTGGGGCTGGTCGCGGACGTCGATCCCGACCGGCGCATCGAGATCTGCCGGGAAGCCGGCGGCGCGGTCGTGACCCGGACGTGGGACGAGGGGCTTCCCACCGCGCTGCCGGCGCCCGGCGCCTCGATCCCGAGCGGCGCGCTCACCGACGTGCGCCTGGCCAAGCGGGGCGACGAGTACACGCTGCTGTTCGGCGGCGGCGTCGCCAGCACGGTCGCGTACCCCGCGCTGGGCGACACCGGGCTGCGTCCCTTCCTGCTGTTCGAGACCTGCCAGCGCGACGAGGCGCTCGCGGTCGACGTCGAGCTGGTGGAGGTGCTGCTCGACCGCGACGCCGACGCGCTGCCCGACGCGCTCGAGGACCCCGACGGCAACGGCCGCCGCGACGGCGGCGAGAGCGACCCGCTCGACCCCGAGACCGACGGCGACCGCGTGGTCGACGGCTTCGACAACTGCACGCTCCTGGCCAACGAGAGCCAGACCGACAGCGACGGCGACGGCATCGGCAACGCCTGCGACCAGGACTACGACGGCAACGGCGCGGTGGGGATCTCGGACTTCAGCCTGCTGCGCGGCGCCTTCGGGAGCGCCGCCGGCGGCGCGGGCTTCGATCCCGACATCGACGCGGACGACAACGGCGGGATCGGCATCTCCGACTTCAGCCGGCTGCGCGGCGCCTTCGGTGGCACACCGGGACCGACGGGGTTCGCGTGCACCGACACCGTGGAGTGCCCGGCGGCGCCCTGAGGGAGGGATGGAACGGCGCGAGGTCACGGCGAGGCTGCGCGCTGCCTGGGCCGGCGCCGCGGCGGGACGCGGGCGCTCGGTGCTGGTCACCGGCGAGGCGGGCCTCGGCAAGACGCACGTGCTGCGCCGGTTTGCGACCGAGTGCGAGGCGCGCGGCGCCGCGGTGCTGGCGAGCGAGCTGCCCGAGGGCGGCGGCGCGGCGCCCTACGCCATGTGGTCGCAGCTGGTGCGGGCGCATGCGGCGTGCGCCGGCGAGGCGGCGCTGCGCGACGCGCTCGGGGCCGGGGCCGCAGACGTCGCCCGCATCGTGCCCGAGCTCGAGATCGCGACCTCCGGCGGGGCGGGCGGCACGGACGCGCGCCCGGCGCGGCTGCGCCTGCTGGAGGCGCTGCGCCGCTTCCTGCGCCGCGCCGCCGCGCGTGCGCCCGTCCTGCTGGTGCTCGACGACCTGCAGCGCGCCGACCGCCCGTCGCTGCGGGCGCTCGAGCTCTGCGCGCGCGAGCTGCGCGGGGCGCGCGTGCTGCTGCTCGGCGCGTTCCGGCGCGACGAGGTGATGGAGGGCGGGCATCCGCTCGCCGCGACCCTCGAGCAGCTCGCGCGCGACCCGGCCGACGCGGTGCTGCCGCTGCGCCGGCTCGACCGCGACGGCGTCCGCACGCTGGCGGCGGAGCACGGCGCCGGCGCACTCGACGCCGCCCGGCTCCGGACCCTCTGCCAGCGCAGCGGCGGCAACCCGCTGTTCGCGCTCGAGCTGCTCGGCGCGGCGGCCGGGACGAAGCGGGCCGGCATCGGCACGCGCCCCGTGCCCGCGCGCGCGCGGCGCATGATCGACGGGCGGCTGCGCCGGCTCGACCGCGGCTGTCGCCGCATGCTCCAGGTCGCGGCCGCCACGGGACCCGCGGTCGACCCCGCCCGGCTCGCCGCCCTGCTCGAGGGCGAGGCCACCGAGCTGCGCGACTGGCTCGACGAGGCGCTGGCCGCCGACCTGCTCGAGCCGCTGCCCGGAGCGCGCCGGCGCTACCGGTTCGCCCACGGCCTGGTCCGCGAGGTGCTGCGGCGCTCGCTGCCACTGGCCGAGCGCGGCGACCTGCTGCACCGCAGCCCGAGGCCTTGACGCTCCCCGACACGTCCTTACGTCGGCGACCTCGAGCGCCCCGTGTCGTCGGCCCGCGTCATGGCGGGCGTGGCCGCGCGGACGGGCGCCTGCGACCGCGCACGTCGCCGCAGCCGCGCACGGGCCAACCACGCGAGCGCCGAGAGAGCCGCAGCGCCCCCTGCGGCCGGCTCGGGAACGAAGGTCGCGACGCTGCCGTAGCCGGCGAGGAACACCGTTCCGCCGGGGACGACCTGCAGCTCGTTGCCGCCGGCGAAGGGGTCTTCTTCGTCCCACCCGGTGTGGTGATGGACGGGCGCAAGGCGTCCGCTCACGGTGTCGCGCACCAGCTCGATCAAGCCCTTCCGGCAGGACACGAACACCGCGTCGTCCGCCGCCCCCACGTCGACCGACGTGCAGCCATCGACGTCGATGGGCAGATGCTCGTCGAGAGTCAGGGCGCCGCTCTCCAGATCGCGCGAGTAGAGGCTGAGCCAGTTCGAGTACGCGGCGTAGACGTGTCGGCCGTCCCGCGCGACCGCGACGCCCGACTGGGCCAGGCCCCAGTCGTAGGCCGAGGAATAGGCCTCGATCAGCTCGAGGCTCCCGTTCGCGTGGCGTCGCAACGCGGCGAGGCGGCTGCGGTCCGCGACGTAGGCGTGGTCGCCCTGCACGCTGAAGGTCAAGCTCAGGGGATCCGGCATGTCGGCGAAGCCCAGCTCGGCCGTCGTCGGTGAGGCGACGTGGGTGAGCAGCCCCGTCGCGGGATCCCGCGCGAAGATCGCGATCAACCCGTAGAACCCGGTCGACGTCCCGGGCCCCTGGCCGTGCCACTCGACCCCCACGACGTAGACGTGGCGACCGTCCGGGCTGACTTCGATCGCCGACGGAAGCGACGCGACCGACCCTTCGTGCGACTCGCTCGAGACGCTCCCCAGGGATGCCAGCGAGCCGCCCTGCAGATCGCGCTCGAACATCTCCACTCGGAACGTCGACTCGTTCGCGAGGAGGGCCGCGTAGAGATGACGGTCGTGCACGGCGATCGACACCGCGCTGCTCTCGGCGCGCTCCCCGACCAGCTCGAGCTCGCCCGGCTGGGTCCCGCGCCGGTAGTGCTCGATGGTGTAGCCGTCGCGGCCGTTCGCCACGTACACGTCCTTCCCGTCGACCGCGACGTCGACCCCTCGGGAGGGCCCAGGGTCGCCGTGAACGCGACGGAACCTTGGAGTGCGGAACAAGGCGACGAGATCGCCGGCACCCGAAGTCAGAACCAGGCTCGTCCCGTCCGGGCTGGCCGCGAGCTGGCTCGGACCCCGATAGGAAGCCGACGAGCGTCTCCACGGCTGGAACGCGTGCTCGAGCCGGAGCTCGCCGCTCGTCGGCTCGATCGCCATCTCGATCAGAGCCCCACCGGGGTTCCACGCATAAAGGTAGGGACCCGAGACGAGCACGCGGCTGGGGTCGACGAGGCCGTCCACCGGGTTCGTGCTCGAGCAGTGGCTCGCGACACAGGTTCCGCTCTGCGAGTAGCGGGCTTCGAAGGCGAGCGCGCCCGTCGCGGGGTCGCGCCGGAGCTGGACCACGCCCTCGGGCGAAACGGCGTACAGGTGGGACTCGGCGCCGATCGCGAGATGCCGGACGCCGTCGAGGCCGTGGTGGGGATGATCGCCGTCATGGTGCGCGCCGACGAAGGAGAGGTCACCCGTGGACGCGTCGCGCTCGAAGACGGCGATCGCGTCGTCGGTCTCGCCCGCGGCGTACAGGTGCCGGCCGTCGCGGCTGAACACGAAGTGCGCGACTCCGCCGAGCCCGTCCACCCCGCCCTCGCCGTCCACGACGGCGCCGGCGAAGGTGAGTGCGCCAGACGCGGGATCTCGGTCGAACCGGACGATCGCGGCGTCGTCCCGGGCCGCGACGTAGAGGTGGCGCCCGTCGTCGCTCACCGCGACCGCGACGGGGCCGGCCATCGAGGCCACCCCTCCCGCGCCGTTCCGCTGGACCTCGGAGAACGAGAGGGCGCCGCTCTCGGGATCGCGCGCGAAGACGGCGACCGCGTTCCCGGCCGCGCTCGCGGTGTAGACCGAGCGGCCGTCGGGGCTCACCGCGACGAACTGCGCCCCGTCCAGGCCGTCGACCCCGTCCACCCCGTCGCGCACCACGCCGAGCCACACGAGCTCCGAAGCGGCGCTCTCGCGAGCGAAGGTCGCGAGCGAGCTTCCCTCGGCGCCCGTCGCATACACGTGGGCGCCGTCGGGGCTCACCGCGACGCCGGCGGCCCCTTCGAGGCCGTCGATCTCCCCACCCTGTCGGTACTCGAGTGGGAGGTACCAGTAGCTGCGTGCGTCGCTCGAGAGGAGCAGAGCGAGGGCGGTGCAGAGCGGGAGGAGGAGCCGCAGGACCGCGGGCGAAGGGCGGGGGGCGTCGAGCTGCCACGGTTCGGAGCGTCGCATCGGAGTCTCCCGGTCTAGGAGGGCCCGCTCCCACCCAATAGATCTCGCATCGGCCCCTGTGCCTCGACGCTTGAGTGCAGCGCCCGCGGGCTCGCTCGCGGATCGGTCGTGGCTGGGTCGTGGATCGGAGGGGACCGCGCTCCCCGGCTTTGACGCGCCTCCGCACTTCCTATACGCTCCGTATCGTATTTGTTCGAAGGGAGCGAAACGCATGGGGATTCTCGACGGCCGCGCGGCGGTGGTGACCGGCGGCGGGCGCGGCATCGGACGCGGCCACTGCCTGCACCTCGCCGAGCAGGGCGCCTCGGTGATCGTCAACGACATCGACGCCGACGAGGCCCAGCAGGTCGTCGACGAGATCGCGGCCGCCGGCGGCAAGGCCGCGGTGAACACCGACGACATCGGCAGCCGCGAGGGCGCGCGCGCCCTGGTGCAGCAGTGCGTCGACGCCTTCGGCGGCATCCACGCCATCGTGAACAACGCCGGCAACGTCCGCGACCGCTCGTTTCTCAAGATGAGCGACGACGAGTTCGGCGCGGTGCTGCGCGTGCACGTGCATGGCACCTTCATGTGCGGCCAGGAGGCGGCGCTGCGCATGCGCGACCAGGGCACCGGCGGCGCGATCGTGAACACCGTGTCGGCCGCGCACTTCGGCAACTTCGGCCAGACCAACTACGCGGGCGCCAAGGGCGCGATCGCCTCGATGACCTACACCTGGGCCTTCGAGCTGGCGCGCTACGGCATCCGCGTCAACGCGATCAGCCCGTCTGGCACCACCCGGATGTCGGCGAACGCCAAGGTCGGCGGCCAGACGGTCGACTACCCGTTCGTCGACCCGTCGCAGAACGGCGCCTTCGTCGCCTTCCTGTGCAGCGACGAGGCCGACTGGGTGACCGGCCAGGTCTTCGGCACCGGGAACGGCCGCGTGCAGATCGTGGAGCAGCCTCGCTACGGCACCTCGCTCCACACGACGGCGGCCGAGGGCCTGTCGGTGGACGAGATCCGCGAACACTTCAAGAAGGTGTTCGGCAACCGGCTCGAGTCGTTCGGGCTGATGAAGCCGCCCTACCCCTTCTACGACGGCGTCAAGCCGAAGGCCGACTGAGGTGGCGGCGGGCATCCGCTCCTACGGCGCCTACGTCCCGCCCACGCGGCTGCCGCTGGCCGCGCTCTCGGGCGCCCCGGTGAAGCCCGACGCCGAGGGGCCCGAGAAGGCCGTCGCCTGGAACGACGAAGACGCGATCACGATGGCCGTCGAGGCCGCCGTAAACTGCCTGCGCGGCTTCGACCGCGCGAGCGTGGACGGCCTGCTGTTCGCCTCCACCACCTACGCGTTCCAGGAGAAGCAGGCCGCCGCGCTGGTGGCCCGGGCGCTCGACCTGCCGCGCAGCGTGCGCACGGCCGACTACGCGGGCTCGCTGCGCGCGGGCACTGGCGCCCTGCGCGGGGCGGCCGACGCGGTGGCCGCGGGCACGGCACGCAACGTGCTGGTGGTGGTGAGCGACTGCCGGCTCGGCGCGCCGGGCTCGGGCCTCGAGCGCAGCGGCGGCGACGGCGCGGCGGCCCTCCTGGTGGGCGCCGACGACCCGATCGCCACGATCGACGATTACTGCACCGTGACCGACGAGATCGTCGACGTCTGGCGCAGCAGCGCCGACCGTTTCGTGCACAGCTGGGAAGACCGCTTCGTGGTGCAGGAGGGCTACACGCCCGCCGTGCTCGAGGCGGTCAAGAGCCTGCTCGAGAAGAGCGGCGGCCCGTTCGCGCACGTCGCGCTGCAGGCGCCCGACGCGCGCAGCCACGCCGGCGTGGCGCGCGCGCTGCGGATCGAGCGCGACGCACTGGTCGACCCGCTGCTCGGACGAGTCGGCAACGCGGGCTGCGCGATGGCGCCCTTGCTGCTGGCGGCGGCGCTCGAGGCGGCGCGGCCCGGCGAGCGCCTGCTGGTCGCGAGCCAGGGCGACGGGGCCGAGGCGCTGGCGCTCTCGGCCACGGCGCAGATCGAGAAGCTCGACTCGCGCCGCGGGGTGAGCTGGCACCTGGCGCGGCGCCGGCCGGTGCTGCGCTACGACAAGTATCTGAAGGCGCGCGGGCTCGGCACCACCGAGTGGCAGGCGGGCGGCGACCCGGGACTCTCGGCCACGGTCCACTTCCGCGAGCGCGACGAGGACGTGAGCCTGATCGGCCAGAAGTGCCGCGCCTGCGGCGCCGTGCAGTTCCCGAAGCAGCGCCTCTGCGAGAGCTGCTTCGCGAAGGACGACTCCACGCCCTGGCGCCTGTCGGACCGCGTGGGAACGGTCGTGACGTACACCTTCGACTTCTTCTTCCCCACGCCCGACCCGCCGACCGTGGTGACGATCACCGACGTGGACGGCGCGCGCCTGCACGTCCAGCTGGTCGACGCGGACCCGAAGGCCGTCCGCACCGGGCTGCCCGTCGAGTTCACCTTCCGGCGCATCCACGAGGTCGGCGGGCGGCCCAACTACTACTGGAAGGCGCGGCCGCTGCCGGAGGATGGAGCGTGAGCGAAGGCATCCGCGACAAGGTCGCCATCGTCGGCGTGGGCTGCTGCCAGTTCGGCGAGAACTGGGACCAGTCGCCGTCGGACATGATCGTCGATGCAGCCTACGAGGCCTACGCCGACGCGGGCATCGACGACCCGCAGGCGCGCATCGAGGCCGTCTTCACCGGCTCGATCTACTCGCAGAAGGGCCCGCTCGAGTGCTCCGACGCGCTCAAGCTGTTCCACAGGCCGGTCACCATGGTGTCGAACTACTGCGCCACCGGCACCGACGCGTTCCGCTGCGGGGTCCTGTCGATCGCCGCCGGGCTCTACGACGTGGTGCTGGTGGTGGGCTACGACAAGCCCAAGGACCGCGGCGTGTCGGGCCCGAGCGTGATGATGAACCAGGTGCGCGACCTGCCGCAGACGCCCGCGGGCTGGTTCTCGCTGTGCGCCGCCACCTACTTCGAGAAGTACGGCGCCGGGCGCGAGGACCTGGCGCGCATCGCGGTGAAGAACCACCACAACGGCACGCTGGCGCCCAAGTCGTTCCTGAAGCGCGAGATCACCGTCGACGACGTGCTGAAGGCACGCATGATCTCGTGGCCCTTCGGGCTCTACGACTGCGCCGCCCAGACCGACGGCGCGGCCGCGGCGGTGCTGGTGCGCGCCGACCTGGCGCGCAGCTTCCGCGACGACCCGGTGCTCGTGAAGGGCGTGACCGTCCAGGCGGGACCGAACCCGCAGAAGGACCCCGGCAACGACTTCCTGTCCTGGAAGCCGACCGGCTGGGCGGCGGAAGAGGTCTACCGGCAGGCCGGCATCACCGACCCGCGCAGGCAGATCGACGTGGCGCAGCTGCACGACTGCTTCTCGCTCACCGAGCTGCTCTCGTACGAGGACCTGGGCTTCTGCGAGAAGGGCTCGGCCAAGGAGCACATCGCCGACGGCGCCTTCGAGCTGACGGGCGACCTGCCGGTGAACACCGACGGCGGCCTCAAGACCTTCGGGCACCCGACGGGCGCGACCGGCGTGCGCATGATCTACGAGAACGTGCTCCAGCTCCAGGGTCGCGCCGAGCAGCGCCAGGTGAAGAACGCCACCACGGCGCTCAGCCACAACATC
>JASJBO010000239.1 GCA_030066475.1 Myxococcota bacterium
GCTCGAGCGCGTCGACGCGCGCGCGCAGGCGCACCTCGGCGCCCGCGGCCGCCAGCGCCGCGGCGGCCGGCTCGGCGTGGACGCGCCCCAGCGGCTCGCGGCTCCAGCCGATGTCGGCGGCGTCGGCCCGCTCGAGCAGGCCGGTCTGGAACACCTTCGCGGCCAGCGCCAGCGATGCCTCGGCCGCGGGCAGGTTGAGGGTGGGACGCACCAGCAGGTCCCAGAACGCGTCCACGGCGCGCGGCGACTCGCCGCGCGCCGCCAGCCAGTCGCCGAAGGCCGTGTCGTCGAGCCGGCGGTCGTCGAGATCCAGCGCGCCCAGTGCGCGCGCGGTGCGGGCGGCGCGCACGCGCTCGCGCGCAGAGAGGTGCCCGAAGCGGAGCAGGCTCGGCGCCAGGTGCAGCGGAGCCGGCAGCCGGTGGCGGCGCAGCCATCGAGCGGAGCGGCCGGGCGCCAGCACCGGAACCGCGAGCCGCGGCTGGAGCGCCAGGCGCGACTCGACGCCGAGCCGGCGGGCGAAGTCCCGATAGGCGGTGCAGCAGCGCAGGAACACGTGCTGACCGTTGTCGATCGCGAGGCCCTGGTGGCGGGTCGACCAGGTCGCGCCGCCCAGGCGCGGCCGCGCCTCGAGCAGCAGCACGCGCGCCCCCGCGTCGGCGCAGGCGAGTCCCGCCGCCAGCCCGGCGAGCCCTCCACCCACCACGACGACGCGCTTGCGCGTCATCCCTCGCGCGCCGCCAGCCAGAGCCGCAGGCCGTGGCGCACGAGGTCGCGGCGCTGGCGCACCGCGCGGTGCGCCAGCACGTCGTACCCGCAGCGCTCGACCGCCTCGGCCGCGGCCCAGCCGCCCGCCGCGAAGCCGGCGACCGCGAGCCGGGCCCAGCCGCGCAGCGAGGCCACCAACGGCTCGCCCTCGCGCAGCAGACCGCGCACGCGCCCGATCTGGAACGCCAGCAGCGCGCGCAGCGCCGGCGACGCCTGTGGCGCGCGCAGCGCGCGCTCGTCGCAGCCGAAGCGCGCGCGCTCGTCGGCGGGCAGGTAGATGCGGCCGCGCGCGGCGTCCTCGGCGACGTCCTGGCAGTGCTCGACCAGCTGGAGTGCAGTGCAGATCGCGTCGGAGCGCGCGATGCGCGCGGGCGTGGCGCAGCCGAACACGTGCAGCACGAGCCGGCCCACCGGCTGGGCGGAGAGCGCGCAGTAGTCGGCCAGCTCCGGCCAGCTCGCGTAGCGCACCACCATCTGGTCGCGCCGGTTCGCCTCCACCAGTGCACGCAGCGGCGCCTCGGGCAGCGCGAGCTCCCGCGCGCTGCGCGCCAGCTCGCGCATCAGCGGATGGCGCGGGGTGCCGCACGACACGCGGTCCAGCTCGAGGTCCACCTCGTCGAGCAGCCTCCGCCGATCGCCGGCTGCCTCGTCGCCCACGTCGTCGACGAGCCGCGCGAAGCCGTACAGCGCGCGCAGATGGCGGCGCAGCGCGGCGGGCAGCACGCGGAGCGCCACCGGGAAGTTCTCGCCGGCCGCGCGCGACATCACGGCCGTGGAGTCGGGCAGCGCGAGCTGGGCGACGCGCCCCACGCTAACCCCGCGGCAGGGCGGCCTCGGCGAGCGCGCGCAGGCCGGCCGCGCGGCGTTCCTGCGCCTTCGGATCGGAGTCGAACAGCCCGAGCAGCAGGTTGCCGTCCATGAGCGACACCAGGCCCGCCGCGATCGCGTCGGCCTCGCCGCGGTCGGGCACGAGCGCCTCGACGGCCTCGCGCAGCTCGGCGGTGAAGGAGTCGTGCAGCGCCATGAGCGCGCGCAGCGGCTCGGCCGCGTGCTCGGGCAACTCCAGCGCCCAGCGCACGAACGTCTCGATCGTCTCGCGCCGCTCGGCCACGAAGCGCTCGTACACCGCGAACATCTCGAAGATCCTCTTGCGCGGGGCGAGCGGCTCGATGCTCTCGGCGAGCTTGTCGATGAAGGGCTGGCGGAAGTGGCGACAGACCTCCTGGAACAGGGTCGCCTTGTCACCGAAGTGCCAGAACACCGCCGAGCGGCTGACCGCCGCGCACTGCGCGATCGCCGAGATGCTGGTGTCGTCGTAGCCGCGCTCGACGAACAGGGTCGTCGCGGCCTCGAGAATCCGGGCCTGGGTGCGTGCCTTGCGTCCGGCTTCGTCTTCCAACCGGTTGCCCCCATCTCGTCCCGGCGCTCGCGGCCCGGGTGCCGTGCTGCCGTCTCCCTGCCGATCCCGAGGGCGCAGGTTCGTGCGCCGTCGCGCCGCCGGCAAGCCGCATCGCTGACCGCGGGATGCCGGGCGGTCAGCAAGTTCACGACCACCGGAACACGGATTCCCGACACGAGCGCGGCGACGCCCTCGACGCCCGCCTCGCGCGCCGCGGCCAGGCGCCGGCCGAACAGCTCCACCGAGGCGTCCACCGCGTCGAGCGAGGCCTCGGGCAGCGCGTCGTGGAGCAGGTGCACCTCGTCGAGCAGCGTGCCGCGGCGGCTCTCGACGTCGGGCTCGACGCACAGGGCCAGGTGCTCGAGCTTGCGGTCCGAGAGCGCGCTCACGCGCGACCTCCGAAGCCCGCCCACACCGAGGCCGCGATCGCCAGCCGCCGCCGCCTCGACAGCCGCAGCGACTGCTCCAGGCACGGGAAGCGGCGCCGCTGGAGCTCTTCGAGCAGGGTGCGGTAGATGCGTCCCATCGCCTCGGCGGGCCGGAGGGCGCGGCGGTCCTCGGCGGGCAGCAGGCGGTCGGCGCGGTCGTAGTAGATGCGCGCGCGCTCGGCATAGAGCGCGAACAGCAGGCGCTGCGCGTCGGTCGGCCCGCCGCGGACCAGGCTCTCGGGCGCCACGCCCATGCGCGCCAGGTCTTCGCGCGCCAGGTAGATGCGCCCGCTCTCCGCGTCCTCGCCGACGTCGCGCAGCACGTTGGTGAGCTGCACCGCGATGCCCATGGCGTGCGCGTACTCGAGCGAGCGCGGGTTGCGGTGGCCGAGCACGCGTACGATCAGCAGGCCTACCGTCGACGCGACGCGGTAGCAGTAGCGGGTGAGGTCCTCGAAGGTCTCGATCGGCTCGCCGCGCAGGTCGGACTCCACCCCGCACAGCAGATCCTGGAAGACCGACTCGGGCAGCTGGTAGCGGTGCACCGCGTCGCCGAGCGCCCTGCCAACCGGGTGCTCGGCCTTGCCACGGTAGGCGTTCTCGAGCTCGCCGCGCCAGCGGCTCAGCAACAGGCCGCGGTCCTCGCGCACCGCCGGGTCGTCGGCGATGTCGTCGGCCAGCCGGCAGAACGCGTAGATCGCGTGCAGCGCGCGGCGGCGCGCGCGCGGCAGCATCCAGAAGGCCGCCGCGAAGCTCGACCCGCTGCGCCGCGTGACCTCGGCGCAGTGCCGGTAGGCCGCGTCGACCGCGGAGCCGCGCGCCGGTGCGGGGCTCAGCACCGAGGGCCCCGTGAGCGCGCCTCGTCGACCCAGGCGCCGACGCGCGCCGCAATCGAGTCGGCGTCGAGTCCGGCGGCGCGCCACTGCGCCTCGACGTCGCCGTGTTCGACGAAGTGGTCGCCGAGCCCGAGCGACAGCACGGCACTGCCCGGCGCACGCTCGGCCAGCAGCTCGCGCACCGCGCCGCCGAAGCCACCCGCCAGCACGTGGTCCTCGGCCGTCACGATCCGGCCGTGCCGCGCGGCCTCGCGCAGCAGCGCCTCCGCGTCGAGCGGCTTGGCGAAGCGCGCGTCGACCACCGACGCGGAGATTCCGCGCTCGGCCAGCTGCTCGGCCGCGGTGAGCAACGGGGGGAGCGTCTTGCCCAGGCCCACCAGCGCCAGGTCGCTCCCATCGCGCAGCCGCTCGGCCCGCCCCACCGGCAGCGGCTTCGGCTCCGGGTCCGGTGCCACGCCCGGCGCGGGACCGCGTGGGAAGCGCAACGCGAAGGGGCGGTCGCTCTCGAGCCCGGTGGCGAGCAGCCGTGCCAGCTCGTTCTCGTCGCGCGGCGCCGTCACCACCAGGTTCGGGATCATGCGCAGATAGGCCAGGTCGAGCACGCCGTGGTGCGTGGGCCCGTCGGCGCCGACCAGGCCGGCGCGGTCGAGCGCGAACAGCACCGGCAGTCGCTGGAGCGCCACGTCGTGCACGATCTGGTCGAAGGCGCGCTGGAGAAAGCTCGAGTAGATGGCGCACACCGGGCGCAGCCCCTCGGCGGCCAGCCCGGCGGCGAAGGTCACGGCATGCTGCTCGGCGATCCCGACGTCGTAGACGCGGTCGGGGTGCCGCGCGGTGAAGCGATCGAGGCCGGTGCCGTCGGGCATCGCCGCGGTGATCGCCACCACGCGCGGGTCGCGGTCGGCCAGCGCCGACAGCCCCTCGGCGAAGGCGTGAGTCCAGCTCTTCGGCCCGCCGGCCTCCTCTCGCGCGCCGGTGGCGATCGCGAACGGCCGCGTCGCGTGCCAGGCGAACGGGTCGGCCTCGGCGGGCGCATAGCCGGCACCCTTGCGCGTGCGCACGTGGAGCACACTCGGGCGACGCGCGTCGCGCAGCGCCTCGAGTGCCGCGAGCAGCGCGCCGAGATCGTGCCCGTCGACGGGCCCCGCGTAGTCGAGCCCCAGGGCGTCGAAGTACTGGCGCGCGCGCCCGGTGCGGTGCAGGCCACCCACGTTGGGCGCGATCGACATGCCGTTGTCGTTGAACACCACGCGCAGCGGAGTGCGCAGGTGACCGGCCTGGTTGAGACCCTCGTACGCCATGCCCGCGGTGGCGGCGCCGTCGCCGATCACCGCCACCACGCGAGCCGTGCTGCCCGCGCGCGCCAGCCCCTCGGCGATGCCGAGCGCCGCCGACACCGAGGTGCCCGCGTGCCCGCCGCCGAAGACGTCGAACTCGCTCTCGGCGCGCCGCAGGAAGCCGCTCGGGCCGTCGGCACGCTTGATCCGGCGCAGCGCCGCGCGGCGTCCGGTCAGCGCCTTGTGTCCGTAGGCCTGGTGCCCGACGTCCCAGACCAGCCGGTCGCGCGGGGTGTCGAACACCCAGTGGAGCGCCACGCACAGCTCGACCGTGCCGAGGCTGCCCGCGAAGTGGCCGCCGACCTCGGCGCCGACCGCGATCAGCTCGTCGCGCAGTGCGCCCGCGACCCGCTCCAGCTCGGTGCGCGGAAGCTGGCGAAGGTCTGCGGGCGTTTCGATCGAGTCGAGGAGCGACAAGGTGGCGGCACCTTGCCGGCCGTCGCGTCGGGCGGCAAGCGCTTTCGCTGACCGCGGGCCCCCCCTCGATCAGCGCGCGGCGCGCTCGCGCAGCTCGCCCTTCACCACCTTGCCCGACGCGTTCATCGGCAGCGCGTCCACGATCTCGAAGCGGCGCGGCACCTTGTAGTTCGCCATCTGCTCGCGGCACCAGGCCGTCAGCGACTCGGGCGCGAGCGACGCGCCCGCCACCGGCACCACGAACGCCATCCCCACCTCGCCCATGCGCGCGTCGGGGACGCCGACCACGGCGACCTGGGCGATCTCGGGGTGCGCGAACATCAGGTTCTCGATCTCGGCGGGGTAGCAGTTGAACCCGCCCATGATGAACATGTCCTTGATGCGGTCGGTGATGCGCAGCGAGCCCGCCGCGTCCATCACGGCGACGTCGCCGGTGTGCAGCCAGCCGTCCGGGTCGATCGTCTCGGCGGTCGCCACCGGGTCGTCCAGGTAGCCGCGCATCACGTTGTAGCCGCGCACGACCACCTCGCCGGGCTCGCCGGGCGCCACGTCCACGCCCTCGGCGTCGACCAGGCGCACCTCGACGCCGGGGATCGGCCGGCCCGAGGTGGTGGCGATCGTCTCGGGGTCGTCGTCGTGGCGGCACATCGAGACGATCCCGCAGCACTCCGTCAGCCCGTAGCCGGTGACGACCGACTCGAAGCCCAGCTCGTCGCGCATGCGGTGCACCAGCTCCACCGCGATCGGCGCCCCGCCGGTCACCGCCAGCCGCAGGTTCGAGAGGTCGTACTGCTGCCGGTCGGGGTGCGCGAGCAGGGTCTGGTAGATCGCGGGCGGGCCCGGGAACACCGAGACGCGCTCGGTGCCGACACGCTCGAGCACCTGGGGCACGTCGAACACCGGCTGCGGCAGCACCGTGGCGCCGCGCAGGAAGGCCGAGAGCCAGCCCGCCTTGTAGCCGAACGGGTGCGAGAACGGGTTCACCGCCAGGCAGCGGTCGCCCTCGCGCAGCCCCACCACCTCCGACCAGGTCTCGAAGGCGCGCAGGTTCTGTCCGTGCGCGGTCATCACGCCCTTGGGCGTGCCGGTGGTGCCGGAGGTGAACATCACGTCGGAGAGATCGTCGGGCGACACCGCCTCGGCCCGCGCGCGCGCCGACGCCTCGGAGACGCCGTCGCCGCGCGCCAGGAACGCCTGCCAGCTCGACCGGTCGGGCGCGCTGCCGCGCAGCAGCACGATGTCCTCGAGCGCCGGCAGGTCCTGGTCGGCCAGCAGCTCGTCGAAGTGGGTCTCGAGGAAGTCGCGCACCGTGAACAGCAGCCGGGCGCCGCTGGCGCGCAGGATGTGGCCGCCCTCGGCGCCTTTGTAGCGGGTGTTGAGCGGCACCAGCACGCCGCCGGCGGCCTGCCCGCCGAGCGCCGCCAGGATCCACTCGCCCAGGTTCGGCGCCCAGATCGCGAAGCGGTCGGCGGGGCGCAGCCCGGCGCCGGCGAAGGCGCGGGCCACGCGCAGCACCGCCTCGCCCAGGCCGGCGTAGCTCAGCCGCAGCTCGCCGTCCTCGATCGCCGGGCGGTCGGCAAAGCGCTCCGCGGCCGCCAGCACCAGACGCGGCGTGGTGCTCTGCTCGTGGGGAGCTTGCATACGATCCGTATCGTATCATAATCCCCTTGGCCCGAAGGAGTCCCCCGTGCACCTGCGCTTCTCCGACGAGGACGAGGCCTTCCGCCGCGAGGTCGCCGGCTGGCTCCGCGACCAGCTCGAGGGCGAGTTCGCGGCCGTGCGCGGGCGCGGCGGCCCGGGCGACGAGCACGCGCTGCTCGACGAGCGCAAGGCCTGGGAGCAGCGCCTGGGCGAGGCCGGCTGGAGCTGCGTGGGCTGGCCGCGCGAGTACGGCGGGCGCGGCGCCCCGCTGAGCCAGCAGGTGATCTACCACGAGGAGTACGCGCGCGCTGGCGGGCCCGGTCGCCTCGGCCACATCGGCGAGGGCCTGCTCGGCCCCACCGTGATCGCCTTTGGCAGTGAGGCCCAGAAGCAGCGCTTCCTGCCGCCGATCGCGCGCGGCGAGGAGATCTGGTGCCAGGGCTACTCCGAGCCCAACGCCGGCTCCGACCTCGCCAACGTGCAGACGCGCGCCCGGCTCGAGGGCGACGCCTGGGTGATCGACGGCCAGAAGGTCTGGACCTCGTGGGCCGAGTGGGCCGACTGGTGCTTCGTGGTGTGCCGCACCGACCCCGACTCGCAGCGCCACAAGGGGCTGTCGTACCTGCTGGTGCCGATGCAGCAGGACGGCATCACGATCCGCCCGATCGTGCAGATCACGGGCGACTCCGAGTTCAGCGAGGTCTTCTACGACGGCGCGCGCACGGCGGCCGACCACGTGGTGGGCGCGCCGGGCGACGGCTGGAAGGTGGCGATGGGCACGCTCGCCTTCGAGCGCGGCGCCTCGACGCTGGGCCAGCAGCTCCAGTTCCAGAACGAGCTCGACCAGGTGATCGCAATCGCGAAGCGCAACGGCGCCGCACGGGACCCGGCGATCCGCCAGCGGCTCGCCGACGCCTGGATCGGCCTGCAGCTCCAGCGCTACAACGCGCTCCGCATGCTGAGCCGCGCCGACCGTCCCGAGCTGGCGCGCGAGGCGATGATCACCAAGATCTTCTGGGCCACCTGGCACCGCGAGCTCGGCAAGCTCGCGATGGACGTGCAGGGGATGGAGGCCGAGGTCACCGACGGCGACCCCTACGCGCTGACCCGCCTGCAGCGCCTGTTCCTGTTCACCCGCTCCGACACGATCTACGCCGGCTCGAACCAGATCCAGCGCAACCTGATCGCCGAGCGCGCGCTCGGCCTGCCCCGGGAGCCGCGATGAGCACGCCCCCTGCGTGGCCCGAGGGACGCCAGCTGCTGGCCGGCAAGGCCGTGCTGGTGACCGCCGCCGCGGGCACCGGCATCGGCTTCGCCGCCGCGCGCCGCTGCGCCGAGGAAGGCGCCACGCTGATGATCTCCGACCTGCACGAGCGGCGCCTGCTCGAGGCCGCCGCCGAGCTCGAGAAGCTCACCGGCGTGCGCCCCGCGCATCAGCTCTGCAACGTGACTCGCGAGGACGAGGTGCGCGCGCTGGTGGACGCCGCGGTCGAGGCCATGGGCCACGTCGACGTGCTGGTGAACAACGCGGGCCTGGGCGGCTACGCGCGCGTCGCCGACATGACCGACGAGCAGTGGTCGGCGGTGCTCGACGTGACGCTCAACGGCACCTTCCGCATGACGCGCGCCGTGCTGCCGCACATGCTGGGGCGCGGCAGCGGCGCGATCGTCAACAACGCCTCGGTGCTGGGCTGGCGCGCCCAGGAGGGCCAGTCGCACTACGCCGCCGCCAAGGCCGGCGTGATGGCCTTCACCCGCTGCGTGGCGATGGAGGCCGCCGAGTCGGGCGTCCGCGTGAACGCGGTGGCCCCCAGCCTCGCGATGCACGAGTTCCTCTCGAAGGTGACGCCGGCCGGACTGCTCGAGGAGCTGACCGCGCGCGAGGCCTTCGGCCGCGCCGCCGAGCCCTTCGAGGTGGCCAACGTGATCGTGTTCCTGGCGAGCGACCTCGCCTCCTACCTGACCGGCGAGGTGATCGCGGTCAGCAGCCAGCATCCCTGACCCGAGGAGACCGCCGTGCCGACCGTCTTCACGAGCCCGGCCGCGCTGAAGGACGCGGTCGGCCAGCACCTGGGCTACAGCGACTGGCTCACCATCGAGCAGGCGCGCATCGACGGCTTCGCCGACGCCACCGACGACCACCAGTGGATCCACGTCGACCCCGAGCGCGCGAAGTCGGGCCCCTTCGGCGCCACCATCGCCCACGGCTACCTGACGATGTCGCTGGTGAACCGCTTCCTGCCCGAGATCGTGCGCGTCGACGGCATCTCGATGGGCGTCAACTACGGCGCCGACAAGCTGCGCTTCCCCGCCCCCGTCCCGGTGGGCTCGCGCATCCGCGGTGGCGCCGAGCTGGTGGAGGCCGCGGACGCGAAGGACGGCTCGGTGCAGGCGAAGATCCGCGTGACCGTCGAGATCGACGGCGGCGACCGGCCGGCCTGCGTGGTCGACACGCTGTCGAGGTTCTACCCGGCCTGAGCTCGGCGCGAGCGGCCGGTGCCCGCGTGTCGCTACACACTCATGCGATGCGTCATTCCGACCCATAGAGAAGAAATTTCTGTAACGAAACCGGCACCTTTACGCCCCTTGCGGACTGACGCGCCGCGTCTACCCTGCGGGACGAGGTCCGAGTGGGGGGGCCACTGCAGGGGAATCCCCGGGGGAGTAGTGGTGAGCGTTCGCACCAAGGTGCTCGTGCTGCTGTCGTGCGTGACGGTCTTCATGGCCTCGGCGTCGGGGCTGGCGCTGTTCGTGCGCGGTCAGGCCGCGGACGCGCTGGCGGGCGTGGCGGAGCGCGACGTCCCACTGCTGACCTTGGCCTCGGACGTCACCGCGCTGCACTTCGAGGAGGAGATCCGCTTCGAGCGGGCACTGCGGCTCGCGCGAGAGCGCGACGGCTCCTGGGAGGCCGACGCCGCCTTCGTCGAGGCGCGCGAGGAGTACGAGGCATTCGCCGCCGCCATCTGGCGGCGCCTGCAGCGTGCGCGCGCGATGGCGGAAGCGGCGCAGGATCCGGCGGCCGTCCTCCGACTGGTCGAACGCCTCGACCACGCCCACGACGCCTGCGCCGACGAGGTGCGCGCCGCATTCACCTTGCTCGACGAGGGACGACAGCGCGAGGCGCTCGCCGTCGCGCGCCGCGTGGCGCGTGACGAGAACGGCCTGCGACACGCGCTCGGCGACCTGCTCACGGAGGTGGCGCAGTCCGCAGCTGCAGCATCGGCCGGCGCGCGCCGTGACGAGCGCCGGGCCTCCTGGGTCGTGGGGGCGTTGACCGGAATGGGCCTGCTCCTCTCGGCCGGGGCCTTCGCCGCCGTGGTGCGCCTGGTCTCCGAGATGAAGTCGCTGGGCGGCCTGCTGCCGATCTGCGCGCACTGCAAGAAGATCCGCGACGACCAGGGCTACTGGAACCAGCTCGAGGCCTACCTCGAGCGGCACTCCGACGCCGCCTTCACGCACGGCATCTGCACCGACTGCCAGGGCCGCCTGCTCTCCGAGATCGCCGCCCGCCGGCACCGCCCGATCGAGACCACCCGACGCAGCGCCAGCTAACGGTCGGCGGCAAGCGCTGCGTCGGCGGCGCGGAACGCGGCCAGGCGCGCGCGGATCACGTCGGCCCAGTAGTCGAGCGATTCATAGACCCCCGACCAGGCGCGGTTCGCGCCCTTGCGCGGCGTGCCCCCGGCGCGCGTGTCGGCGGCCGCCACCACCCGCTGGCCGGAGACCGCGTCGAGCACCTCGACCTCGATCGACGACTCGAGCTCGTTCGGGTCGTCGGACTCCTGGGCGCGGGTGATCGCGACGCGGATGCGCAGCGTGCCGGGGCCGGCCTCGTCCACCAGGTCGAACTCGAGCGCGAGCTGCCGGCGCAGCGCCGTCTCGAAGTGCTGCACGAGCCGCTCGCGCTCGGATTGCGGCAGCGAGGCCAGCTGCGAGCCGCCCGGCGCCCAGGCCGTGACCGGCTCGAGCACCACGCGCCGGTAGCCGGAGAAGTCGGCCTCGGGATCGATGTAGACGATGCGCGCCGGCTCGCGGCGGTCGGGCTTCAGCTGGGAGTAGTCGCCGAGGAAGCCGGAGGGCTCGACGTCGAGCGGCTCGGGGCTGTCGCAGCCGAGCAGCGCGAGCAGCAGCGCAGCGGCGACGAGGGCTCTAGCGGACACAGGACCAGATGTAGTCCTTGAAGACCACGTCGATCGCGCGCATCGAGGCCCTGCGCGGGTCGCTGCACACCGCGTCGAAGTCGTACTCCATTCGCCGGCTGTAGCCGTAGAGGCAGCGCTCGATGGCGCCTCGATCGACTTTGTACTTGCGGCCGCCCGAGCCCGACATCGTGCTGGCGATCATGCGCTCGATCTGGGCGCCCTTCTGCGCCGAGTCCATGCGGTTCCACTGCTGGCAGCTCAGCGCCTCGGCGGCGGGCGCGAAGCAG
>JASJBO010000240.1 GCA_030066475.1 Myxococcota bacterium
CCCTCGACGAGGAGTTCGAGCTGGAGCTCGACGATGCGGAGCTCTCCCGCGAGGTCCGCCGCGTCTACCGCGAGAAGCGGCCGCCCACCATCGACCGCAAGACATACTTCCGGGAGCTGCTCAGGCTCCAGCTCGAGCTGATCAATCTGCAGGACTGGGTCCAGGCGAGCGGCGCCCGGATCGTCGTGATCTTCGAGGGGCGGGATGCGGCCGGAAAGGGCGGCGTGATCAAGCGGATCACGCAACGCCTCAACCCACGCATCTGCAAGGTGGTCGCCCTGCCGGCTCCCAGCGAGCGGGAGCAGAGCCAGTGGTACTTCCAGCGCTTCATCCCGCACCTGCCCGCGGCGGGCGAGATCGTGCTCTTCGACCGCTCCTGGTACAACCGCGCGGGCGTGGAGCGCGTGATGGGCTTCGCCAACGAAGACGAGGTGGCCCAGTTCTTCCACGACACGCCGGAGTTCGAGCGCAGCCTGGTCCGATCCGGGATCCAGCTGATCAAGTACTGGTTCTCGATCTCCGACCAGGAGCAGCAGATGCGCTTCCTGATGCGGATCCACGACCCGCTGAAGCAGTGGAAGCTGAGCCCGATGGACCTGCAGTCCCGGGTGCGCTGGGAGGCCTACACCAAGGCCAAGGAGGAGATGTTCTCCCGGACCAGCATCCCCGAGGCCCCCTGGTACATCGTCGAGGCCAACGACAAGAAGCGGGCCCGGCTCAACTGCATCGACCACCTGCTGTCCCTGATCCCCTACGAGAAGGTCCCGTACGAGGCCCCGAGCCTTCCCGAGCGGATCTTCGACCCGGAGTACGACCGCGAGGAGCTGCCCCGGGAGCTCTTCGTTCCCGGGAAGTACTGAGACTCCGCGCGGCGCCGCGCCCCTCCGAGCGCTCCGACGCCTGGCAGGGCGCAGCGAGCCGTAGGCGAGCGCAGTCCATGAGGCTCAGGGAGACCAGCTCTCCCGATCGAAGACGGCGTCCAGCCGCGCCGCGCGGCGGCGCAGGATCTCGCGCTGCTCGGGGTGGGTGAGGATGTAGGGCGCGTTGCGCTCGACCGCCTGCACCACGCGGCGGCCGACCTCCTCGGGCTGGATCACGCCGCCCGCCATCGGTGGCGGCGTCGCGTCCGACGGCGGCGGCTCGTGTCCCCGCGCGCGGGCCGAGTTCTCGTTGATGCCCGTCGCCACGATCATCGGGCACAGCACCGAGACGCCGATCCCGTGCGGCGCCAGCTCGCGGCGCAGCGACTCGGTGAGCCCCACCACCGCGAACTTCGCGGCGCAGTAGACGCCGAGCCACTGCATGCCGACCAGCCCGGCCATCGAGGCGGTGTTGATCACGTGGCCGCCCTCGCCCCGCTCGACCATGCGCGGCGCGAACGCGTCCACGCCATACACGACGCCCCAGAAGTCGATGTCCATGGTCAGGCGCCAGTCCTCGGGTGTGGCCTCGAGCAGCGGGCCGCCGAGCGCGATGCCCGCGTTGTTGCAGACCAGGTGGGCCGCGCCGAACTGGTCGTAGACCCGGTCGGCCAGCGCCGTCACGCTCTCGCGCCGGGTCACGTCGGTGGGGACGCACAGCACCTCGGTGCCGGCGGCCTCGAGCTCCCGGGCGCGCGCCGCCATGCCCGGCTCGTCGACGTCCGCCAGCGCGATCCGCGCGCCGCGGGCGGCGAACGCCTGCGCCATCGCGAAGCCGATGCCGCCCGCGCCGCCGGTGATCACGGCCACGCGCCCTTCGAACGGATCCATCTCGCCTCCTGGGGAGCGGGCCTACGGGCAGGGGATGGTCCCGGCGCACTCGAGCGCCGACGGTCCCGGCGGCCCCCCGAACGACCCCCGCAGCATGTTGAAATCGGAGAGGCCCACGGCGCCGTCGTCGTTCATGTCCACGGCCGGGTCGAACGACGGGTCGGTGTCCGTCAGGCCGAACTGGGAGCGGAGGACGGCGAAGTCGGCGATGCCGACGGCCCCGTTGTTGTCGTAGTCGGCGTCGCAGCGGTTGCCGTAGCCGTCGCGGTCGCTGTCGGTCTGCGCGGGATTCGCGACGTCGAGGCAGTTGTCGCGGCCGTCGGGGACACCGTCCTCGTCGCCGTCCTCGGCCGAGAGCAGCGCCGGGTCCTCGATGTCGAGCGAGGTGCAGTCCACGTCCAGCGTCGTGATCGGGTTGCAGCGCGAGGGCGTGCCACCGGGGATCTGGACGGCGAAGTCCGGGTCGCCGTCGACGCGGCCGGGGACGGGCAGGTCGGTGCTGATCACGTGCGCCCCGCTGGCGAAGGCGGCGTCGCGGCGCTCGGCCCGGGGCGGGTTGCCCGGGCTGTCCGAGCGCGTGCGCACCACGTAGCCCAGCGCCACCAGGTTCTGGATGCGATCGAAGCCGCCCTCGGGTCCGTCCACCGCGATCACGGCCGCGTCGTCCCGCCCCTCGCTCGAGGTCACGAACATCGCGCGCCCTTCGAGCGACGACCGCCCGGCGCTGTAGTTGGCTCGGTCGGTGCCGCCGTCGAGCATCACCGCGAGCACCCGCCCGCGCGTCTCCCCCAGCGTCGGCCAGCCGTCGGTGCGGATCGCCTCGCGCAACGTCGCGTGCGCGCCGCGAACCTCGTCGGGCGTGATCAGCAGGTCGGGCGCGAGCACCGAGCGGATCTCGGCGTCGAGCTGGTCGTAGTGGCCGGTGATGGGCTCGTCGCTGATCGTCGTCTCCGAGTGGATCCCCTTCGGCTCGACGAACACGAACAGGGGGTGGTGGCCCGGATGCGTCTCCGACCAGCCCCGGATCGTCTCGAGGCACAGCACCAGCGTCTCGCAGTTGGTGCGCGCGTCGAGCACGTTGATGTGGTGGACCCGGAAGCCGTCCGGCGCCCAGTACACGTCGAGCTCGAACTTGCGGACGCCCTGCTCCTCGAGCTGGACGTCGAGCGGGTCGTGCTCGTAGTCGAGGTCGGGCGGGGCGGGCTCGAAGGGCGGCCGCAGGTGGTAGCTGTTGTGGGTGCCGACGGCCTGCAGGTCGTTGAGTCGCAGCACGTCGTCGAGCGGATAGGGGCCCTGTGCGGTGGCGGCCACGGACGGCAGCACCAGCAGTGCAAGCAAGACGGGGGGTCGCAGCATGCCCAACCCTTAGCACGCACCGGCCGGCGCGTCGGGCGACGGGAGGTGCCGCCGCTCTCGGGGCGCGGGACCCCGACCACCCTGCCGGCTAGCATGCTCGGGTGGAGCTGCACCGCGCCGAGACGCTTCCCGCCAGCTGGTACCACGACCCCGCCGTCTGGGAGGCCGAGCGTCGTCGCGTGTTCGGGCGCGAGTGGCTGCTCTTCGCGCACGAGAGCGAGCTGGCCGAGCCGGGTGCCTGCCGCGGCGAGGTGGTCGCCGGCTGGCCGGTGTTCGCGCGCCGTGGGCGCGACGGCGTGCTGCGCGCGTTCCACGACGTGTGTCGTCACCGCGCCGGGCCGCTGGTGGGCGAGGGCGCCCGCACCTGCCGGGTGCTGCGCTGTCGCTACCACGGCTGGGTCTACGCGGACGACGGCCGCCTCGAGCGCACGCCCGACTTCGGGGCGGAGTCGGCCGAGGGCTTCGAGCCCGGCCGGCTCGGCCTCCACCCGCTCTCGCTCGAGACCTGGCGCGGCTTCGTGTTCGTGAACCTCGACCCGCAGGCGCCGCCGCTCGCGCCCGCGTTGGGCCGGCTTCCCGCGCTGGCCGCGGAGCTTCCGCTCGAGGCACTGCGCTTCTCGCACCGCGCGTCGCACCCGATCCGCTGCAACTGGAAGGCCTACGTCGAGAACTACCTCGAGGGCTACCACGTGCCCTGTCTCCACCCGAGCCTCCACGCCGAGATCGACGTCAAGGGGTACCGCGTGGAGGCCGCCGAGCGGGTCGTGACGCACCACGCCCCGACGCGGCCGCGCGTAACGGCGCCGATCTACGACGGCCTCTGGGCCTGGCTCGCGCCGAACGTGGCGTTCAACTGCTACGGCAACGGGCTCTCGGTGGAGCGCATGCTGCCCGACGGCCCGCGCGCGATGCGGCTCGAGTATCTGTTCTTCTTCCGCGACGACGTGATGCCGGCCGCGCGCGAGGCGGCGCTCGAGATGTGTCGCGTCGTGACGCGCGAGGACGCCGAGATCTGCGAGCCGGTTCAGCGCAACCTCGAGGCCGGGGTCCACGACCGCGGCCGCCTGTCGCCGCGCCACGAGAACGGCGTGTTCTGGTTCCAGCAGTGGCTGCGGGGCGCGCTGGGAACCGACTGAGACCGGGACGGGAGACGCTCCGATGCACGAACCCGACGCAGATCACGCGGTCGCGGACGCCACGGCGCCCCCGCCCGGCTGGCGCTTCCGAGCCGGCGTGGCGGTCTTCGTCCTGGGCTTCCTGGCGCCCCTGGCCGCGCCGCTCGTGGCGCTCACCGGCCTTCCGACCGCGGCGAAGGCCACGCTCGGTGGACTGCTGCTCGTCGGCATCCCCGAGATCTGCACCGTGGCCGCGATCGCGATCCTCGGGAAGCCCGGCTTCGCCACCGTGAAGGCGCGCGTGTTCGGCCTGCTGCGACGCTACGGGCCGCCCAAGGAGGTCGGGAAGGTCCGCTACTACGTCGGGCTGGCGATGCTGCTGCCGGCGGGAATCTACGCGTGGGCCGGCATCTACCTGCCGGAGGTCGTGCCGGGCTATGCCGAGCACCGCGTCCCGATCGCGCTGACCCTCGACGCCCTGTGGTTCTCGAGCTTCTTCGTGCTGGGCGCCGACTTCTGGGACAAGGTCCGTGCGCTCTTCCTGCCCAGCGCCCGGGCGCAGTTCGGCTCCTAGAAGGGCGGCACCCGGGGCTCGGTCGGCGACGCTGCCGCGGGCGTCGCGTCGCCCTCGGGCTTCGACGCGGCGCGCTCGAGCACCGCGCGGTAGCCGCGTGTCACGAGCGCCTCGTCGAGCAGGCCGCGCTCGCGCAGCAGGCGGTGCATCTCGGGCAGGCGGTAGTGGGGCACCGTCATCAGCAGGTGGTGCTCGAGGTGGTAGTTCACGTAGTTGGGCGCCATGAAGATGCGCTCCCACCAGCTCGTGAGCGTGGTGCGGGTGTTGCGCAGCGGGTCGGTCGGGTCGGGCACCATGGCGTGCTCGGCGATCGCGCGGATGCGCGTGAAGAGCGTGTTGGTGGTGAGCCAGGCACCGGCCCACAGCAGGTAGAGCCACGGGAACCCGAGCGCGGTCACGACGAGCAGCAGCACGCCGTTGGTGACGGCGAATCCCACGAAGGCGCGTCGGCCCTGCGGGTCGCCCGCGTGCCAGCGCTGCACGCTGCGCCGCCAGGCCGCGCGCAGGAACTTGCGGCCGGTCTGGCCAGAGAGGTCGCGCCAGATCTTGCGGCGCAGGCTCGAGCGCGTGATCGGGAACGGCAGCACCAGGCCGATGTCGGGGTCCTCCGACGTGTAGTTCTTGGCGTGGTGCACCAGATGGTAGGTGCGGTAGGGGTGGATGTCGGTCCAGATCGGGTAGGCGCACAGCCAGTTGCCGACCCAGTCGTTGAGGCGCTTCGACGAGAGCAGCGTGCGGTGCGAGGCCTCGTGCATCAGGACCGCCAGCCCGAGCTGGCGCCCGCCGATCAGGATCAGCGCGAACACCACCGTGAGCGGGTTCGGCCAGGCGGCGACCAGCGCGAGCGCCGCGCCGATCAGCGCCCAGTTGCCGAGCACCGAGCCCCAGCCGCGCGCGTCGTCGATCGACAGCAGGTGCTGGATCTCCTCGCGAGTGAACTTCTTGTGCCAGGCCTCGTTGGTGCGGGCGTCCGCATCCAGGTCGGGCGTCTGCGCGTCGAAGGCGGGCGTCGCAGCGCTCATGCGAGTCCTCCTCGAGCGATCACCCGCGTGTCGGCGGGTGCGCTCCGGTGGGGTACGTCGTAGCGGGCCAGGAAGTCGGCCCAGGCGGCGCGGCCGAGCGCGTCGTAGCGGCGCATGGCGTCGACCAGCGCGGTGCGCTCGGCGGCGGGCAGGATCGGCTCGGGGAGCAGCGGGTCGAGCACGAGCTGGCGCAGCACCTCGCCGCCCGCGCGGAACGACTCGACCATGGCCTGCTCCGGCGACAGCGACCCGAGCCGCGCGGCGCTGGCCTCGATCGCGGCGCGCTGGCTGCGGTAGCTCGCCACCAGGGCGTCGGCGTCCCAGAGCGTCCGGGCGCGCGCCTCGCTCACCGGATCGAGATCGCGCAGCGCGAAGACCAGCGCGCCCGGCTCGAGGCCCAGGCCCGCCAGCTCGTCGCGCACGGCCGCGACCCCGCCCGCCAGGTTGTCGGGCCGCAGCGCGAGGCCGCGCTCGAAGGGCCGGAAGCCCAGCAGCCTCAGGGCGCGCTCGCTGCGCCGCTGGGCGCTGCGCGCGGCGGCCGCGCCGCGGGCGCCGAGCACGCCGACCCAGCCCCCGTCCCAGGGCCGGACGCGCTCCTCCAGGCGGCGCCAGGAGCCCACCCGCCGCTGCACGGCCGCGCTGCTGGCGCCGAGCCGGTAGCGGCCGCGCTCGTCGCTCTCGACCAGGCCCGCGGCCAGCAGCCGACTCAGCGTGACCCGCACGCTGCCCGGGGCGATCCCGAAGATCCGGGCCGCGTCCACCAGCGCCCGCACCGGCATCGCCCCGCGCCGCAGCGTCGAGAGCAGGTCGAGCACGAAGCTCTTGGCGGTGAGGTCCCGCGCCATCGGGTTATGTTACAGAAACCGGCGGATGTCGCCAATTTCTGTAACTACTCGATCCAGCTACCCTCCTCTGCGAATCCCCAGCCGAGGAGATCCGCCCGTGTCCGACCTGCTCTTCGAGACCGACGGTGGCATCGCGACCATCACGCTCAACCGCCCCGACCGCCTGAACGCGATCTCCGTCGAGATGCTCGACGCCCTGTCCCAGGCACTCGTCGAGGCCGACCAGGACCGCGCGGTGCGCGTCATCGTGATCACCGGCGCCGGCAAGGGCTTCTGCTCGGGCCTCGACCTCAAGGACGTCGGCCAGGGCGGCATCGGGAGCAACGCGGGCGACTTCCCCGCCCGCTTCGACCTGCGCAACGCGCCGCCCATCGTGCTCCACCAGCTCGACACGCCGACCGTCTGCGCGCTCAACGGCGCCGCCGCCGGCTACGGCATGGACCTGGCCCTGGGCTGCGACATCCGCATCGCCTCCGACCGCAGCAAGCTGGCGGCCGCCTTCACCCGGCGCGGCGTGCTGCCCGAGAGCGGCGGCACCTGGCTGCTGCCGCGCCTGCTCGGCTGGGCCAAGGCCTGCGAGGTGGCGTTCACCGGGCGCACGCTCTCGGCCGAGGAGTGCCTCGAGCTCGGCCTGGTGAACCGCGTGGTGCCGCACGAGCTGTTCGAGAAGGAGGTGGCGGCGCTCGCCGCCGAGATCGCCAGCAACGCGCCGCTGGCGGTGCAGGCCACCAAGCGCATGATGCGACTCGGCCTCGAGGACAGCTTCGAGTCGAACGTGCACCAGGTCTACCTGCAGCTGCTCCCGCTGTTCCGCAGCCAGGACTTCAAGGAGGGCGTGGCGGCCTTCCTCGAGCGCCGCCCGCCCCGCTTCGAGGGCCGCTAGTCGAGCAGCGCGTCGATGGCGCGCTCGATCAGCGCGCCGCCGCTCCACGAGCCGAGCGGGATCAGCAGGTAGAGCCCGAAGCGGCGCAGCGCGGGGGCGTCGAGCGGCCACTCGCGGACCGCCTCGATGCGCGCCTCCCACGCCAGCAGCTCGTCGAGACGCGCGTCGCGGCGCGCGCCGTCGTCCTCCCCTTCCAGCGCCTCGCGCCGCCGCCGGATCCGCGCGCGGCACCAGGCCAGCTCGCGTGCCTTGGCCGCGCCGATGCGCTGGCTCAGGCCGCGCAGCGGCAGCGCCAGCGACACCGCGGCCGCCGCCACCGTCACCACCAGCGCGGACCCGAACAGCAGCACATAGAGCAGGTCGTCGAGCATGAACAGCGCGAACACGGCGGCGAAGCCGGTGACCAGCAGCGCGTTGTGCAGTCCGTGGCGAGCGAACGGCGCCAGCGCCGACTGGTCGAGCAGGTCCACCTCGCGGACGTCGGCGGCGAGCCGCGAGACGTGGCGGGAGTCGATCACGACCAGCGTCCAGAGCTGGAAGATCAGCATCCCGATCGGGAACGAGAGGATGCGGTGCCAGGCCGTCTCCGGGTCCCAGGTGCTCGGATCGTAGGAGACGGTACCGGGCGAGAAGAACAGGTTGATCAGCACCGAGGCGAGGCCGCCGAGCCCCGCCGCGCTCCACAGCGGCATCCGCTCCTCCCGCCAGTCCCGCGCCGGCGCGGGGTGCCGCAGCAGCGGCTCGAGCTGGCGGGTGGTCCACTCCGTGGCGAGTGCCGTGGCGACGAAGGCCGAGGCCAGGTAGGCGGTGACGAGCACGTGGATGACCGTAAGCCGCATGTCGCGCTGGATGGCGAGCGGGTCTCCGGGCTGGGCGGCCAGCGCGAAGCGCCCCAGCGCAAGCTCGAGTGCGAAGAACGCAGCGATGGCGCCGATCGCCAGCGTCGCCCCGACCCGCGCGGGCGAGGCGCCCGTGGCCGCGTACGCCCGGATCAGCCAGGGAGCCGCCGTCGCCCGCCGCACCACCGCCTCGCTCACGCCGACACGGTACTCGGACGCCGCCGGCGTGGCCACGCGGCGAATCGGGGTAGACTGGCCGCTACCGCTAGCCGGGAGGGCTGCCCGCTTGGCCTCCGCACCGCCGCACGACCCCCGCGACCTCGCCGAGATCGATCCCTTCGACCCCGCCGTTCTCGAGCACCCCTTCGACTACTACGCCCGCCTCCACCGCGAGGCCCCCGTCTTCCGCCACCCGAAGACCGGCATCTACTTCGTCTCGAGTCATGCGCTGGTCTCCGAGGCGCTGAGCCAACCCGAGGTGTTCTCGAACCGCTTCGGCCCCGCGCTCGGCGGCCGCGCGGCGGCGCGCGCCGAGGTGCGGGAGATCATGGCCGAGGGGTGGCCGCCAGTGGACACGATGCTCACCGCCGACCCGCCCGAGCAGCGCCGCTTCCGATCGCTGGTCAACAAGGCGTTCACGCTGCGCCGCGTGCGCTCGCTCGCGCCCCGCGTCGAGGCGCTCTGCGACGAGCTGATCGACGCATTCCTGCCCGACGGCCGGGTCGAGCTGCGCGGCGCCTTCGCGGTGCCGCTTCCCCTCACGATCATCAGCGAGCAGCTCGGCGTCCCGCGCGCGGAGCTGCCTCTCTTCAAGCGCTGGTCGGACGGCTTCGTCGCGCAGCTCGGCGGCATGGCGACGCCCGAGCAGGAGATCGAGGCCGCGCGCCTGATCCTCGAGTTCCAGCGCTACTTCGCGAAGACGCTCGAAGACCGCCGCGCCAGCCCGCAGGACGACATCATCTCCGACCTGGTGCACGCCCGCGTCGAGGGCGAGCGCCCGCTCGACACGGCGGAGAGCCTGTCGATCCTGCAGCAGCTCCTGGTCGCCGGCAACGAGACCACTGCTTCGACCATCAGCGAGGGCATGTGGCTGCTGGTGACCCACCCCGAGCAGCTCCACCAGGTCGCTGCGAACCTCGAGCTGGTGCCGAACCTCGTCGAGGAGGTGCTGCGGCTCGCCTCGCCCACCGCCAACATGTGGCGGGTGGTCAGGCGCGACACCGAGCTCGGGGGGGTGGCGATCCCCGGGGGCTCGATCGCAGTCGTGCGCTTCGCCGCGGCGAACCGCGACCCGGCCGTCTTCCCGGAGCCCGAGCGCTTCGACGTCGAGCGCCCCAACGCCGACGAGCACCTGGCGTTCGGGCACGGGATCCACCACTGCCTGGGCGCGCAGCTCGCGCGCTGCGAGCTGCAGACCGCCCTGCGCAAGCTGATCGAGCGCCTCCCCGACCCGCGCCTGGCCCCGAACGCCACGCTGCGCCACACGCCCCACGTCCTGCTGCGCGGCCTCGAAGCGCTCCCCCTTGTCTTCGGCTAACCGCCGCCCAGGCGTCGGAAGATCGCGTCCGGCGTGTCGGCGCCGCCGGCGGAGAGCTGCTCGTCGAGGACGCCCAGGCCCGCGGCGAGGCGCTTGCACAGCGCCCCCTCGTCGCCCACGCCGCGCTGGCGCAGCTCGCGCGGGAGGATCCGCTCGACGACGACCACCAGCTCCGCGGGCGTGACCGAGCGCGCCTCGAGGCCCGCCTCCTTGAGCGCGATGCGCACCGTGCCGCGCGCCTCCAGGCGCGCCAGCGTGCTGCTCTCTTCGAGTCCCTTGCACAGCCATTCGAACGCCGGGGAACCCGCCATGCTCAGGTCTCCGTCCCGACCCGGCGCCGGTACGCTTCGGGCGGGAAGAACGCGAACCAGATGCTCGCGGACGCGCAGAGCCCCAGCGCCGAGGCGACGAGCGTGAGCGTGGGACCGAAGAACGCGCCGGCCTTGCCCATCAGGAGCTCCGCGAGGCGCAAGCCGAAGATGCCGGTCGCCGAGCCCGCGGCGACGCCCCACAGCGCGAAGCGGTGCACCAGCAGCGGCTCGGCCAGACCGAGTCGCACCCGACGTCGCACCGCGACCGCGTAGCGCAGCGACTCGAACGCGGCCCAGCCGAACGCGAGCAGCCGCGACAGGTATCCGCTCCAGAACCAGAAGCCGTGGTAGAAGTCGCCCGCGAACCCGCTGCCCAGGCCGATCGCCGCGTGGCTCGCCAGCAGCAGGAACGCGGCTACGAGCGCCACGCCCAGCACGACGCGGCTGTGGCTGCGGAACACGCGCCAGGTGAAGTACCAGAGCGCCGCCGCGCCCAGGTTCAGGCACAGCAGCCCCGAGCCGCGCACCAGCCCGACGGCGGAGCCGAGCTGATCGGCGCGCTCCATCGAAGCGAACAGCAGCGGGAAGGCGGCGCCGCCCAGCAGCAGGTTGAGCCCGATCGACAGCTCGGGGCTCTGGCGGGTGCGCCACCACAGTCCCATCAGACGCGCGCCTGCCACGAGGCTCACCAGTACGAACGCCGCCATGCCGACGCCGCGCGCCGCATCCATCGAGTTCCCCTTCCGGCCCGACAGGCGTTTCGGACCGAGGCGACGAGGACTTGAGCCCTCCCGATGCCGGCTCCCGAGCCCCGCCGCCCTGCCCGCCCCGAGCGAAGCTCCCCGGCCGCCCGCGCAAGCGCCGCCCCCCGAAGCCCGAGCAGCGCACCCCTGCGCCACGCGGCGCGCGCAGCGAGCCGCAGGCGAGCGAAGTCCACCAGCTTGCGCGCGCAGCGAGCCGCAGGCGAGCGAAGTCC
>JASJBO010000241.1 GCA_030066475.1 Myxococcota bacterium
GGCTAGGAGTCTGCGCGGCAGAAGCCCCCGCAAGCGCCCGAAGGGCGCGCGCAGTGAGGCGAAGCCGAACGAAGTCCACCGGCTAGGACTCCAGCTCGTCGTACACGGCTTCGAGCTGCCGGACCACGGGATCGAGCGAGAACACCGCCTCGGCGCGCTCGCGCGCCCGCGCGCCCATCCGGCAGCGCAGCTCGGGGTCGTCGATCAGGCGCTTCAGCGCCTCCGCCAGCGCCTCGCGGTCGCGGGGCGGCACGAGCAGTCCCTCTTCGCCGTGCCGGATCGCGTCCGGGATGGCGCCGACGGGCGTGGCGATGACCGGGAGTCCCGCCGCCATGGCCTCGAGCACGACGTTGGGAAAGCCCTCGCGATAGGTGGGGAGCACGAAGATGTCGGCGTCGCGGTAGAGCTCCAGGATCTCCTCGCGGGGGCGCACCGGCAGGACCTCCACGTGGTCTCGGACGGCCTCGATCAGGGGGCGAATGCGCTCGGCGAAGCGCGGGTGCGTGGGTCCCACCAGGGTGAAGCGGACGTCCGGGAAGCGGCGCGACGCCTCGAGCAGCTCGCCCACTCCCTTGGCCTCCAGCAGCCAGCCCACGTAGAGCACCCGGAGCGGTCGCTCGGCCGAACGCTGCGAGCGATCGGGGAGCTCCCCGAAATCCTCGAGCGGGACGAAGTTGGGCACGTAGCGGACGCGCTGCGGGTCGGCCGTGGTGCGCAGGTAGGCCTCCGTGTCGCGGGTCAGGGCGATCAGGCGGTCGCA
Source organism: Myxococcota bacterium (assembly GCA_030066475.1). Next base: position 761 of record JASJBO010000241.1, read on the forward strand.
GCGCCGAAGCGTCGCCGCGATGGCGCGCTGCGCCAGCGGGCGCGACCCCTGCACCCATTCGGGGAAGTCGCCACCGCGGAAGTGGAGCACGGTGCGCACCCCCAGCAGTCCGGCCAGCCAGACGGCGAGTCCATCGCGGAGGAAGGCCCAATAGTAGGGCGTGTTGACGTGGAGGATCTCAGGGCGGAAGCGCACCAGTGCCCACAGCAGGGCCGACAGGATGCGCAGGGCCTGCCAGGCCCGGTCGGTCCGGAACCGGCTCCGCGCCACGATGTTCACCTTGTCGGGCGGCGAGGTGTCGACGACGCGCATCTCGAAGCGTTCGCGCAGCGCGCTCTTCAGCACGGCGACGGTCCAGGTCGGGATCCCCCCCAGCGGCGGCGGGAGGGAGCTCAGCAGCAGCAGGCGCCGTCGCGGGGAGCTCATCTCGGCGACTCCGTGCCCGATTCAACGGCCTGCGGCGGTTCGCTGCGCGCTCGCGGCCCGCTCGTTCTCCTGGATGACGTCGACGAGCAGGCCGGCCAGGCGTCGTGTGCCGTCCGCGTTCATGTGGGCGCTGTCGGTGAAGCCGAGGCGCGCCTCGCGATTGTCGAACGCCCCGTGCAGATCGATCACCGGAACGCCCTCGCTCCGGGCGACGGCTTCCACGACCTCGCTGTATTCCTGCACCAGCAGGTCGAGCTTCCGCATGTTCTTGCTCATCCCGACCGGGAAGTGCGCCCGCCGCAGCTCGTCCTCGGTAGGATCGTCGTTCGTGATCGTGGCCAGGTTCATCAGGTAGACGCGCGGGTACCGCTCCACGGCCAGCGCGACGATCTGCCTCAGATTGTCCTCGAAATGCTGCGGGTAGTAGCTCTCGTAGAGCTCGCTCTCCTCGGGGGTGAGCGGCTCGTTCACCGCGGGAGAGAAGCGCCGCACGTAGCGCACCAGGGCGAAGAGCAGCCGCGGCGTGTAGAGCTGCGCGAGCACGCGCTGGCTGGTCGAGACCGGGTAGCCGGCGCGGGCCTTCTTGTAGGGCAACCCCTCCGGCCCATACTGCCCCAGGTCGTTCCAACCCAGATAGACGAAGCAGTAGTCCGCCTCGAAGTTCGACACCTCCGTCTGGAACAGCGCCAGCGCGTTCTCGCTGGCGAATCCCGGAACCGCGGTGTTGAGCGTCTCGACCGCGATGCCTTCCTTCTCGAGCAACGCCTCGACGTGCATCGGGTAGTTCTGGTTTACGGGCTGGTAGGACGCCGAGTCGCCCAGGTAGAGCAGGCGCAGCGCGTCGGTCGGCTTCTCGAACGAGATGCCCGGTGGTGCGAGGTAGCCGTACTCGTTGGTCACGACGCCGCGTCCGTAGTCGTAATGGGACTTGACGCGGAAATGGGTGACCCGATCGAAGCGCTTGTTGGCCCCGAGGCGGACGTTCCACTGGCTGTCCCTCGAGGTGAAGGCCCGCAGGCCCACCTCGACCGCCGCCAAGCCGGCCACGAGCGCGGCCACCAGCAGCCCCATCCTCGCCCGGCGCGAAACGACCAGCAACACGATCAGGCCTCTCCGCAGCGGCGCGACCCGGTCTCCACCGTGACAATGGTAACGGGATGCCCGGACGCGGCCAACCGGCCTCGGTATTGCGAGACCACGCTGCGCCCGACGGCAGCACCGTCGCGGCGCGGATAACCGGCTCGACGGGGATCGGGTTCAGGGATCGATGCGTAGGCTGTTCAGGAAGCTCCGAAGCTGGAACTGGGAGAACTCGTCGAGTCGATTGAACGCGGCCCGCGCCGCGGCGCCCTCCCCGCAGTGGAACTGGATCTGCTGCAGGAGCCGCGCCCCCCTTCCGTCGTGGAGCAGCACAACGCCCTTCTCGTGGACGCCCCACAGCGGCGGCGTCCGCCACTCGTAGGACTCGGCCTCGCCGACCGAGATGCCGTCGTCGAGGCAGGGACCCATGTCGTGCACCAGGAAGTCGCTGTAGGGCCGGATCACGCGTCCGTCGCCGAGCAGGTAGCTGGGTGTGTGGCAATCGGTGCAGCCGATCTCTGCGAAGATCTCCCTCCCGCGCGCGATGTCGGGATCGTCGCGATTCCACTCGATCGGGTCGGGCAGGCCGCGAAGGAAGGCGAAGAGCAGGCTCAGGTCTTCGCTCCGGATGTCGCTGGGCGCCACGCCGACCTCGTGCTCCAGTGCCGACCTCAGGACGTCGCCGATCCGTTCCCACTGGCCCTGCGAGCCGAAGCGGCCGAGCGCCCGCCCGGAGATCCCGTCGCCGTCCGCGTCCTCGGGATCGGCCCGCGACAGGATCTGGTGGGGCGGGATCCGCCAGATGGAGCCCAGGCCGTACAGGGTCGGGGCGACGCGCCGGCTCATGGCGTTGGCCCACGACGGAATCGCCTCGGAGTAGCCACGGAACTGGAACAGATGGGCCTGCGGGCCGTCGGGTCCATCGTCCATGCTCGGAGGCCAGCGGTCGATGCCGGCTTCTCGCGAGGCGCGGTCGAACGTGAAGCCCCACAGGATGTTGGAGTTGTAGAGGTTTCCGTGCCCACCGACCGTGGGACGGTGGTGGCACTCGCTGCAGCGGCTCTCGTTGTGCCCGGGAGTGCTCTGGTTCCACGCCTGCTTGAACAGCTGGAGGCCGGCCCGCCAGTCCGCGAACTCCTGGGGCCCCAGGCCGGAGCGTGGGCGGGGGTCCGGAATGCCAGTGTCCTGCGCGAGTGCGGGTGCGGCGAGCCAGCCCGCGGCAAGTGTGATCGAGACGGCGCAGCGCAGCCCGGGCCACCGGGCCCGCGCATGCGCCACTATACCGGCGTCGCAGCGGATCACGAAAGATGCCTCCTGTGGGCCGCGCTCGCGTGAGTGCCTGGGCAGCCACGTGAACCTAGGCCATTGACCGGTCGGAAACCCGTGCGCGCGAGCCGGAACCGCGTTGGGCGGGCGGACATCGGCGCGGTTCCCGTGCGGCAAGCACGTTCCGTGCCCACGCTTCCCGGGCTGCCTGGAGTCGCGCGATGGGCGGGGTCCGATCCCATCGGTCGGGCCTACCGGTCGAAACGACCGGAGGCGGTTCCCTCGGCGTCTTCGCCCGGCGGGCCGGACCGGCGTCGCAGATCGCGCTCCAGCACGTCCACGATCCGCGCGGCGGCAGCGCCGTCCCAGCGGTCCGGGATCCGGCCCGGCCTGGCGTCGCCGTCGAGCACCTTGCGCGCCTCGGCGCGGATCGTATCGGGTGCGCTGCCCACGATGCGGTTGGTGCCCTCGCTCACCGTGACCGGGCGCTCGGTGTTCTCGCGCAGCGTCAGGCAGGGTACGCCCAGGACCGTGGCCTCCTCCTGGATGCCACCCGAGTCGGTGAGCACCAGCCGGGCGTCGGCCAGCAGCGCCAGGAACTCGAGGTAGCCGAGCGGCTCGCTGGTCTGGAGCCGCGGCGAGCGGCCGCCCAGGCGCTCGGCGATCGCGGCGCCCGTGCGCGGGTGGACCGGGAACACCAGCGGCAGCTCGGCGTGGATCTCCTCGAGCACGGCGAACAGCCGCGCCAGGTGCTCGGGGTCGTCCACGTTGCTGGGGCGGTGCAGGGTCAGCACGCCGTAGCCGCCCCCGGTGAGCCCCAGCGGTCCCAGCACGTCGAGCGCGCGGGCGCGGTCGAGGTTGGCGCGCAGCGAGTCGATCATCACGTTGCCGACGAAGTGGATGCGCTCGGCGGGGACGCCCTCGCGCAGCAGGTTCTCGCCGCCGGAGGGCTCGCTGGTGAACAGCCAGTGCGAGACCGCGTCGGTCAGCAGCCGGTTGATCTCCTCGGGCATGCCGCGGTCGAACGAGCGCAGGCCGGCCTCGACGTGGGCCACCGGGATGCCGAGCTTCACGGCCGCGACGGTGGCGGCGAGCGTGGAGTTGACGTCGCCCACCACGATCACCGCGGCCGGCTTCCAGTCGAGCAGCACCGGCTCGATGCCGCGCAGCACGTCGGCTGTCTGCGCGGCGTGCGAGCCCGAGCCCACGCCCAGGTTGACGTCCGGCTCGGGGATCCCCAGGTCGCGGAAGAAGGCGTCGGACATCGCCGCGTCGTAGTGCTGGCCGGTGTGCACCAGCAGCGCCTCGAAGCCGGGCCGCGCGCGCAGCTCGCGCAGCACGGGCGCGACCTTCATGAAATTGGGCCGGGCTCCGGCCACGGTCAGCACGCGAATCGGGGGCATTCAGGACTCCGGCACGAACTCGGACAGGCGCGGCAGCACCCGCGACGCCAGGTCGAGCACGTGCCCGTCGGCGCGTTCCAGGTCCTCGCGGCGCACCGGCGCGGTGAAGCGGACCAGCGACCCATCTGTGCGGTTCAGCCGCGCCCGGTCCCACGACATCAGCACGATCTTCTTCCAGTCTTCGGCGACCACCCGACCGCGCGACTGGTACCAGTAGTAGACGAGCTGGCGCTTCTCGCCCTTGGCGATCACCAGCCGGTTCACCGGGGCTCCGGGCTCCGGCAGGCCCGGCACCTCGAGCGGCACCAGCTCGTGCGCGATGATGTTCCAGCCCGAGCCGGGCAGGCAGTGCTTGGGCGGGTGGATCGAGTTCTCGCCGGCGCCACCGCCCTCCTTGCGCACCTGGGAGGCGTGGTAGCCGACGTACAGCGACACGCGCGCGCGCGGATCCTCGCGCCGGTACTCGCAGAGCAGGTAGTCGGTGACGCCCAGGTTCGCCTCGACCTTCTCCTCCATCTCGACGGACTCGCCACAGCGCCACTCGCCCAGCTCGAGCGGGAAGGCGGAGAACGCGGTGCGCGGTGGGTGGACCTCCTCGCTCGCGAAGTAGTGGTAGACGTAGAAGTTGAGCGCCAGGAAGGCGAACGCCACCGCGACCTTGATCATGCCGGTCTCCGGGCCCGCCGCCGGGGCTTCGGGCGCCAGCGCTCGGGCCACAGCTTCTGGAGCAGCCAGGCCTCGCCCAGCAGCAGCACGAAGGCGGCGCTGAACGTGATCAGGCCCTGGAACTCGTGGATCGCGCCCTCGGCCGCCTGCTCGCCGAAGTGGTAGGTCAGGATGCCCGTGAGCGCCACGCGCATCGCGTTGACCACGATCGCAATCGGGACCGCCGAGAGCACGATCACGACGCGCTCGCCCCAGCTCCGGCGGAAGAAGTAGGCGAACACCACGCCGAGCGTGATCAGGGCCATCAGCGAGCGCAGGCCGCTGCACGCGTCCGCCACGAACAGGGTGGTCTGCGGCAGGTGGATGATGTTGCCCTCGCGCAGCGCCGGGATCTCCAGGCGGTAGAGCAGGTCGACCGCCCAGTCGGCGGCGGTGAGCTGGAGCGGGAACGCGATCTCGTTCACCAGCGACTGGGGCAGCGGGACCATCAGGAACAGGAAGCCCAGCGGAAAGGCGAGGATCCGGAACACCTGCCGTCCGAGCAGCAGCACGACCAGCCCGATCAGGGCCAGCACGAACGAGACGCGCATGTTCATCAGCTCGACACCGAGCCGGCCGATCACGAGCGTGACGGTGGAGAGCGTCAGCGGCACCAGGCCGAGCCAGCTCGACTCGATCCGGGCCTTGCGCAGCTGCGGCTGGCGCTCCCACGCGAAGTAGAGCGCCAGCGGTGCGATCAAGAAGCCGTGCGAGTAGTCCTCCACGACGTACCAGTGGAGGCCCATGTAGTAGAGGATCGGCGCATACACGCCGAGTGCCGCGACGATCGCCGCCAGGGCGAACACCACCCTGCGCGCGCCGTCGGACCCGCGCAGACCGGCCGCGACGGCCGCGGTGTCCGTCGTCAAGGCACCTCTCTCCGATGGCTCCCTAGAAGAGCGCGTAGATGAACGGCGCCACGGCGGATCCCTGCGTGAGCACGATGAGCACCGACAGGAGCATCATGGTCACCAGGATCGGTCCGAGCCACCACTTCTTGCGCACGCGCATGAAGGCCCACAGCTCCCGGAAGATCCCCAGTCGCTCGAGTCGGCCGCCGCTGCTCTTCGCCATCACCGTCTCCTCAGGAAGGCGCTAGTCCAGCTCGTAGAGCTCGCGCCAGTCGACGTCCTCGGAGAACTCGGGCTGCTCGGACTTCACGAGCACCTGGTTCCCGAGCACCAGAACGTCCATGTCGGTTCGCATGAAGCACAGATAGGCGTCCTGAGGCGTGCACACGATCGGCTCGCCGCGGACGTTGAACGAGGTGTTGATCAGCACCGGGCAGTCCGTCTGCCGGTCGAACTCCCGGAGCAGGTCGTAGAACTCCGGCGCCCCGTCCGGCGTGACGGTCTGGAGCCGCGCCGAGCCGTCCACGTGCGTCACGGCCGGGACGTTGCGGTCCTTGCGCACCGGGCACACCAGCAGCATGTACGGGCTCTCGCGGTCGATCTCGAACCACTCCTGGGCCTTCTCGGCCAGGCAGGCCGGCGCGAACGGTCGGAAGCTCTCGCGGAACTTGATCTTCAGGTTGACCCGCTTCCAGTTGTCCTCGTTGCGCGCGTCGGCCAGGATGCTGCGCGTGCCGAGCGAGCGGGGGCCCCACTCCATGCGGCCCTGGAACCAGCCCACCACCGCCTGGTCCTCGTGGAGGCGGCGCGCCACGTCCTTGATCATGTCGTCGCGCGAGAGCGTGGTGTAGGGCGCCTCGCGCGCATCGAGGAACTCGCGGATCGACTCCTGCGACCAGGCCGGGCCCCAGTAGGAGTGCTTCATCTCGAAGCTGCGCGGCTTGCCCAGCACGCAGTGCTGGACGAACTGGGCGGCGCCGAGCGCGCTGCCGGCGTCGCCAGCCGCGGGCTGCACCCACAGGTTCTCGAACGGACCCTCGCGGATGATCCGGCCGTTGGCGACGCAGTTGAGCGCCACACCGCCCGCCATGCACAGGTTCTTCATGCCGGTGCGGGCGTACAGGTCGCGCACGATCCGCAGCATGATCTCCTCGGTCACCTTCTGCACGCTGGCGGCGCAGTCCCAGTGGAACTGCTCCATCTCCGACTCGGACTCGCGGCGCGGGTGCCCGAAGAGCTTCGCGAAGCGGTCATTGGTCATGGTCAGACCGTAGTCGTACGCGAAGTACTTCATGTTCAGCTTGAAGGAGCCGTCCTCGCGAACGTCGACCAGCTCCTTCATGATCAGGTCGGCGTACTTGGGGTCGCCGTAGGGCGCGGCGCCCATCACCTTGTACTCGGCGCTGTTGACCTTGAAGCCCAGGTAGTAGGTGAAGGCGCTGTAGAGCAGGCCCAGCGAGTGCGGGAAGCGGATCTCGCGCAGCATCTCGATCTGGTTGCCGCGCCCCACCGCGTGCGTCGCGGTCGCCCACTCGCCGACGCCGTCGACCGTGAGGATCGCCGCCTCGTCGTAGGGCGAGGGCAGGAAGGCCGCCGCCGCGTGCGACTGGTGGTGCTCGGCGAACAGCACCTCGCCCTCGTAGCCCAGCTCGTTGCGGATGATGTTCGGCACCCACAGCTTCTCCTTCAGCCACACCGGGATGGCCTTGGAGAACGAGGGGAGCGAGCGCGGGAAGGTCGCCAGGTAGGTCAGCAGGATGCGCTCGAACTTGATGAAGGGCTTGTCGTAGAAGGCGACGTAGTCGACGTCGCCGATCTCGATGCCGGCCTCCTCGAGGCAGTAGCGCACCGCGTTCACCGGCAGGCCGGGGTCGTGGCGCTTGCGGCTGAAACGCTCCTCGTGGACGGCGGCGACGAGGTCGCCGTCGCGCAGCAGCGCGGCGGCCGAGTCGTGGTAGAAGCAGGAGAGTCCCAGGATGTTCATGCGACCGGTTCCTCGCCTAGAACGGCTGCTTGACGTTGTCGAGCTCGGGCGGGCGCGAATCGGCGTCGCGCCACGCGCTACCCGGCTCGCCCAGGCCGCGCTTGGTCAGGAAGTCCCCGCGGCCGATCGCAATGACCGTGGCCGCCGGACCGATCACGAAGCCGTAGACGAGGCCCAGCAGGACCAGCGTCTGGACCTCCCCGAAGTGGGCCACGATGATCATCCAGCCGTCCAGCAGCCGCCGAAAGAAAGACCTCTTCTCTGCCAATCTCTCCCCCGCTCACCCCTTGGTTGCCCCTCGGGGCACGTCTGCACGACCCGGGATCTCGCTCGACCCGGTGGAGAGTGGTTTCGATCCGGCCTCAGGTGACGCGTCGAGTCTCGTCACTGCGGCCTGCCACCCGCTCTGGCGTCGCCCCGCGCGCTGATCGGCAGTCGGGATGGCCATCTAAAATAATCGAGCCCTCGCGCAGGACCAAGGCCGTCTTCCGACCAACGCTTGCCGATGCCCTGCACCCTCGCGGGGGCGCATCGGGGAGGCGCCCGGTGGGTTGCCCGCCTGCGACCGGGAGGTTCAGTGCCCGGTCGCGACTGCCGAAACGCGGGCCAGGGGTCCGTCGCGGTGGCGGTCCCCGGGGGAAAACTGCGCGGGCCCTCTCGCGCCGACTCCAAGAAAGCTCCGCGACACATGCGCAGCTTCGCTGCCACTTGTCCTTGCTCGGGCCTACTTCCGACCGTTGGGAACGGTCGTTCCCAAGTGGAAACTCGCTTCCCAAGCGGGGAAAGTTATTACACACTAGCGGGTTCCTTCGACGCCTGGAGCGTCGCAGGAGGCACTGACCCAGACCCGAGCAACGGCCAGATCCAGGGCAAGGAGCAGAGCACCGCATGGCTCAGGCGTATCGCATGCTCGTGATCGACGACGACCCGGGGCTGCGCGACTACCTCGAGGCACTCGCCTCGAGTCGCGGCTACGAGGTCTTCACCGCGCCGACCGGAGAGGAGGCGCTCAAGCTCCTCGAACGCGCGCGACCCGATCTGGTGACGCTCGATCTCGTGCTCCCCGGCATGGACGGGCTCGAGGTGCTGCAGGGCCTCAAGGAGAAGCTGCCCGAGGTGCCGGTCGTGATGCTCTCGGGCCACGGCCAGGCGCGCAGCATCGTCGAGGCCATGAAGCTCGGCGCCGCCGACTTCTTACGCAAGCCCTTCGAGGTGGAGGAGCTGGAGGTCGCGTTCCACAAGGCGCTCGAGAAGCGGGCGCTCAAGCAGGAGGTCGAGCAGCTGCGCGGCCGCGTCCGCTCCGAGGCGGAGCTGCTGCTGCTGTCCGGCGACGACGCCAAGATGCGCGAGGTGCGCGAGATCGTCGAGCAGGTCGCGGAGACCGACATCACCGTGCTGGTGCGCGGCGAGAGCGGCACCGGCAAGGAGGTGGTGGCGCGCGCCCTGCACCGGCTGTCCGACCGCGGCGACCGGCCGTTCGTGAAGGTCAACTGCGCGGCGCTGCCGTCGGAGCTGCTCGAGAGCGAGCTCTTCGGCTTCGAGAAGGGCGCGTTCACGGGCGCGCAGAAGCGCAAGCTCGGCAAGTTCGAGTACGCCAACAAGGGCACGATCTTCCTGGACGAGATCAGCGAGATGCACCCGGGGCTCCAGGCCAAGCTGCTCCAGGTGCTCCAGGACGGGGAGTTCTCGCGGCTGGGTGGCGAGAGCGACGTGCGCGTCGACACCCGGATCATCGCCGCCACGAACCGGGACCTCGAGAAGGCGGTCGCCGACGGCAGCTTCCGCGAGGACCTGTTCTACCGGCTCAACGTCGTGACCGTGCACATTCCGCCGCTGCGCGACCGCCGCGACGCGATCCCGCTGCTCGTCGAGCACTTCCTGGCCAAGTACAACGAGCAGTACGGCAAGGAGGTCAAGCAGCTCAGCCCGCAGACCCTCGATGCGCTCCACGCCTACCGCTGGCCCGGCAACGTGCGCGAGCTCGAGAACATGATCAAGCGCGCCGTCGTGCTGGGTGGCGAGCAGACCGTGGTGGACGAGATCGAGCAGCGGCTGGCGACCGGCGGCGCCGCGGGTCCCGGCGAGCCCACGCTGGACCTCGAGGCGCTGGGCGTGGACCTCAAGGACGGGCAGGGCGTCGACCTCAAGGCGATCGCGAAGCGGGCGGCTCGCATCGCCGAGAAGCGGGTCATCGAACGCGTGCTGGACCAGACCCGCTGGAACCGGAAGGAGGCCGCCGAGCGCCTGCAGATCAGCTACAAGGCCCTGCTCTACAAGATGAAGGAGAACGGCCTCAGCGAGAGCGCCTGAGGCCCGGGAGGGGACGAATCGCCATGATCCTGCAGGCACGCAGCGCACGGGTCGCGCTGGCCGCCGCCCTGATCGGTGCGGTGGTCGCGTCCGGCTGCTCCGCGCGGAGTCCTTCGCCGACGCCGCCCGAGCCGGAGCCCTTCGAGCGCGGCGAGTACGTGATCGGAGCTTCGGACGTGCTCCGCATCCTGGTCTGGAAGAACCCCGAGCTCTCGTCCGACGCGGTCCCGGTGCGTCCCGACGGGAAGATCTCGGTGCCGCTGCTCGACGACGTGCAGGCGGCCGGTCTCACGACCGGGGAGCTCAAGGAGATCCTGACCGAGCGCTTCAACGAGTACGTCGCGGCGCCCGACGTCACGGTGATCGTGACGCAGGTGAACAGCAAGAAGGTCTACGTCGT
>JASJBO010000232.1 GCA_030066475.1 Myxococcota bacterium
GCCTCGTCGCTGGACCTCAACGTGCGCGTCTACGCGCTCGTGACGGATTGGAACGAGTTCCACGCGGTTCGCGAGGACCTCTTCATACGCTTCATGGACGTGATCGAGGAGTCGGGCACGGCCGTCGCCTTCCCCTCCACCACGCTCTACCTGACGAAGGACGAGGGTCTCGATGCCGAGCGGGCCGCCCAGGCCGAGCGCGAAGTCGCAGGCTGGCGCGACGCCGGCGAGCTCCCCTTCCCACGCACGCCGGAGCCGCTCGCCACGAGGATCGCCGACTCCCTCGACTACCCTCCCAAGGGTTCGCCCGAGGCGGGGGATGCGTAGACGGTTCCAAAGCCGGGCGGGAACGCCCTGGAGGGAGTAGGGGAGGCAATCCGCCCCAGGCGCTCGGCGGCCCACTCAAACAGAGGAGCCGCTGGCTCGCTCCTTCTGCGCGCTCCGGATCTTCGTCAGAAGGTCCCAGGTCGGCAGCGCGGACAGGCCGCCGACCGCACCCGCCAGGTAGCTGGGAATCGAGGCCCCGAACAGGCGCTGCCACAGGACCCCGGCCAGGAAGCTCATGAGGAGCATCACCCCGATCGTGATCAGCAAGCGTTGCCAGAACGGAAGTCGTAGTCTCATGAGGCTCGCCTCTTCCCGGGTTGGTGGGCTGGTCCACTTCGCGCTTCCGAGAGGCTTGCCCATTCGCGCCCGACCCGCACTCGTGAGGACGACTTCCCGACGTCGGCGGCCGTGGGGCGCGGTCGTCCTGGCGGCGCTGGCGGCCCTGCTGATCGGCTCGGTGCCGGCCGCTGCTGGCGGCCTCTACGTGAACGAGTTCGCCACCACCAGCCAGGGCAACGCCGGCGCCGGCCGGGGGGCGTGGGTCCCCGACGCCTCGGCCACGCTCCACAACGCGGCCGCCATGACCCGCCTCGGCGACCACGCCTTCTCGACCGGCTTCGGGGCGTTCCTCGGCCAGATCGAGTTCGACACGGAGAGCGACAGCCCGAGCGGCAGCGGCAACGGCGGAGACCAGTTCGGCTTCGTCCCGGTCTCGAGCTTCAGCTACGTGCACCGCCTCTCGGATCGCCTGCGCTTCGGCCTCTCGTTCTACTCGCTGGGCGGGGCCAAGCTCGACCCGAGCAACAACTGGGGCGGCCGCTTCGAGATGGTCGAGATCTCGCTCCTCACGATCAGCGCGTCGCCCGTGGTGGCGCTGCGCCTGACCGACTGGCTCTCGATCGGCGGCGGGCCGCTGCTGTCCTACGCCATCCTCAACTGGGACCTGCGTGCCGCCGGTCCCCTGGGCGAATCCACCATCCAGCTCGACGACCTGGACGACTTCGAGCCGGCCGCCCGCGCGGGCGTGCTCTTCCACCCGAGCGAGGACTTCGGCCTGAGCGTCTCCTACCTCTCGAAGACCGACTTCAAGGTGAGCGGTGACATCGACCTCCCCTTCGGCGTGAGGTCCGACATCGACCTGGACCTGCCCTTCCCCCAGCTGGTCGAGGTGAGCGCCTTTTGGAACGTCACCGACCGGCTCACGCTCCTCGCCACCTTCAACTGGGAGGACTGGAGCACCGCGGACGACCTCTCGGTCACCCTGGGCCCGCTCACCACCGACGCCGCGACCGGCTTCAAGGACACCTACAAGGGCATCCTCGGCGCCAACTACCGCCTCGGGGAGAAGTGGCTGATCCAGGGCGGGGTCTCCTACGACACCTCCGCGCTGCGGAGCCGCGACCGCACGACGGCACTGCCCGTGGACGAGCAGATCCGGGGCGCCCTCGGCGTGCAGCACCGGCTGCGCCCGAATCTGAGCGTCGGCTTCTCCTTCGTCTACGTGAACATGGGCCAGGGCACCGTGCGGGGCGAGACGGTTCGCGGTGACTACGACCGCAACGACCTGTTCCTGTTCGGCGTGAACCTCGACTTCGGCAGGCTCTGGTGGAGCGGCCGGGCGACCCTCTAGATATCGAAAGGAGCGATTTTCGATGATCTCCCCCTTCCGACCTGCCCTCGTCGCGAGCGTGGCGCTCACGCTGGCCGCCGGCGCCGCGGCCCAGCCCAAGCACTTCGACCCGCTGGGCAAGCCGCCGTCCGAGCACACGCTGAAGGCGATCGCAGAGGACAGCGCTGGTCTGCCCTTCGACGACACGCGGGACTTCGACGAGGCGGCCAAGGGCTTCCTCGCCGAGCCCGACTCCTGGAAGGTGGTGGGGCCAGAAGGCAACGTGGTGTGGGACCTCGATCGCTACGACTTCTTCCGGACCGACACCGACTTCCCGAGCGTCCACCCCTCGCTCCAGCGCGTCTCGCGACTGAACATGAAGGTCGGCCTGTTCGAGGTGATCCCGGACTTCTACCAGGTGCGCGGCTTCGACCTGGCGAACATCACCTTCGTGAAGGGCAAGACCGGCTGGATCGTGTTCGACCCGCTGACCGCCCCGGAGACGGCCGCCGCCGCGAAGAAGCTGGTGGACCAGCACCTCGGCGAGCGGCCCGTGGTGGGCGTGGTCTACTCCCACTCGCACGTCGACCACTGGGGCGGTGTGCGCGGCATCGTCGACGAGGCGGACGTCCGGGCGGGCAAGGTCACGATCATCGCGCCGCGCGACTTCATGCTGCACGTCGTGGCCGAGAACGTCTTCGCCGGCAATGCCATGAACCGGCGCGTCATGTACCAGTACGGCGTGCGGCTGCCCGCCAGCCCGTTCGGTCATGCCGGTCAGGGCCTGAACATGAACGTGGCCGCCGGCAATACAGGGCTGATCGCGCCGACCCGCGTGATCGAGAAGGACATCGAGACCGTCACCATCGACGGCGTAAAGATGGAGTTCATGAACACGCCCGGCGGCGAGGCCCCCTCGCAGGCCCACACCTGGTTCCCCGAGCACAAGGTGTACTGGACCGGCGAGGACGTGACCGGCGTCTTCCACAACGTCTATACGCTGAGGGGGGCGCTGGTGCGCGACCCGTTGCGCTGGTCGAAGAACATCAACCGGGCGCTCTACCGCTACGGCAAGCGCGCGGACGTGATGATCGCCTCGCACCACTGGCCGCGCTGGGGCAACGAACGGGTGCAGGAGGTGCTGCGCGGGCAGCGCGACCTCTACGCCAACATCAACAACCAGGTGCTGCACCACGCCAACCAGGGCGTGACCATCAACCAGATCCACAACGTGTACGAGACGCCCACGGGCATCGCGCACCAGTGGTACAACCGCGGCTACCACGGATCCCCCGAGCACAACAGCCGGGCCGTGATCAACCGCTACCTGGGCTACTGGGACGGCAATCCCGCCACCCTGATCCCGCTGTCGCCGGCCGACTCGGCGCCGCTCTACGTGAGGATGATGGGCGGATCGGAGAAGATCCTCGCCGAGGGCCGCAGGCTGCACGACGCGGGCGAGTACTTCCAGGCGCAGGAGATCCTCAACAAGCTGGTGCAGGCGGAGCCGAACAATCGCGACGCCCGGCTCCTGCTGGGCGACGTGTGGGAGCAGATCGGCTACCAGCAGGAGAACTCGGGCCTGCGCAACAGCTTCCTCCAGGCGGCCTACGAGCTGCGCAACGGCATTCCGGGAGGCTCCCCGGTGAAGTCCTCGGGCCCCGACGTGATCCGGGCCATGACGACGGGGCTGTTCCTCGACTTCCTGGCCGTCCGCATGGACAGCCGCCAGGTGGCCGACCTGGAGTTCACGGTCAACCTGGTGACGCCCGACAACGGCGAGCAGTACGTGGTCGAGCTGTCCGACTCGACCCTGACCAACATCGAGGGCTTCCAGGCCGACGACGCGGACCTGACCGTGAGCATCGACCGCGCCGATCTCGAGATCGTGATGATGGGCCAGAAGCGCCTGACTGCGATGATCCAGGAGGGCACCGCGAAGGCCACCGGCGACAAGCGCGTGCTCGACCAGCTCGCCGCCACGATGGCGACCTTCACGCCCGACTTCGAGATGGTGCCCGGCACCTCGCGTCCGGCCCCGGCCGGGGAGTGGAATCCCTACGAGGCCGGCGTCGAACCGATCCGGGGCGAGTAGGGCGGGATCGTGCTTCACGAGAGCCGGGGCGCCGAGAAACCGTCGTACATCCTCCGGACCATCGCGATTCGGGCCACAGCCATCCATGACCAGCCACGTCACGCTCCTTCCGGGCTATTGCGCCTCATGAAGTCTGCAAACTGCGGAACCGTGAATTCGTTGAGACCATACGACGGGCTGAAGATCAAGCCCTTTTCGATCAAGCGCGATCGCGTCGGAGCGACGTTCTGTGGCCCAGGGCGACCGAGCTCCGTGGCTATGTCGCCCGATCGATAGGGCCCGTCCCCCAGAGCGGCCATCGATCGCAGGTACTCGAGCTCTGCATTGGTGCAACGCGCGACCCTGACTCGGAAGAAGTTCTCGTCGAGCTGGAGCTGTACGGGCTGCCGGGCGTCGAGCGCATCCTGGAGTGTGATCGTGGGGCCGGCGGCAACGTTCCACACGTGTTTTCCGAACTCCTGGAGGAAGTACGGGTAGCCCTCCGTGAATCTCGTGATCTCGCCGACAGCAGCATCCTCGTACTGGACACCCTCCTGCTGTGCTGGCACGACCAGGGCTTCGCGGGCCGCTTCATCAGCAAGAGAGCCGATCCGCGGGAAATCGAACAGGCGCTCCGAGTAGGACTTTGCCGCTCCTGTCAGCTCCGGAATCTGTGGTAGTCCGGCACCAACGAGAGTGACGGGCAACGATTGCTGCGCCGTGCGGTGGAGAGCCGCGATGAGCGCTTCGAGTTCCGATCGCGCGAGGAATTGGATCTCGTCGAAGAGCAAGGCGACACCTGAATCATGGTCGGCTGCGGCCCGGCCGACTGCCACGAGGAGGTCAGCCAGATCCTCTCCCAGATCCCCGGAGTCTGCGCGCCCCAGTGCCACGTCGACATCGAGGTTGATCTCTGGGCCGTCGGGCAGCTTCAGCGTGAACGCCTTGAAGACCGCGACCGCCCGACGCGCGCGGTCCTTCATCCTGTCTATTGGGCTGAGGGAGAGCAGGGCGCGCCGGACCATCCGCGCCATGAGAGGGCGAATCTCGGTTTCGTGGGTGATCTCGGTGAATGCCGTTGCGAACCTGGCCTCCTCTGCGATGGATCCGAAGGTGTTGAGCAGCACGGTCTTCCCCACCCCCCGCAGGCCGGTGATGATCATGCTCTTCTCGGGGCGACCGCGGCGCAGGCGTTCGAGGAGCACACGAAAGGCATCGAGCTCCTTGTCGCGACCCGCGAGCGCAGGCGGTCGAGACCCGGCGCCGGGGGTGTAGGGGTTACGGATCGGATCCACGGCGGAGATGTATACCGAGCTCTGCCATGTTTATCAATTTCTAGTAAACATTGAAGAACTCGCTAGCTCTCTCCTTGCCTCAAAAGGGAGGCCATCGAAGGCGCGAGCAGACGGGTTCTGGCGGAGCGGGAATTCTCCCTCCGAGGAGGCGAGGATGAACGAATTCGGTCCTCCTGAAGGGGAGGAATCGCCCGCCGATGCCCCAGGGGGATGTTGATTCAGATCTCAGCTTCAACTCTGAATGGTCTTCCGCGCTACTCAGCTCTCTCGAGGGAAAGGCCGGACCGGACCGACGCTGACGGTCCATGAGGCGCTCGAGGCGCGACCTCCCTGTCCGCGGCCATGCGCGAGACCGGGCTCAGCCCCGCTCCAGCCCCCGGAGCACCACCTCCACCACCGCGTCCGCCGTCTCGCGGGCCGAGCCCGCGATCGTCTCGGCCAGCTCGGGACGCGCGAACTCGCGGCCGAGGCCGCCCAGCACGTGGGCGACGGCGGCGGTGTCGACCGGGGCGACGTCGCCCTCGGCCACGGCGCGGTCGAGCAGGCTCTGGGTCACGGCGATCACGTAGTCCTCGTGGGCGTCGAGCATGCGCTTGGCGCCGGGGAAGGCGGCGAAGTGGCGCGAGAACGCCAGCGCCTCGGGCTGGACGGCCTCGTGGGCGGCGTGCAGGTAGGCGCGCAGCGCGTCGAGCGGCGACATGCTGGCGTCGAGCGCGCCGATCGCCGCGCGGCCGATCCGGTGCAGGCGGCGGTCGACGACCATCAGCACCAGCTCGTCCTTGCTGGGGGCGATGCCGTAGAGGGTGCGCAGCGAGCAGTTCACCTGCGCGGCGATCTCGGCCATGGTCAGGTCGGCCAGCTCCTCGGCCGCGACCAGGTGCTCGAGCTCGTCGAGCAGCTCGCGCTGCCGCGCGGTCAGGCGCTGCTCGCTGTCGGGCGCGAGCAGGGGCTTCGGCGCGCGCACGCCGGGGAAGCGCACGCGCCGGGCGCGCGTGGGCTCCGGCGCGCTCAAGACAGCAGCGCCTCCGGCAGCTCGACGACGCGCGCGCGCAGCCACTCGCCCAGGCTCTTCGCCTGCGGGTCCTGGCGCGCCGAGGCGGCGACGCCCTCTTCCAGCAGCCCGTGCACCACGAAGTTGAGCGAGCGGATGTTGGGGAGCCGGTAACGGTCGACCGGCAGCTCTGCGACCTCGGGCAGCAGCTCGCGCAGGCGCTCCTCGGTGAGGAACTGATCGAGCCAAGCCCACGCCGCGTCGCTGCGCGCGAACACGCCCAGGTTGGCGTTGCCGCCCTTGTCGCCCGAGCGCGCGCCGTAGACGGCACCCAGCGGCGCGCGCCGGGTCGCGCCGCCGGGCGCGGCCGCCGACGGCTCGGCCGGCGCCGCGACCGACGCCGAGACCGCCGGGATCACCGACGACACCTCGCGCGTCTCGCCGCCCAGCACGACCACCTCCTGCGGCACGACCTCCGCGGGCACGGTGGCCGGCTCGTACACGCCGAAGGGGCGCCCCGGCCCGGGGCCGCCGCCCACGCCGAAGAAGCCGGGGATGCTGGCCAGCGCCAGCTCGATCACGGCGTTCGAGAAGGCGCGGCCCACCTTCTTCTCGTCGGGGTCCTTGGCGCTGATCTTCAGGATGGCGACGGCCTGCTCGTTGGTCTCGGGGTCGGGCTGGTCGGTGCGGACCAGGCGCGTCCGGATCGAGGCGAAGTCGCTCGGGTCGTACGGGCACGCCTCCCAGAACGACTCCTCCACCAGCTTCGCCTTGGCCTCGACGTCGAGGCCGGTCAGGCACACGCTCATGTCGTTGCGGAAGCCGCCCGGGCGGTTGATGCAAACCTTGAGCGTGGCCGGCGGCGGCTCGCCCTGGATGCCGTGCATGCGCACCCGGTCGTCGGCAACCTGCTCGAGCTGGATCGTGTCGAAGCGGGTGGTGACGTCGGGGCCGAGGTACTCGGGCCCGCCGATCTCGTAGAGGAGCTGCGAGGTGACAGTGCCGACCGAGACTTCGCCGCCGGTGCCGTCGTGCTTGCCGATCACCGAGCTGCCGTCGGCCGCGATCTCCGCCCAGGGGAAGCCGACCCGGGTCATCCCGGGCACCTCCTGGAAGAAGGAGTAGTTGCCGCCGGTCGCCTGGGTGCCGCACTCGATCACGTGGCCGGCCGCGACCGCGCCCGCCAGCGGGCTCCAGTCGCTGCGCGTCCAGCCGTGGTGCCAGGCCGCGGGGCCGCAGACGATCGCGGCGTCGGTGGTGCGGCCGGTGATCACGATGTCGGCGCCCTGCGCGAGGGCGTCGACGATGCCCCAGCACCCCAGGTAGGCGTTGGCGGTGAGGAAGGCCGAGGCGTCCTTGATCGGCTCGCCGGTCTCGAAGTGGCGGAGCTGGTCGGCGGCGATCAGCTCGCTCATGCGCGGCACCAGGTCGTCGCCGCGCACGTAGGCGATCTTCGGGTTGAGCCCCAGCTTCTCGGCCACCTCGGCCACGGCGGCGGCGCAGCCGTCGGGGTCGAGCCCGCCGGCGTTGCTCACCACCTTGATGCCCCGGTCGAGGCAGGTGCCCATCACCTGCTCCATCTGCGCGACGAAGGTCCGCGCGTAGCCGCCGCCCGGCCGCTTGACCCGCGTGCGCGCCAGGATCAGCATGGTCAGCTCGGCCAGCCAGTCGCCGGTGAGCACGTCGATCGGGTCGCCCTCCACCATCTCGCGGGCCGCCGAGAGGCGGTCGCCGAAGAAGCCCGAGCAGTTCGCGATGCGGATCGGGTCGGCCATCGTGCTCCTCCTAGCTGATGGACTTCGCTCGCCTGCGGCTCGCTGCGCGCGCCCTGCGGGCGCTTGCAAGGGGCTTCTGCCGCGCAGGCTCCTAGTCGTTCGCGTCGGGCTGGACGACGAGCAGCAGCGTGCCCGCCTCGACCTGCTCGCCCTGCGCCACGCGCACCTCGGTGACGACGCCGTCCTCGGCCGCGCGCATCGGGTGCTCCATCTTCATCGCCTCGAGCACCACCACCGTGTCGCCCGCGCTCACGCGATCGCCCACCTGCACCCGCAGGTCGATCACCTTGCCCGGCATCTGCGCCACGAAGCCGCCCGCGTCGTCCTCGGCGCCCGGCAGCACGAAGCGCGGGCGCTCGCGGAAGGCCACGTCGCCGCGGGGCCCGCGCACGTAGAGGCGGTCGCCGGCGCGCGTGACGCGCGCGTCGACGCGGCGCCCGCCGATCTCGGCATCGATCCCGTCCTCGCGCCAGGCGTGCACCCGCGCGGCCGTGCCGTCCGAGAAGCGGAAGCTCCCGTCGCGGCGCGACTGGTAGAGCACCGTGACGGGGGTCTCGCCGTGGTCGAGCACGAGCTTCTGGTCGGGCAGCCGCGCGTTGCGCCAGCCCGAGGGCACCTGGGCGAGCACCGTGGCGTCGCGCCGGTTGGCGCCCTGCACCCAGAGCGCGGCCAGCCGCGCCAGGAGCGTGCGCTCGTCCTCGCCGGGCTCGAGCGCGCGCGGCGGCTTCACCCGCTCGATGAAGTCGGTCGTGGTGTCGCCGGCCAGGAACTCGGGCGTGCGCAGGGTGGCGACCAGGAAGTCGCGGTTGGTGGTGACGCCGCCCAGGTGGGTACGCGCCAGGGCGAGCGCCAGCCGGCCCGCCGCCTCGCGGCGCGTCGGCGCGTGGGCGATCACCTTGGCCAGCATCGGGTCGAAGTCGGTGCCGATCACCGAGCCCTGCGCGACGCCCGAGTCCCAGCGCACGGCCGGGGTCTCGGCGGGCGCGAAGGCCTCGAGCGTGCCGGTGGCGGGCAGGAAGCCGTTGGCCGGGTCCTCGGCGTAGAGCCGCGCCTCGACGGCGGCGCCCGCGAAGCGCAGGTCGCCCTGCTCGTAGCCGAGCGGCTCGCCCGCCGCGACGCGGAGCTGCTCGCGCACCAGGTCGATGCCGGTCACCAGCTCGGTCACCGGGTGCTCCACCTGGAGGCGCGTGTTGACCTCGAGGAAGAAGAACTCGCCGGTGTCGTCGTCGAGCAGGAACTCGACGGTGCCCGCCGACTGGTAGCCGAGCTCGCGCGCCAGCCGCAGCGCCGCCTCGCCCATCGCCTCGCGCAGCGCCGCGTCGACGCGCGGCGAGGGCGACTCCTCCAGGATCTTCTGGTGGCGGCGCTGGATCGAGCACTCGCGCTCGCCCAGGTGGACGACGTTGCCGTGCGCGTCGCCCAGGATCTGGATCTCGATGTGGCGCGCGCGCGCCACGTAGCGCTCGAGGAACACCCGGTCGTCGCCGAAGCCGCCCAGCGCCTCGCGCCGGGCCGCCGCGATCGACTCCACCAGGTCGTCGGCCGACTCGACGATGCGCATGCCCTTGCCGCCGCCCCCGGCCGCGGCCTTCACCAGCAGCGGGTAGCCCACAGCGGCGGCCGCGTTCGGGTCCTCCGAGCCGGGCAGGGTCGGGACCTGCGCCTTCTCGGCCAGCGCCTTGGCCGCGATCTTGTCGCCCATCCGCGTGATCGCCTCGGGCGAGGGACCCACCCAGGCCAGCCCGGCGGCGCTCACAGCGGCGGCGAAGTCGGCGTTCTCGGACAGGAAGCCGTAGCCGGGGTGCACGGCGCCCGCGCCGGTGGTGCGAGCGGCCTCGAGGATGGCATCGGCGTCGAGGTAGCCCGTCTCGAGGCGCACGGCCTCGTCGGCGTCGTCGACGAAGGGCGCGCCCGCGTCGGCGTCGACGTAGACGGCGACGCAGCGGATGCCCATGTCGTGGGCACTGCGGATCACGCGCCGGGCGATCTCCCCGCGGTTCGCGACGAGAAGCGTTTCGAAGCTCACAGCCGGAACACCCCATAGCCGGGCGCGCCCTCGATCGGCGTGTTGCGCACGACCGAGAGGCAGATGCCGAGCACCGTGCGCGTGTCGCGCGGGTCGATGATGCCGTCGTCGCTGATGGCGCCGCTCGCCTCGAGCGCCACCGAGCCGCGCTCCTGCACCTCCTCGACGGCCGCGCGGATCTGCGCGTCGGCCTCCTCGTCGAAGGGCTCGCCCTTGCGCGCCGCCTGCCCGCGCCGGACGATCGACATGACGCCCGCGATCTGCTTGCCGCCCATCACCGCAATCTTGGCGCTCGGCCAGATGAAGGTGAAGCGGTTGTTGAAGGCGCGCCCCGACATCGCGTAGGTGCCGGCGCCGTAGGAGGCGCCGACGATGACCGTCAGGTGCGGCACCGTCGAGTTGGTCACCGCGTTGATCAGCTGCGAGCCCTTCTTGATGATGCCGGCGTGCTCGAAGTCGCGCCCCACGATGAAGCCGGTGAGGTTCTGCAGGAACACCAGCGGCACGTCGATCTGGTTGCAGAGCTGCACGAAGTGCGCGGCCTTCTCGGCCGACTCGGGGTAGATCACGCCGTTGTTGCCGAGCAGCCCCACGGGATAGCCGTGGATCGAGGCGAAGCCGCACACCATGGTCGGGCCGTAGCGCGGCTTGAACTCCTCGAAGCGCGAGCCGTCCACGATGCGCCCGATCACGTCGCGGATCTCGACGGGCCGCTTGAGCTCCGGGTCCATGACCCCGAGCAGCTCCTCGGGATCGAGCACCGGCTCGTCGGCGCGCAGCGAGGGCTCGGGGCCCGGCTTGCGCCAGTTCAGGTGCGAGACGATCTCGCGGCACAGGCGCAGCGCGTCGGGCTCGTCCTCGGCCAGGTACTCGCCCAGGCCCGAGATGTCGGCGTGCATCTGGGCGCCGCCCAGCGTCTCGTCGTCCGACTCCTCGCCGGTCGCCATCTTCACCAGCGGCGGCCCCGCCAGGAAGATCTTCGACTGCTTCTTGATCACCACGTTGTAGTCGGACATGCCGGGCTGGTAGGCGCCGCCCGCCGTCGACGAGCCGAACACGACGCAGACCGTGGGGATCTCGAGCTTCGAGAGCTCGATCATCTCGTAGAAGAAGCGGCCGGTCTCGGCGAAGTGGTCGACGCGGGCGCCGCCGGCCGGCGCGTCCTCGTCGCCGTCCTTCTTGCGCGAGGCGCCGCGCATGCGCAGGTCGGCGCCGGCCGACTCGACGAAGCTCACGTAGGGGATGCGGTTCTCGCGCGCGATCTGGAGCGCGCGCATCCACTTCTTCGCGACGTAGGGCGTGAGCGCGCCGCCCAGCACGGTGGGGTCGTTGGCGAAGAT
>JASJBO010000233.1 GCA_030066475.1 Myxococcota bacterium
GACTCCGCGGCGCCTACGGCGCCGCTGCGCGCTCCGCGGACTCCGCTTGCGGCTTCCCCCTCCGATCCAGGCGGAGCTGACTACGGGAGCTCCGATCGCGAGGCCGTCCCGCCGGCCTGCCCGCCCCGATCGAGGCCCCGAAGGCTGCCCGCGCAAGCGCCGCCCACAGAGTTCGAGCGGGGCGGCCCTGCCCCAAGCGGCGCGCGCAGCGAGCCGTAGGCGAGCGAAGTTCATCAATCCAGTATTGCGATCACGCGCAGCGGTCCGCCGCTGCCGCCGCGGATCTTCATCGGCAGCGCCACCACGCGGAAGCCGCGCGGCGGGAGCCGGTCGAGGTGGGCGACGTTCTCGAGCGCCGGCACCTCGCGTTCGAACAGCTCCTGGTGGGCCTCGAAGCGTTCCGATCGGCCCGGGTCGATGCTCGCGGTGTCGATGCCCACGGCGCGGATCCGGCGCGCCTCGGCCAGCCAGCGCGCGGCCTCGCTCGACAGGCCGGGGAAGCGCAGCGCCGCCACGGCCGCGGGGCCGCGCTCCGCCGTGCCGAGGTAGCGCTCCCGGTCGGGCCAGTGACGCCCGAAGCCCGTGCGCAGCAGCACGATCGCGCCGTCAGGGATCCGCCCGTGCTTGCCCTCCCAGGCCTCCAGCTCGGCGCGCGTCACCGCGTGGTCGGGGTCCGCCTCGCAGGCGCTCGAGACGTCGATCGCGACGCCGGGGCCGACGAGCTGCTCGACCGGGATCTCGTCCAGCGCACGCCGGCCCTCGGCGAAGTGGATCGGTGCGTCGAGGTGCGTGCCGCCGTGCTCCGCGCTGCGGAAGCGGTGCGCCTCGTAGTAGTAGCCGGCCTCGGTGCGGCCGGCGAAGCCGCGCTCGAGCACGAAGCCCTCCTCGGTGGGCCAGTAGATCGTGTCGGCGTCGAAGGCGTGCGTGAGGTCGATCACGCTTCCCACGGCGCGCTCTGCGGGCGGCGCGGCGCACGCAGCCGTGACGATCGCGAGCGCCGGGAGCGAGGCGCGTGCCATGTGCATGCCCTGTCCTCCGCGGCCTGCGCCGCACGCTACCGTTCCCAGTGTTCGCGGGCGAGGCCGCCCGCCCGGAGTGCGGACCTTGCAGCTTCCCGTGCAGCTTCAGGCCGGCGTGGCCGCGGTCGATCTCGATCCGCCGATCGGGATCGACATGATGGGCTACGGCGCGCGCACCGGGAAGGCGCGCGGCCTTCGCGATCCGCTGCGTGCGCGGGCGCTGCACCTCGTGTCGGGCGCCGTCCCACTGCTGCTCGTGGAGCTCGACGTGTGTCTGCTCTCGCCCGGGCAGGCAGACGCCGCGCGTGCGCGCATCGCGGCGCGCACCGGGGTCGCGCCGGAACGCGTGCTGCTCGGCTGCATCCACACCCACTCCGGGCCCGAGACCGGCTACGGCGCCTGGCTCACCGGCGGCGAGCCCCCGGCGCACGCGACGGCGCTGTTCGACGCGGCGGTCGAGGCGGCGGCGCGCGCCGTCGCGGGCGCCGTCCCGGCGCGCCTCGGCATCGGCACGGCGCGGGCTCGCATCGGCCGCAACCGGCGCCGTGCCGGCGGCCCGCTCGACCCCGAGATCCTGGTCGCCCGGGTCGATCGCGCCGACGGGACGCCGCTGGCCGTGCTGTACGTGCACGGCTGTCACCCGACCGCGCTCGGGCACGAGAACCTCGACTACTCCGCCGACTGGCCCGGCGCCGCCTCGCGCGCGATCGAGGTGGCGCTGCCCGGCGCCACGGCGCTGTTTGCGCTCGGCGCGCACGCCGACGTCGACCCGCGCACGCGCGGACTGCTGGACCTGGCGATCGAGGACCAGAGCCTCGGCGTCGGCTTCGACGAGATGGAGGCGCTGGGGCGCGAGGTGGGCGAGGCGGTGGCCGCCGCGGCCGGGGCGATCGAGACCGACGGCGCCGCGGAGATCGCGGCCTCGGAGACGCGGGTCGCGATTCCGGTGCACGGGGCCGAGGCCGGCGAGGCCGCGCGCCGGGCGTCGCTCGAGCGGCAGCGCGGCGAGGCCGCGCGGGCGCTCGGTCTGGCCGACTCCGAGCGCCCCGGCATCCTCGAGTGGTTCGCGCTCACGCACGCGCGCACCCGCTCGCTGCCGCGCGACGAGGCCCGCCGGCGCATCGCGATCGCCCGACGCTACCTGCGCGACCGCACCGCGCCGCGCTTCGCCGGCTCGTTGCAGCCGGAGGTCTGCGTGCAGGTGCTGCGCCTCGGCGACGCGTGGCTGCTGGGTCTGCCGCTCGAGGCGACGGTGGACGTCGGCCTCGAGTGGAAGCGTCGGCTGGCCGGTCGCGCCGGATCGGTCGTGAGCATCGCCAACGGCTGGCTGCGCTATCTGCCCCATCCGCGCCAATTCGAGGAGTCCGGCGCCGGCGAGACCTACGAGGTCGTGATGTCGACGCTGATTCCCGACGCGGCGACGCGTCTCGTCGACGCCGCCGATGCGCTCCGCGAGCGGCTGCTCGCGGATTCCTGACGTCGGCGCGCTTGCACGCCGAAGCGCCGTGCTACCCTCGCGCCTTCCCGAGCGACTGACCTCGAAGGGAGCCGGATGCCTTCCAGCGTCGAGGCGATTTCCCCCCGCGAAGGCTCCGAATCCGGCGACTGCCAGGCGCTTCCGGACCACTATCGACGCGTGCGCTCGCTCACCGAGCAGCTCGCGGAGCCGCTCTCGCCCGAGGACTGTGCCGCGCAGTCGATGCCGGACGCGAGCCCGGTGAAGTGGCATCTCGCTCACACCACGTGGTTCTTCGAAACCTTCGTGCTCGAGCAGGCGGGCTCCGACTACCGGCCCTACGCCCCGCACCACCGGGTGCTGTTCAACTCCTACTACAACTGCGTCGGCGAGCAGCACCCGCGCCCGCGACGCGGCATGCTGACGCGCCCGGCGCTCGGCGAGGTGATGGCCTACCGCGCCGCCGTCGACGCGCAGCTCGAGGCACTGCTGGCCAAGGGGCCGGACGCGCTCGGCGAGCTCGCCGCGGTCGTCGAGCTGGGGCTCCACCACGAGCAGCAGCACCAGGAGCTGCTGCTCACCGATGTCAAGCACCTGCTGGCCCAGAACCCATTGCGCCCCGCGTATCGCGCGGACCTGCCCGAGCCGGCCGCTGCCGAGGCGCCTGCGCACGGCTGGCGGCGCATCGACTCGGGCATCCGCTCGCTCGGCCACGACGGGGGCGGCTTCCGCTTCGACAACGAGACGCCCCGACACGACGCGCTGATCCAGCCCGCCGAGCTCGGCTCGCGGCTCGTCACCAACGCCGAGTTTCTCGACTTCATCGACGACCGCGGCTACGCGCGACCCGAGCTGTGGCTCTCCGACGGCTGGGCCACCGTGCAGGAGCGGGGCTGGGGCGCTCCGGGATACTGGGAGCGGGTCGACGGGGCCTGGCAGCTGCTGACGCTGGGTGGACCGCGCCCGCTGGCGCCGGCCGAGCCGGTCTGCCACGTGAGCTACTACGAGGCCGACGCCTACGCGCGTTGGGCCGGCGCGCGGCTCCCGAGCGAGATGGAGTGGGAGGTCGCGGCGCGCGAGCGCCCGCTGGTCGGCAACTTCGTCGAGAGCGGCCTGCTGCACCCCGCCCCGGCGGGCGCGAGCGGAGCGTCGCGGGGCGCGGCCCAGCTGTTCGGGGACGTCTGGGAGTGGACCCGGTCGGCCTATGCCCCCTATCCCGGCTACGACCCGCCCGCCGGCGCGCTCGGGGAGTACAACGGGAAGTTCATGTGCAACCAGCAGGTGCTGCGAGGTGGCTCGTGCGCCAGCTCGCGCAGCCACCTGCGCGCCACCTACCGCAACTTCTTCTATCCCGACGCGCGCTGGCAGTTCAGCGGCATCCGCCTCGCGAGGGACGCCGCTTGAGCGACGCCAACGCCGCGCCGGAGCCCGGCGACCGCAGCCCCGATCTCGAGAGCTTCCGCGAGGACGTGCTGCAGGGACTCGCGCAGCCGCAGAAGGCGCTGCCCTGCAAGTACCTGTACGACGATCGCGGCTCCCAGCTCTTCGAGCAGATCTGCGAGCTCGAGGAGTACTACCCGACGCGGACCGAGCTGGGGATCATGGAGGCGCACGGCGCCGAGATGGCGCGCCGCCTGGGCCGCGCGTGCATGCTGATCGAGTACGGCTGCGGCAGCAGCCTGAAGACGCGGCGGCTGCTCGAGCGGATGCGCGATCCCGTGGCCTGCGTGCTGATCGACATCTCGCAGGAGGCGCTCGCGCCGTCCGCGCGCAAGCTCGCCCGGGCGTTCCCCGACCTCGAGGTGCTCCCGATCCGCGCCGACTACACCCGGCCCGTCGATCTGCCGCGGCCGCGCCGCGAGCCGGCGCGCCGCGTGGTCTACTACCCCGGCTCGACGATCGGGAACTTCCGCCCGGCGGCCGCCCAGCAGTTCCTGAGCCGGATGCGGCAGGTGGCCGGCCCCGGCGGCGGCGTGCTGATCGGCGTCGACCTGAAGAAGGACGTCGGCGTGCTCGAGCGGGCCTACGACGATCGCCAGGGCGTGACGGCGGCCTTCAACCTCAACCTCCTGGCGCGCATCAACGCTGAGCTCGATGCGGACTTCCCGCTGGCCGCCTTTCGCCACCGCGCGTTCTTCAATCGGACCGCCAGCCGCATCGAGATGCACCTGGAGGCGCAGCGCGACCTCGAGGTGCGGATCGACGGCGCCGCGATCCGCTTCCGCGCGGGCGAGACGATCCACACCGAGGACTCCTACAAGTACGATCTCGACCAGTTCGCGGCGCTCGCGGAGCAGGCCGGACTCACCGTCCGCCAGGTCTGGACCGATCCCAACCAGCTGTTCAGCGTGCAATTCCTGGCGGCGTGATGCCCGGTCGCCACTGGCTTGCCCTGCTGCTGCTTCCGCTCGCCTGCGCGAGTCCGGGCGACGGCGCGTCGCCCGGGCCGCAGGACCCCGCCGACGCGTCCGCGGTGCTGATGGCCCGCTTCCCGACGGGCTGGCGGGTCGGCGAGCTCGACCAGCTGGCCGAGGGCGTCGATCTCGCGCCGGACCAGGACTTCCTGGTGGAGGAGATCGGTCGCGACCAGAGCACCAGCCACCACGCGGTCTGGATCCGCGACCGCGAGCAGCCCCACCGCCACGATCGCCACGATCTGTGGGTGGTGATCGTGCGCGGCTACGGGACGATGCGCATCGGCGAGCGCGAGACCCCGGTCGGCACGGGCTCGGTGCTCTACGTGCCGCGCGCCACCGTCCACGCCTTCGACAACCAGTCCGACGACGTCGCGTTCGCGCTCGCCGTCTACGCGCCCCCCTTCGACGGCGAGGACCGGCATCCGGCCGAGTGATCCGGCTCCCGGCGGACCGGGTGCGCCTCGAGCAGCGACAGCCACGCGCGAGGCAGCCCGTGCTCGCGCGCCCCGTCGAGCATCCACAGGTGGTAGCTCCGCCGCGGCCGCGGGTCGGCGGTCCGGCGCTCGGACAGGTACGTGAAGGCGGAGAGCCGGGCGCCGGGTCCCGTCTCGACCTCGACCCGTACGCGTCGGTAGCCTCCCTCGAGGCGGTCGAGCACGTGCCAGGCGTCGCGCCCGACCCGGAACAGGACGCCCCAGACGCTGGCGCCCGGCCAGGCGATCAGGTTCGCCTTGGCGGTGCCGTCGGCGCCGAGCTTGTCGCAGCGCCACGCGTAGCCGGGCAGCCGCGCCCGCCCCAGCGCCCGCGCGTCCGCGATCCGGGAGCCCAGCCGGGCGCTGCTCATGTTCGAGCCGTAGGCGAAGTAGCGCTCCACGTGCCTAGTTTACACCGCGGCTCGTGTAGACTCGCTCGCGCCGGAGGTCCGTTGGTCGAGCTCCCCCGCAGCGAGCCGCAGGCGAGCGAAGTCCCCGCAAGCGCCGCCGGTTCCTCCGGCGGCGCGCGCAGCGAGCCGCAGGCGAGCGAAGTCGACCAGCTTGCAGGCCAGGCGCTGTGCACCACGGCGCCGGCGCGCGCGAATCTGATCGGCAATCCCTCCGATCTGTACGGGGGGGCGGTGCTGGGCTGCAGCGTGGACTGCCGTGCGCGCGTGACGATCGAGCCGGCCGAGGCGCTCGCGCTCGTGACGGGAGAGCAGCAGCTCCGGATCGCGGGGCGCGGGGACCTCGCGCCCGCCGGGGACGCCTTCGACGTGGCCCGCTGCGTGCTCGCCGACCAGTCCGAGCTGCCGCGGGCGCGCATCCGCTTCGAGTCGGACATCCCGTTCGGGAGCGGTCTGGCGGGCTCCACGGCCCTGCTGGTCGCGCTGCTGCGCGGCGCGCTCGCCTTCGCCGGCGAGCGAACGGGGGCCTACGAGCTGGCCGAGCGCGCGCGCCGCATCGAGCGCGAGCTGCTCGGGATCGCCTGTGGCTACGTCGACCACTACCTGTGCACCTTCGGCGGCCTCCAGTACGTCGACCTGCGCGGCAAGCAGGCCGAGGCCGGCCCCGACGCCGCGCCCTACGCCACCGTCGAGCCGCTCGCCCGGCACGTGCTCGCGCTCCCGTTCGTGCTGGCCTACACGGGCGTGAGTCACCAGTCGAGCGCGGTGCACGGTCCGATCCGCGCGCGCTGGGAGCGCGGCGACCCGGAGGTGGTGGCGGCCTACGAACGCGTGTCCGCGCTGGCGCCGCTCGGCAAGGCGGCGCTGCTGCGCGGCGACTGGAAGCAGCTCGGGGCGCTGATGGACGAGAACCACGAGATCCAGCGCGGCCTGGGCGGCTCGGGCGAGGCGCCCGACCGGCTGATCGACGCCGCGCGGCGCGCCGGTGCGGCGGGCGCCAAGCTGGCGGGCGCCGGCCATGGCGGCACCATCGTGGTGCTGTGGAGCGATCCCGACGCGGCGGCGCTCGAGGCCGCGCTGCGCGCCGCGGGCGCTGCTGCCCTCTACCGCCCGGAGCCGGTTTCGGGCGTCACCCTGGAACCCCGCTGAGGAGGAGCCCCGTTGCCCTACGAGACCCTGCTGACCGAGCTGGAGGAGGGTGTCCTCACCGTCACCCTCAATCGCCCCGACCGCCTCAACGCGTTCACCACGCAGATGATGCTCGACCTGCTGGCGCTGGCCGACCAGGTCGACGGGGACGACGCGGTGCGCGCCGTGATCGTGACCGGAGCCGGCCGCGGCTTCTGCGCCGGCGCCGACCTCGGCGGTGGGGGCGGCACCTTCGACGCGAGCGGCGCACGACCGCAGGGTGTGCCGCGCGACGGCGGCGGCCGCGTGACGACGCGGCTGTACGAGAGCACCAAGCCCTGGATCGCAGCGATCAACGGGCCGGCCGTCGGTGTGGGCGCCACCATGACCCTGCCGATGGACGTGCGGATCGCCAGCGAGACTGCGAAGTTCGGCTTCGTGTTCGCGCGCCGCGGCATCGTGCCCGAGGCGGCCAGCTCCTGGTTCCTGCCGCGCGCCGTCGGTATCTCGCGCGCCATGGAGTGGGTTGCGACGGGCCGCGTGTTCTCGGCGGCGGAGGCGCTCGAGGGCGGCCTCGTCTCGCGCGTGCTGCCGGCCGACGAGCTGCTGCCCGCCGCGCGCGAGCTGGCGCGCGAGATCGCGGTCCACACCAGCGCGGTGTCGGTGGCGCTCGCGCGCCAGATGCTCTGGCGCATGCTCGGGGCCGACCACCCGATGGAGGCGCACAAGGTCGACTCGCGCGCGATCTTCGCGATGGGGCAGTCGCCAGACGCCTACGAGGGGGTGCAGAGCTTCCTCGAGAAGCGTCCGCCGCGCTTCACGATGAAGCCCTCCTCGGATCTGCCCGACTTCTACCCGTGGTGGGCCGATCGCCCCTTCGAATAGGGCGAGGTGCTCACAGGAAGATCGGCAGGAAGATCGCGGCGACCAGGCCCGCGGCGAACAGCACGCCCGCGAGGCGCGTCAGCAGGAACGCCCAGGCCACGTACCAGAGCGGCCAGATCGGGTAGTTCGGCGGCGCCTCGCTGGGCTTCGGCTGCCCGAAGACGCGCCACACGCGCACCAGCTGCGGCACGGCGCCGAATACCGCGAGCGTCCAGACGCTGAGGACGCCGGCGCCCACCAGCGCCAGCATCACGGCGAAGAAGGCGACCATCAGCCCCTGTGCCACGCGGCGCGCGCGCGCCTCGCCGAGGATCACCGGGAGCGTGCGGATGCCCTTGGCGCCGTCGGCCTCGATCTTGTCGATGTGCTTGCCGAACAGGACGGTCGTCACCAGCAGCGCGTAGGGCAGGCTCGCGGCGAACACCCACAGCGGGGCCTCGCCGGTCGTCACGAAGAAGGTGCCGGCGATCATCAGCGGCCCCCAGACCAGGAACACGCCGGGCTCGCCCAGGCCGATGTGCTTGAGCCGGATCGGCGGGGCCACGTAGAACACGCTGATGAACAGGCCCGACAGGGCGAACGCCACGACTGGCCAGCCCCACACCGAGGTCAGGTGCAGCAGGATGGCGAGGTCGATCCCGTTGACCACCGCGATGGCGGCGATCAGCCCGGGCTTCGAGATCAGGCCGGACAGGATCGGATGGGGCGCGTACTGCCCGCGCACGTACTCGTCGGTGTCGACGCCGCCCGTCAGGTCGAAGTAGTCGTTGATCATGTTGTTGGCCGCGTGGGCCAGCACCAGACCGAGCAGCGCCTCGAAGAAGTAGAGCCAGTGCGCCTGCACCGGCGCGGGGCCCGCGACGGCGAGCAGCCCGCCGATCACGCCCGAGGTGATCGTCATCGGGAACACGCTGGCGCGCGTGATCAGCAGCCACCGCGAGACCAGGTCCATCTCGCGGCCGGGCGACAGGTTCTGCGTGCGCAGCACGTCCGCCCAGTTCTGAACTCGCGACTGAACCAGCGAAGCCATACATCCTCCGGCGTCGGGCCCCGAAGCTAACGGATCCCCCGACCTTCCACATCGACCGGTGGCCGTCGGCCGCCTGGGAGCCCCGGATCGAAGCTGATAGCGTGCCCGACGTGGGCGTTCGCGCGCGACTCGAAACGCGGAGCGGGTGGGTCGAGGGGTGCGTGGAGGACGAGTGCATCGTGCTCCGCGGGATTCCGTACGCGCAGCCCCCGGTGGGCGCGCTGCGCTGGGCGACGCCGCGGCGCGAGTCCGCCTGGTCGGGCACGCGCGACGCGCGCCGGTTCGGTCCCGCGCCCCCGCAGCGCCCCGGATTCCTGATGCGGATCCTGGGCGGCGAGGCGCTGGAGCGCGCCGAGGACTGCCTGACGCTCAACGTCTGGACCCCGGGCCTCGACGACGCGCGCCGGCCGGTGCTCGTCTGGCTCCACGGCGGCGGCTTCACCTCGGGCGCGGGGTCGATGCCGGTGTACGACGGCAGCGCGCTGTCGGCACGCGGCGATCTGGTGGTGGTCACGGTCAACTACCGGCTCGGGGCGCTGGGCTTCCTGGCGCTGCCCGAGCTGGCGTCGAGCGACGCCGGCGCGAACTTCGGCCTGCTCGACCAGATCGCCGCCCTCGAGTGGGTGCGCGAGCACGCCGAATCGTTCGGTGGCGATCCCGACAGCGTCACGGTGTTCGGCGAGTCCGCCGGGGCCATGTGCATCGGGGCGCTCCTGGGGGCGCCGCGCGCGCGCGGCCTGTTCCGCCGCGCCGCGCTCCAGAGCGGCGCCTGCCACAACGTCTCGTCGCCCGACCAGGGGCTGCTGGTGGCCGACCAGTTCCGCGACGGATTGGCGCGCAGCGGCGCCGACCGCATCCCGCTGCGCGAGCTGTCGGTGGAGCAGATCCTCGACGCGCAGGGCCACGCCGTCGACGCCGGCTGGCGCTCGATCGTCGGGCTCGCCTTCCAGCCGATCCTCGACGGGGCGGTGATCTCGCGCGCGCCGCTCGACGCCGTGGCCGCGGGCGAGGCGCGCGACGTGTCGCTGCTGGTCGGGACGAACCGGGACGAGTGGAGCCTCTACACGCTCACCGACGCCAGGCTGCGTCAGCTCGACGAGGACGGCCTGGCCCGACGCGTCGCCCGCAACCTGCCGCCGCTCGCCGGGGATCCCGACGTCCTGGCGCGGCGCCTGGCGGCGGTCTACCGCGAGGCCCGGGCGGCCCGGCGTCCCGAGCAGCCGCCCGGGTCGCCCGCCGAGCTGTGGACGGCCTTCCAGACCGACCGCGCCTTCCGGATGCCGGCGATCCGCCTGGCCGAGCGCCAGGCGGCCTGCCAGCCCGGCACCTACGCGTACCTCTTCACCTGGCCCTCGCCGGCATTCGACGGCACGCTCGGCGCCTGCCACGGCATCGAGGTGCCGTTCGTGTTCGGCACCACCGGGCTCGAGAGCGTGGTGCCGCTGGTCGGCTCCGGGCCCGAGGCGGTGCGGCTCTCGGAGCGCATCCAGGACGCGTGGATCGCGTTCGCCCGCACCGGCGATCCCGGCTGGCCCGCCTACGACGCGGACGCGCGCGCGACCATGGTCTGGGGGCGCGAGAGCGGCGTCGAGCACGCGCCGCTCGACGCGGAGCGCGCCGCCTGGGACCGGTATGCGTAGGAGCGGCTCGCCCGCGGTCGGGCCGACGGCCGCCCGCGCTACCCGGCCGGCGTCGCCCGATCGTGACGGCGCAGGTCCTCGCGCAGCAGCCGGAACGCCAGCACGCCGAAGATCATCGGAAAGACGAAATACTGGTACTGCGTCCAGACCAGGGCCAGCAGCGTGTCGGCGACGCCGCCGGTCATGTTCTGGAAGCC
The DNA here is from genome assembly GCA_030066475.1 of Myxococcota bacterium. The sequence goes on from JASJBO010000233.1 coordinate 10,653, forward strand.
GCCGAACACCTCCGAGAAGCTGAAGATGAACGTGGCGGCGATCGGCTCGCCGCAGCCCAGCACCACGACCGCGTAGCGGTAGGGCGATCGACGCCGGTTGAGGCGGAAGAACCAGATCGTGGTGAGGACGTTCACGAAGGCGAACATCTCGACGGAGTAGAAGGTCGGGTCGCGATTCACCGTTCGTAGATCTACCGAGGCGAACGACGCCAGCACCCACCGGTACATCTCCAGGAGGCCCGACCGCATCCGGTCGCTCTGGGCCACCACGTCGTCGAGCGTGTTCAGACCCTCGAAGACGAAGGGCGACGCCAGGACCCACGGGATCTCCCAGAGCACGTTGGTCATGGCGTAGGAGAGCAGCCAGATCACGAGGCAGTCGTGGTAGAGGTCGAGCTTCGCGCGCGGCTCGAGCCGGTGCGCCCAGAAGGCCAGCAGCCAGCCGTTCAGCCACACGCTGATGCCGTAGAGCGACACCTTCGCGCTGGTCGGGAAGTCGAGCACCCCGGCGAAGAAGAGCGCCGCGCACGCGCCGACGCCACCCCACCAGGCGCCCGTCCAGACCAGGAACATCCGCTGCGCGGTCGCCGAGAGCGAGCGCTCGGCGGGTCGCGCCGCGGTCTCCGCCGCCGCCGCGCGCTCGCCCCCCCAGTCCGCCGTCGTCGTGCTCACGCCGCTCCCCCGCCAGCCCCCCGAGACCGTTAGCAGACCCGCCCCGGGGTCGGGGGGTTGGGGGCGGGGGGGGGGGGGGGGGGG
>JASJBO010000234.1 GCA_030066475.1 Myxococcota bacterium
GCGTCGAAGATCGAGTCGAGGTCGTCCTCGATCGGCAGCACGAAGCACGCGGCGAGCTGGCCGAGCCGTGTGCCCGCATTCATCAGGGTCGGCGAGTTGGGCAGGAACTCGCGGCGCTCGATCGCCGCGAAGAACGCCTGCTCCCAGCGGCCCACCTCGCCGCCGAACTCCTTCTCGGCCGCCGCCACGCCGGCGGCGACCCGACGGCACAGGCCCTCCCAGTCCTCGACCAGCGCGCCCTCGGGATCGCGGATCAGGTAGCGGGCCTCGAGGACCCGCTGCGCGTTGGGGGACAGGGGGGGCATCGGGCTGGACAAGCTAGCTGATCGACTTCGCTCGCCTTCGGTTCGCCCCGCCGGGTCGGGCGAGGGAGTCGACGGGCCCCGCGGGGGGCGCCCGCTGCGGCCTCCGCTACATTGCGCGGCCCTTCCCCACGCCGAGGAGGAGCGCATCTTGTCGGACCAGCCGCGCGTGATCCGCAAGCAGATCGGGAACTTCCTCGAGGACTTCGTCCCGGGCGCCGTGTTCCGCCACAAGGGCGGCAAGACCGTGACCGACGGCCTGTTCACGACGTTCACCGAGTTCACGATGACGACCAACCCGCTCAGCAAGAACGCGCGCTACGCGCGCGCCTACGGCTTCGACGGTCTGGTCTGCCCGCCCGGGCTCGTGATGCTGGTCGCCTTCAGCCAGACGGTGGAGGACGTCTCCGAGAACGCCCGCGCCAACCTCGAGTACATCGACATGCGCTTCGGTGCGCCGGTCTACGTCGGCGACACGGTCGAGGTCGAGACCAAGGTGCTCGGCGTCACGCCCTCCAAGAGCCGGCCCAACCTGGGCGTGGTGCACGTGCAGTCGACCGCGCGCAAGAACCTGGGCGCCGCCGACGAGGCCGTGGTGCTGACCTGGCAGCGCAAGGTGCAGGTGTGGAAGCGCGACGAGAGCGCCGAGCTGCACCCCGGCACGGCCGACCCGGACCCGATCGAGTGCGACCTGTGGCTGCCCGAGCACGACCCGGGCGTCGACTACAAGTCGATGGCGCACCTCTCGAACGCCGACACCTACTTCGAGGACTTCGAGCCGGGCACCCGGATCGAGCACTCGCGCGGCCGCACCATGACCTCGGAGCACATCCAGCTCACGGCGGTGCTCGACAACACCAGCCAGGTGCACTGCAACCAGTACATGATCGACCTGAACCCCAAGCAGTACGTGGGCGGCGAGCTGATCATCTTCGGCGGCATCCCGTTCGTGCTGTGCCTGGGCCTGTCGTGCCCGAACGTGGGCGACAACGCCGTGGGCGACCTGATCTACCGCACCGGGCGCCACACCGCCCCGCTGTTCGCCGGCGACACCGTGTTCGCCGCCACCGAGATCCTCGACAAGCACGACCTGGTCGAGCGCGAGGACCTCGGCGTGATCGAGACGCGACTCCACGGCCACAAGTTCGTGCGCGCGAAGGAGGGCGACGATCCCGATCCCGAGGCGCCCGAGGGCTGGCGCAAGGTGCCGATCTTCGAGCTCGACCGCGACGTCGTCGTCAAGCGCCGCAGCCACTACGGGTAGCGCAAGCGCAGCCGCGCAGCGGCGAAGCGCGCAGCGAGCCGCAGGCGAGCGAAGTCCATCAGACCGTCTTCGCGCAGCTCCGAGCCCCGGGACGGCACCCCCGCAAGCGCAGCCGCGCAGCGGCGGAGCGCGCAGCGAGCCGCAGGCGAGCGAAGTCCATCAGACCGTCTTCGCGCAGCTACGAGCCCCGGGACGGCACCCTAGCCCGCTCGGTGCACCACGCCGTTCGCGGCCGCCTCGAGCTCCTCGAGGGCCGGCTCGAAGTGGGCCGCCAGCTCCCAGGGGTCGGCGACCAGCGCGGGGTCGACCAGGATGCCCACGTCGATGCGGTCGCAGTAGCTCACCAGCGTGATGTTCAGGCCCTGCCCGGGGGCCAGCATCGACATCGGCATCATCGACTCGACGCGCGCGCCGCCCAGGTAGATGGGCACGGGCGTCCCGCGCACGTTCGAGACCACCAGGTTGCCGGGCAGAGGGCCGGCGTCGCCGAGCTGGCCGACGGTGCGCGCCAGGAGCTGCGCCGCGCCCGGGGTCAGGGACTCGCCGACGGCCGCGAGCCAGTCGAAGCTGCCGCGCGAGACCCCCTGCTTGGCGCGCTGCGCGCTGGCGTGGATCGCACGCAGGCGTTCGGCCGGGTCGTCGAGATCGGTCGCGAGCGACACGGCCATGTTGGTGATCTCGTTGCCGAGCCCGTCCTGGTCGCCGCGTTTCGACACCGGACAGAGCGCGGCGAGCGGCTGGTCCGGCAGCTCGGAGCGCTCGCGCAGCCAGCGGCGCAGCGCCGAGCCGACCAGGGCGAGCACCACGTCGTTGACCGTCACGTCGAAGTGCTTCTTGAGGTCGCGCAGGCGCTCGAAGGAGAGGGACGCCGTCGCGAGCGCGCGCCGGCGCCCGACGCTGCGATTGAAGGCGAGGCGCGGCACGGGCTCCGGCGCGGGGCGCGCGGCGCCCGCCAGGTCGCGCATGCCGCGGCCGAGGTGACCGAGCAGGCGCCCCGGGCGGGCGACCGCGTTCTGCGCCGCGCGCGTCCAGACCTCCAGCGCGCCGGGCGGGGCGGGCGGGGCCTCGCGGAACCCCTCCGGAATCTGCGGGGTGGCCGCGTCGGGCGTGAGGTCGGCCATCACCGCCGCCATGCCGTTGCCACTGCTGCCGTCGAGCAGGCAGTGGTGCGCCTTGAGGTAGAGCGCGAAGCGTCCGTCGGCGAGCCCTTCGATGCACCACGCCTCCCAGAGCGGTCGCGTGCGATCGAGCGGCTGCATGTGGAGCCGCGAGGCGAGTGCGGCGAGCTGCTGCGGCGTTCCCGGTGCAGGGACCGCGCCGTGGACGATGTGCTCGAGCGGATCGTAGTCCTCCGCCGGCACCCAGTAGGGGCGGTCGAGATCGAGCGGCACCGACTGGAGCTTCCAGCCGAAGCGCGGCACCAGGGCCAGGCGGGCCGCGATGTGCTCGCGCAGGTCGTGGACCCGGAAGCCGGGGCGGCTGCTGGGATCGAGGACCATCAGGGCCCCTACGTGTGCGCCCGAGGCGGGCGTCTCGATCGAGAGGAAGACGGCGTCACCGTCCGCGAGCTGGTGGGGATGGCGGGGGTCCATCGCGCGGGCTCCGAGCTGGAAAACCTCGATTACCCAGAATATAAGCAATTGGTTGCATCTAGGTGAACAAAGATTCTACCGATGAGTTCGGCATCTTGGAGATCTCCGTTGCGAACGCTGACGGAATTCGCGCGGTGCCCCGTTGCGCTTTGCGGGAGACCTCAGGAGAATGCGAGTTCTCTGGGGAGGAACCCGGGCTTGCCGCGAGCGCGCAACAAGTCGAAGGTCGCCGCCGCGCGGGCGCGGATGTACCGCGACCTCGTCTTCGAGTGCGCCGAGCGCGTGTTCGCCGAGGAGGGCTTCAACGAGAGCACGATGCAGGATCTCGCCGCCGAGGCCGGCATCTCGCTCAAGACCCTCTACGCCACCTTCCCGGGCAAGGACGACATCTACCGCGAGATCCTGGCCGAGCGCGGGGCCGGCCTGCTGGAGGCGATCGCTTCGGTCCACCGGGCGAGCGGATCGGCGCTCGAGCGCCTCGGCGTCGGGGTGCGCGGGATCGTGGCGTACCTGGTCGAGAACCCGCGCTTCTTCCGGATCATCCTCCAGGAGGGTCGCGCCTGGGGTCTGGACCCGCGCGGCCAGGCCGCCCGCGAGAGCTGGAAGGCGGGCCTCGCCGCCGTGCGCGGGGTGCTGGTGCAGGGCATCGAGTCGGGCGAGTTCCTGCCGGCGGACCCGGACCTGCTCGCGCCGACCGTGATCGCGATCCTCCAGGTGCAGCTCGCCGGCCTGCTCGAGCGCGACCGCGCATCGAGTGCAGACGCCATCGCCGACGAGATCCTGGGCAGCCTGTGTCGCCTGCTGTGCGGCGAGCCGTCGGTGGAGCGCGGCGCTGACCGAGCTCAGGGGTAGGAGCGGCTCGGCATGAACTCCCCGCGCCCGTCGGGCGTGAGGTCGAAGAAGTGCCAGACCGGCGAGAGCAGGTCCATGCCGTTCCAGTGGCCCGGGGCCATCATCGCGCACTGCGTGTAGAAGTGGCGCAAGCCGCCATCCTGGGTGCGCGCGAACACCGAGACGCCGGGCAGCTGGTTGCCGTCGGGCGTCTGCATCCGGAGGTCGGTCTTGAAGCCGTTGCCGGTGCTCGACAGCAGCCGCAGCGCGTCGCTCCAGCCGCGCTCGCGCGCCCAGGCGCGGAACGGTCCGATCTCGACCTCGGCCACCACGCCGAAGTTGGCGCGCTGGCGGATCGGCTCCACCAGGCCCGCATAGCCGTCCGCCCACATCGTGCACATCGGGCACGGCTCGCTCTGGGCCCCGCCGTACATGAAGTGCATCAGCACCAGCGGCTTGTCGGGATCGTCGAACAGCTCCGACAGCTTCACGGCACGGGCGTCGTCGCCCTCGCGGAACTCGTAGTCGCGAACCTCGGTGTCGAGCGGCAGCTTGCGCCGCAGCGCGGCGACCGCCTTCACCTGGTCCTTCAGCGCGATCTCCGCCTCGAGCAGCTCCGCCCGCAGCTTCCCGTACTCGGCACTCTCGTTCTCGAGCCGCTTGGCCATGGCGCGCCCTCCCGCCCGGCATCGTACACCCGCGGCGATCGACACGGAAACACCGGCGGCCGGCGCACCAGCGCACACGCCGCGTGCAGGCCCCCCCGCAAGCGGAGGCGAAGCCGGAGCGCGCAGCGAGCCGAAGGCGAGCGAAGTCCATCGGGCCGCCAGCGCGCCGGCAACCGGTCCCTACGCGGGCACCTCCGCAAGCGGAGGCGAAGCCGGAGCGCGCAGCGAGCCGAAGGCGAGCGAAGTCCCTACAGCAGGTGCTTCACCGAGTCCGGCATGTCCTGCGCCACCCGGATGATCGGGATGCCGGTCTGCACGTTCGCCTCCATCTCGGCGAACGAGCGCGGGAGATCCTCGAAGGGGTAGATCTCCTTGTGGATGGTCGGCTTGAACACCTTGCCGTACAGCTCGGTGGCCGCCCAGCAGCCGTCGACCGTCTCGTAGTGGGTGTGGTCGATGGTCACCTGCTTGACCGACATGAGCGTCGAGTTGTACTCGACGACCTGCGAGAGCTGCCAGCCGGCCGAGACGTTCACGCCCTGGCGCGCCGACACCGCCAGCCCGGCGCCGAACACCGGACCGCGCAGCATGTCGGCCACGATGTGCATGTTGACGCCGTCGGTGAGCTTCTTGACCTCCTTGCCGAAGGCCTTGACGTCGTCGGCGCTGGCGAAGCGGTTGAAGGCCTTCTGGTCGATGCCCTGGATGCCGAGCTCCTCGAGCGCGGCCCGGCGCTCGGGGCTCCCCGAGCAGAAGTACGCGTTGTGACCCTCGGCCTTCGCCAGCATCAAGAAGCACTCGCCCACGCCGCCGCCGAACGACATCACGTTGAGCGTGGCCTGCTTCTCGCGCGACACCTTGAGCCGGTAGATGGCCAGCGCGCGGCGCCACATGTGGTAGGCGGTGGGCGCGCGCAGGGGCAGCGCGGCGATCTGCCACAGGTTGAGCCCGCAGTCGAGCGGCGCCTTCACCAGCTGCCAGTCCTCGACGACGGCCTCCTCGCCGTACCAGCCCACCGAGTCGGGGGCGTCGTAGGCCCAGATGCGGATCGGGTAGCCGTAGATGTCCGGGGCGCCGTTGCAGTGGGTGATCACCACGTCGCCCACCGCGAACTTCTCGACGTTGTCCCCGACGGCGATCACCTCGCCCACCGCCGAGTTGCCGGGGAAGATCTTGCCGCCGCGGATGTCGGCGATGTTGACGGTGTCGGCGAGCGCGGCGTGGTTGATGTTGTGCTCGCCCGAGACGGCGAGGATGCGCATGTGGACGTCGCCCGGGCCCATCTCGCGCAGCTCGCTGGTGTCCAGTTGGACGACCCGCGCGATGTCGAAGGCGTCGGCGTCGCCGGCCGTGCGCTCGTGCTCGGCGGCAATGGCGTCGGTGCTGATGGCAAAGGCTCGCGGCATCGGGGATCTCCGGCTGAGGATTCGAGGTGGCCGGCGATGATAGCTTCCCGGTGGGGCAGCTCCAGCCGCCATCGCCTTGCCCGCATTCCGGAAAAGCGTTAGCGTCCGCGCGCTTACGGGCCCGCGCCGAGGCCCCGTGCCGAGGCAATCGGGCCGCTGTGTCCTGTCGAGCGAGCGGCCTGCGCCACCGGCTGGCGGCGGGCCGGCGCCGGAACGAGTCCGCGAGGTTCCATGCGATTCTACGAGTACGAGGCGAAGGCGCTGTTCCGCCGCCATCGCATGCCGCTCGGCCAGAGCGGGATCGCCACCAGCGCGGACGAGGCGCGCCGCATCGCGTCCGAGATCGGCGGGCCGACGGTGCTCAAGGGCCAGGTGCTCTCGGGCGGCCGCATGAAGGCCGGCGCCGTGAAGTTCGCCGACAGCCCCGACGAGGCCGCGGCCCACTTCGACGCCATCATGCCGGTCGAGGTGAACGGCCAGAAGGCGCGCTCGGTGATCGTGGAGGAGAAGAGCCCGGTCGCCCAGGAGTACTTCGTCTCGGTCACCTGGGACGGGCGCCGCAAGCAGCCGGTGCTGCTGTTCAGCGACATGGGCGGCATCGACATCGAGGAGGTCGCCGAGAAGCACCCCGAGCACGTCTCGCAGACGCGCTTCTCGACGATCCTGCCGATCTCGCCGCGCATCGCCAAGGAGGCGATCGGCGCGGTCGGCGTGACCGGCTCCGACCTGAATCGCCTCACCCCGATCGTGTTCGAGCTGATGAAGGTGTTCCTCGAGTACGACCTCACGCTCGCCGAGATCAACCCGCTGGCGAAGCTCGAGGACGGGCGCTTCGCGGTGCTCGACGGCCACGTCGACCTCGAGGCCGAGGCGCGCGGCCGCCACAAGGCGCTGCTCGAGGAGCTGGGCATCCGCTCGGAAGAGACCCGCCAGGCGCGCGAGCCCACCCCGTTCGAGATCGAGGGCGCCGAGCTCAACGCCGTCGACCACCGCGGCGTGGCCGGCAACGTGGTGGAGTTCGACGGGAACCTCGGCCTCGTGATCGGCGCCGGCGGCGGGTCGCTCACCCTGTTCGACGCGGTGCGCAAGCACGGCGGCCGGCCGGCCAACTACTGCGAGATCGGCGGCAACCCCAGCGTCAACAAGGCGCGCAACCTGACCCGCCTGATCCTCTCGAAGCCCGGCGTCGAGAAGATCGCCGTCATGATGAACGTGGTCTCCAACACGCGCGTGGACATCGTGGCGCGCGGCGTGATCCAGGGCTGCCTCGACGCGGGCAAGGACCCCGCCGACGTGATCGCGATCTTCCGCATCCCCGGCTCCTGGGAGGAGGAGGGCTTCAAGATCCTGGAGAAGTACGGCGTGGAGTATTGCGACCGCTCGGTCTCCATGTACGAGGCGGCCGGCCGCGCCGTCGCGAAGATCGGGGCGTAGCGAGATGTCGATCCTGATCCGCAAGGAGACGCGCTTCATCATCCAGGGCATCACCGGCCGCGAGGCGGTGAACCTGACCCGCGAGAACCTCGACTACGGCGCCAACATCGTGGGCGGCGTGACGCCGGGCCGCTCCGGCCGCGACGTCTACGGCGTGCCGGTCTACGACTGCGTGCGCGACGTCGTCGACAAGCACGGCGCCGTCGAGGGCGCGATCGTCTCGGTGCCGCCGGGCTTCACGCGCGACGCAGTGTTCGAGGCGATCGAGAACGGCATCACGATCATCGTGATCGTCACCGAGAACATCCCGCGCAGGGACGTGGCACAGATGGTCGAGCTGGCCCGGCTGCGCGGTGCGCGCATCATCGGGCCGAACTGCCTGGGCATCATCTCGCCGGGCGAGGCCAAGATGGGTGGCGTGGGCGGCCCCGCGGCGAACACGCGACAGGCCTACAGCAAGGGGCACATCGGGATCATGTCGCGCTCCGGCGGCATGACCACCGAGATCGCCAGCACGCTCACGGCGGCGGGCCTGGGCCAGTCGACCGCCGTGTCGATCGGCGGCGACGCGATCGTGGGCAGCACCTACGCCGAGCTGATGCCGCTGTTCGAGGCCGACCCCGAGACCCACGCCATCGCGATCTACTCGGAGCCGGGCGGCCGCATGGAGGCGGAGCTGGCCGAGTGGGTGCGCGAGAACGAATCGCGCCTGCCGATCGTGGCCTTCATGGCGGGCCGCTTCATGGACGAGATGAAGGGCATGCGCTTCGGCCACGCCGGCACCATCGTCGAGGGCAAGGAAGACACCACGGCGACCAAGATCGAGCGCATGGAGCGAGCCGGCATCTCGGTCGCGGAGCGCATCGAGGAGATTCCGGACCTGATCCGGAAGCGGCTGGAGGGCGCAAGCGGTGGGGCGTAGCCCCAACGCGCGCAGCGAGTCGCAGGCTCGCGAAGTTCAGGAGGACTGATGGCGGGAACGTTCATCGACGTGAAGGTCGATCCCTCCGTGGCGAAGGACCCCGGGCTCGCCGCCAAGCTCACCGAGGTGTGCCCGGTCGACATCTTCGCCCAGCGCGACGACGGCACCCTCGAGATCGTCGACGACAACCTCGACGAGTGCACGCTCTGCGACCTGTGCCTGGAGGTGGGCGCCAAGGGCAGCGTGCAGGTCGTCAAGCTCTACGAGTAGGGAGGAGCCCCCCATGCGATCGGCCAAGGACTTCTTCAAGCCCAAGGCGCTCGGCGCGCCGATGCCCCCGCGCGAGATCCCGTTCCGCCCGGCGCGCATGATCCACTTCTTCGACCCCAGCAATCCGAAGATGGCCACCAAGGTCCCGGACCTGGCCCAGAAGTGCGACGTGCTGCTCGGCAACCTCGAGGACGCCATCCAGGCCGACAACAAGGTGGCGGCGCGCGAGGGCCTGGTGAAGATCGGGCGGGAGACGGACTTCGGCGGCTGCCAGCTCTGGACGCGGGTCAACAGCCTCGACAGCCCGTGGGTGCTCGACGACATCACCACGCTGGTCACCGAGATCGGCGACAAGCTCGACGTGATCATGGTCCCCAAGGTCGAGGGCGCCTGGGACATCCACTACGTCGACCAGCTGCTGGCCCAGCTCGAGGCCAAGGCGAACCTCGAGAAGCCGCTGCTGATCCACGCCATCCTCGAGACCCACCAGGGCGTGGTGAACGTCGAGGAGATCTGCGGGGCGAGCCCGCGGATGCAGGGCCTCTCGTTCGGCCCCGCCGACCTGGCGGCCTCGCGCCGGATGAAGACCACCCGCGTGGGCGGCGGCCATCCCGGCTACCTGGTGCGCACCGATCCCGACCCGGAGAACGCCGAGGCGCCGCGCATCACCGCGCAGCAGGACCCCTGGCACTACACGCTGGCGCGCATGGTCGACGCCTGCACCGCCCACGGGATCTTCCCGTACTACGGCCCGTTCGGGGACATCGCCGACACGCTGGCCTGCGAGGACCAGTTCCGCGCCGCCTTCCTGCTCGGCTGCGTCGGCGCCTGGTCGCTGCACCCGGCGCAGATCGCGGTGGCCAAGAAGGTCTTCACCCCGCCGGTCGACGAGGTGCGCTGGGCGCGCCGCGTGATCGACGAGATGGGCGACGGCTCGGGCTGCGTGATGATCGACGGCAAGATGCAGGACGACGCCACCTACAAGCAGTGCAAGGTGATGGTGGAGTCGGCGAAGCTGCTGGCGCGCAAGGAGTCGGAGCTGGCCGAGGCCTACGGCTTCGGCGCAGACGAGCTGGGATAGCACCGGATGGCGCTCGCGCTGCGCAGCGCCGCGACCGTCCTCGCGCTGGCCTTCGCGGCCGGTGCGACCCTGCCCTGTCCACCCAGCGTCGAGCTCGCCCCGGGCACGAGCTTCGCGTCGCCGGCCTCCGAGCCGGGCGACGCCGAGGCGGTGTTCGGCGCGCCCTGCCCGTGCGGCTGCCGCCACGACGCGACGCCGACGGCGCCGGGCGGGCGGCTCGGCCCGTCGCTGCCGGCCAGCGTCGCGTCGAGCGCGCCGGTGCTCGAAGGCGCGCTCGACGGGCGCCTTCCGGCGCTCGGGCCGCCGCCCGCGCCGGCCCTCGGCATCGATCCGATTCCGATCTAGACCCCGTCCCCGCGCCAGCTCCTCCGACTCGTCGACTGCGCTCGGACGCGTGGCCCCCGGCCCGCGTGCGGCGCACTCGCACGCGTCCGTTCGGCGCCCGGGTCGTCCCGGGCGCGGGAGAACCGACATGCCTGCTCTCGTCTCGGCGCTCGGGGTAAGCCTCGCGCTGCTCGTCCCGCTCGCCGCGGGCGCGGACGGCGGAGCGCCCGCCGACCCGCCCCACGGCCACGCCCACGTCCACGCCCAGAACGCGAAGATGGACGAACACGCCCACCACGACGCGCACGGCGCGTTCATGGACCGTCCCGACTCCCATGCCCCGATCGGGGTGATGGGCGATCACCCCCACCACCGCGGCGAGTGGATGCTCTCCTACCGCTACACCCGCATGCGGATGGACGGCAACCGCGACCGCACCGACCGGCGCAGCACCGGCCGGGTGCTGCGCGACTACCCGGTCGCGCCCACCGACATGGACGTGGACGTCCACATGATCGGCGTCATGTTCGCGCCGACCGAGCGGATCACGCTGACGACCATGGTGCCGATCCTCGACAAGTCGATGGACCACCGGCGCCGCGACGGCGTCGAGTTCCAGACCGACGCCTCCGGCATCGGCGACATCAAGGTGGGAAGCCTCGTCAAGCTCTGGCGGAACGAGAACCACCGCGTGCACCTGAACGGCACGGTCAGCATCCCCGTCGGCACCACCGGTCGCAAGGACAACCTGCCGCCGCCGGCCGGCCGGCAGCGGCTGCCCTACCCGATGCAGCTCGGCTCGGGCACCTGGGACTTCATCACGGGCGCGACCTACATCGGCCACTCCTCGAAGTGGTCGTGGGGCGCCCAGGCGCTGGGCACGATCCGCACCGACGACAACGGCAAGGGCTACCGGCTGGGCAACCGCGTGGACGCCACCGCCTGGCTCGCCCGGCCGCTCACCGACTTCCTCAGCCTCTCGCTCCGCGCGCACGGGATGTGGTGGGACGACGTCAACAGCGAGGACAAGGCGCTGAACAAGAACGTGGTGCCGACCGCCGACCCGAACCGCCGCGGCGGGCACCGCATCGACCTGCTGGGCGGGCTCAACCTCATGCTGCCGCTCGGGGGCAAGGTCGACCGCTATTCGCACCGCATCGCGATCGAGGGCGGCGGCCCCGTCTACCAGTGGCTGCGCGGCCCGCAGCTCGAGACGGACTACCGCATCACGGTCGGCTGGCAGAAGTCGTTCGCCGCGTTCTCGTTCGGCCCGCTCTGGTAGC
>JASJBO010000235.1 GCA_030066475.1 Myxococcota bacterium
CCGGGCCTCGAGCGCGCGCCGGTAGGCGGCGATCGCCTCGGCGCCGCGCCCGCTCGCGCGCTCGGCGTGGCCCAGACGCACGAGCCAGACCGCCCGCTCCTCCGGCCGCGCGGCACGCTCGGCGGCCTCCTCGCAGAGGGCTCCGAGCGGGGTCCAGTGGCGCAGGCGCTCGTACAGATCGGCGAGCGCACCCGCGATCGCGGGCGTGGGCCCCGCGTCCCTGCGCCCGGCCTCGAGCGCTGCCACGGCCTCCTCGGGCCGATCGAGCTCGTCGACCAGCAGCGCCGCGAGTCGCAGCCGCAGGCCGGTGCGCCGCTCGACCTCCTCGGGACCGTCCAGCGCCGCCAGGCGCGCGCGCAGCAGCGGCTCCAGCTCGGCGAAGCGCCCCGCGTCCCCGTGCAGGGCAATCAGGAACTCGCACGCCTCGGCATGCCCCGGCTCGACCTCGAGCACCGGCTCGTAGTGCGCACTCGCCCGCTCGGGGTCTGCCAGCGGTCCGGCCGCGAGCCGACCGGCGCGCTGGTGCAGGGCGTGTGCGCGCTCGGCCTCCGGCCCCGCCGCCAGCTCGCCCTCGATTGCGCGCAGCTGCTGCGCCGGGTCGCCGTCGTCGCCCAGCAGGGCGCCGAGCCGGCGCCACCAGTCGCCGCGCTCCGGCTGCAGCGCGAGCGCGCGCTCGAGATGCTCCAGGGCCCGGGACGCGTCGCCGAGCCGGGCAGCGGCCAGCTCGGCGATGCGGGCCTCGAGCTCGGCGTCCGAGCCCTCCCGTGCGCGCGCCCCGAGGCGGTCGACCAGCTCGTCGAAGGCGCCGAGGCGCTCGAGCAACGCTTCGAGGCGCGCCACCGCGCGCTCGGCCAGCTCCGTCTCGGGGTTGGCGTCCAGCACCGCGGCGTACAGCGCGCGCGCCTCCTCTCCGCGTCCCAGATCGGTGTCGAGCAGCTCGGCGCGCTCCAGCTGCAGTCGGGCGCGCGCGTCGGCGTCGCGCTCGGTGCGCACGCGCTCGCCGAGTGCCTCCGCCAGCGCGTCGGCGTCGCCGAGAGCGCGGGCCAGGCGCTCGAAGGCCTGCTCGACCTCCGGCACCCCGAGGTACACGCTGCGCAGCTCGCGGTACAGCGCCAGCGCTTCCTCGCGGTGTCCGGTCGCCTCGAGGGCGCGCGCGCGCGCCAGCGCGACGGCGCGCGACTCGCGGGCGCGCGTGGTGGGCCGCTGGTCGAACAGGCGGATCAGCTCGTCGTAGCGCTCGGCCTCCGAGAGCGCGTCGACCAGCGCCTCGAGCGACGCCTCGTCGCTCGGCTCGGCCTCGAGTGCGGCGCGCCAAGCGTCGATGGCGCCTTCCGTGCGTCCCTCGGCCGCGTGCAGGTAGCCGAGGCGGCGGCGGTTCGCGGCCCGCTCGGGGCCGTCCAGCAACGCGTCGAGCCGCTCGAGGCAGCCCGCCAGCTCCTCGGTGTGACCGGCCTCGCCCAGCACGTGGGCCAGCGTCTCGAGCGCCGCGCGCTCCTGTGGTCGCTCCTGCGCCCAGCGCCCGGCGGCCGGCAGGGCGCGCTCCAGATCCTCGCGCGCCCCGCACAGCGACACGATCTGGGCGACCAGCTCCGGCAGTCGCTCCGCCGCGCAGGTCACGGCCTCGCGCTCGCAGGCGCGCAGCAGCGCATCGGGATCTCCCGAGGCGCGCGCGGCGCGCACGAGTCCCTCGAGCGCCGTCGCATGGCCGGGGTCGAGGGCCAGGGCGGCCTCGAACGCGTCGGCGGCGCGCAGCGGATCGTCCTGGTGGTCCAGGCGCAACGCACCGAGCGAGCAGAATACCTGCACGCGCTCGCTCTCGGGCGCTCCCTCCGCCTGCCCGGCGCGCTCGAGCACCGGCGCCAGCTCCTCCAGCAGGCCGAGCGCGCGCAGCACGCGGTCTAGCGCCAGCGCGAGGCCCGGCAGCTCCGGTGCCAGCGTGAAGGCCAGCTGGTAGGCGTCACACGCCGATTCGAGATCGCGGAGGCGATGCTCCTGCGCCTCGCCGATCTGCACCAGCAGCCGGGCGCGTTCGGCGGAGTCGGTCTCGGCGAGGCCGGCGGCCTGCTCGAGCCGCGCCACCTCGCGGCGCACGTCCGACAGGCCGCCCCTCCGCTGCGGCGCCTCCGCCACCGCCCGCGCCGTCGGGCCGGGCGGCGTGCCTGGCTCCCGGTCGGCCGCCGCGGGCGTCGGGGCGTCGGCCACCGCGGGGCCGTCCGCAGCCGCCGCTCGCAGCCCCTGGACCCGGGCGATCGCCTCCTGCCACTCGGGCTCGAGGGGCGCCGCCTCGTGTGCCGCCTCGTACAGGTCGAGCGCCCGGTCGCGGTCGCCCAGCTCCCCTTCGAGCAGCCGCCCGAAGTCGCGCACGGCGTGGTCGCGCGTCTCGCCCTCGAGCCGGGCCAGCGCCTCTTCCCAGGCCACCGCGGCGTCCTGCGGCCGCTCCAGTGCCTCGAGCGCCCGCGCCCGGCCCGCCAGCGCCATCGGCTGCTCGGGCTCGGCAGTCAGCGCGGTGTTGAACGCGCGGAGCGCCCGCTCTGGGTCGCCGGCGCAGCCGAGCGCGACCTCGCCCAGCTCGGCCTGCAGGCGCACCATCTCGTCATCGCGCTCGGTCAGTGCGAGCTCGCGCTCGATCATGGCGAGCGCGGTGCTCCAGTCGCCGAGCGCAGACGCCTGGCGCCGCAGCAGCCGGATCGCCGGCGCGAAGTTCGGGTCGAGCTCGATCGCCTGGCGCACCCGCTCGGCCGCGGCCTCGGGCCGGTCGAGCCCCTCGTCGAGGGCCTGACCCAGCCGGAACAGCAGCCGGGCGCGCTCGGGCGGCTCGAGCGCCTCCCCGCAGCCCTCGAGGCGGCGCTCATAGAGCGGCACCAGGTCGCTCCAGGCGCCCTCCCGGAAGTAGCGCTCCTCGAGCGCCTCGAAGGCCCCGGAGTCGGCGGGGTCGTCCTCGAACCGGCGGACGTGTCGCTCGAGGTGCGTGCTCAAGGGGCTCCCCCGCGCGCAGCTCGCGCGCAACTCCAAGGCCTTCCCATCGACGGATAGGGGCCCGGGCTTGAAGGGGAATTCCGCGTTCGGAAGGGTGATCTGCTAGCGTTTGCGGCGCCGGGCAGCCGAAGTCGCCGGCAACATCGAACCGTCTTCTCCCCGAGGGAAGGGACTCCTTCGGGGCACCGAATGCCACCTCCGCCGGCCCTCGAGGTTCGAACCTCGCCGAGGCTCGAGTCAATGGCAGCCGAACCCCGCGATCCGCGCTCGCTCACCCCGCCCGGCGCTTCCGGGGCGGCCGGCCCGCCCTCGCTGGCCGAGCGCCGCAAGCGGCGGCGCGAGATCTGGCTGGCCTCGCTGCTGCTGATCGCCATCGTCGGCATCGTGGTCGGGCAGCAGTGGGCCGCCACGCCCCGTCCGTCGCTGCCGCTCGCCGGCGGCGCGCTGTTCCTGTTCCTGAACACGCTGCTGGTGCTGCTGGTCTTCGTGCTGATCTACCTGGTGTCGCGCAACCTGGTGAAGCTCGTGTTCGAGCGGCGCCGCGGGGCGCTCGGGTCGCACCTGAACCTCAAGTTCGTGGCGGCCTTCCTGATCGTGACGGCGGTGCCCACCGCGGTGCTGTTCCTGGTGTCGTCGTCGATCATCGGCCAGTCGATCGGCACCTGGTTCAGCCTTCAGATCGACCGGACGCTCGACGAGAGCCGCCAGGTCGCGGACATCTACTACCAGTCGGCCGAGACCAACGCGCTGGGCTTCGGCCAGCGCATCGCCGAGCAGATCACCCAGGACAAGCTGCTGCGCCAGGACAACCTCGAGTCGCTGGCCAGCTTCATCCAGGAGAGGCAGCGCGACTACAACCTGGGCGTGGTCGAGGTGTTCAGCGCCACCGGCGAGGAGCTGGTGGTGGCGGTCAACCCGGAGATCCCCGCCGCGAACTTCTCGCGTCCCGACAGCGATCTCGTCAGCATCGCGCTGGCGGGCACGGCGGGCTCGCGGGTCGAGGAGGCCGTGGGGGGCAGCGTGGTGCGCGGCGCGGTGCCGGTCGCCTCGACCTTCCGCGAGGGCGAGACGGTCGGGGCCGTCGTGGTGAACTACTTCGTGCCGTTCGCGCTGACCACCAAGCTCGAGCAGATCCGCGCCGCGCACGACGAGTACCGGCGCCTCCAGCCGTCGGCGGGCTACATCGAGCGCATCTACCAGCTCGAGCTGCTGCTGTTCTCGCTGGTGGCGCTGCTGTTCGCCGTGTGGTGGGGCTTTCGCATGGCGAAGAGCGTCTCCACGCCGATCCAGGCGCTGGCCGAGGGCACCGCCGAGGTGGCGCGCGGCAACCTCGACGTCGAGGTGCGGGCCGAGTCGGACGACGAGATCGGCCTGCTGGTCACCTCGTTCAACCGCATGACGCGCGACTTGAAGGAGGCGCGCGGACACCTCGAGCAGTCCAACACCGAGCTCGAGCAGCGGCGCTCCTACATGGAGGTGGTGCTGCGCAACATCGGCGCCGGCGTGATCTCGCTGGACGCCGAGGGCCGCATCAACACGATCAACCCCTCGGCCCAGCGGCTGCTCGGCATCCCGCCCGGGCTCGGCCTGGTGGGCGCGCGCGTCGAGGACGTGCTGAAGCGGCCCGAGCAGGTCGACATCGTGCGCGAGCTGGGCGCCAGCCTGCGCCCGGGCGTGCGCGAGAGCATGCGGCGCCAGGTCCAGCTCCCGATCGGCGAGGACGTGCTGACCCTGCTGGTGACGGTCGCGCTGCTGAAGGACGAGGACGCTCGGGTGCTCGGCACGGTCGTCGTGTTCGACGACTACTCGCAGCTCGTGAAGGTGCAGCGCATGGAGGCCTGGCAGGAGGTGGCGCGCCGCATCGCCCACGAGATCAAGAACCCGCTGACGCCGATCCAGCTCTCCGCGCAGCGCATCCGCCGGCGCTTCCGCGAGCGGCTGGCGGCGCGCACCGACGACGCCCTGGTGTTCGACGAGTGCGTCGACGCGATCACGGGCCAGGTCGAGAGCCTGAAGCTGCTGGTCAACGAGTTCTCGAACTTCGCCCGGCTGCCGCAGGCGAACCCGCGTCCCGACGACCTGAACCGCCTGGTGCGCGAGGCGGCGGGGCGCTACGCAGCCACCCCCGGCGTGGCGCTCAAGACCGACCTCGATCCGGAGCTGCCGAGCGTCGAGATCGACGCCGACCAGTTCGGGCGCCTGCTCACCAACCTGATCGACAACGCGGTGGCGGCGATCCGCGAGCGGCGGGCCGAGGAGGCCGGCTTCGACAGCGGCCACGTGGAGCTGCGCACGGTGCACGACGCGCCGCTGCGCGCCGTGCGCCTCGAGGTCGTGGACGACGGCATCGGCATCCGCTCCGAGGACCGCCGCCGCGTGTTCGAGCCGTACTACTCGACCAAGCAGCACGGCACCGGGCTGGGGCTGGCGATCGTCTCGCGCATCGTGGCCGACCACGGCGGCTACGTGCGCGTCCACGACGCCCGTCCGCGCGGCACGCGCCTGATCGTCGAGATCCCGCTCCGCGGAGGCTCGACTTGAAGCGCATCCTGGTCGTGGACGACGAGGAGAGCATCCGGCGCTCGCTCGGCGGCCTGCTGTCCGACGAGGGCTACCGGGTCGGCTCCGCGGCCGACGGCGACACCGCGCTGGCCGCGCTCGACGGCGACGACGCCGACCTGGTGCTGCTCGACATCGCGATGCCCGGTCGCGACGGCATGCAGGTGCTCGAAGAGCTGCACCGCACGCGGCCGGCCCTGCCGGTGGTGATGATGAGCGGCCACGGCACGATCGAGACGGCGGTGCGGGCCACGCGGCTCGGCGCCTTCGACTTCATCGAGAAGCCGCTCTCGGTCGAGAAGCTGCTGCTCACCATCGAGCACGCGCTCGAGCAGAGCCGCCTCGAGCGGGAGAACCAGCGGCTGCGCTCGGAGGCGCTGCGCGCGCACCAGATCCTGGGCGACTCCGAGCCGATCCAGAAGCTCAAGCAGCAGATCGGACAGGCGGCGCCCACCAACGGCTGGGTGCTGATCACCGGCGAGAACGGCACCGGCAAGGAGCTGGTGGCCCGTCAGATCCACGTCCAGAGCCGTCGCGCCGAGGGGCCCTTCGTCGAGGTGAACTGCGCGGCGATCCCCGAGGAGCTGATCGAGTCCGAGCTGTTCGGCCACGAGAAGGGCGCGTTCACCGGCGCGATCGCCCGCAAGCGCGGCAAGTTCGAGCTGGCCGACCGGGGCACGATCTTCCTGGACGAGATCGCCGACATGTCGCTGAAGACCCAGGCCAAGGTCCTGCGCATCCTGCAGGAGCACAAGTTCGAGCGGGTGGGCGGCACCGAGACGATCGAGGTGGACGTGCGGGTGATCGCGGCCACCAACAAGGACCTCGAGAAGGAGATCGAGGCGGGTCACTTCCGCGAGGACCTGTACTACCGGCTGGCGGTGATCCCGTTCCACGTGCCGCCGCTGCGCGAGCGGCGCGAGGACATTCCGTCGCTGGTGCAGGCCTTCGTGGAGGAGTTCTGCGCCGACTCCGGCACCCGCGCGGTGAAGATCGCGCCCCGCGCGATGTCGCTGCTGCAGGGCTACGCCTGGCCCGGGAACGTGCGCGAGCTGCGCAATCTGACCGAGCGGCTCGTGCTGATGTCCCCCGGCGCCCGCATCACGCCCGACGACCTTCCGGACGCGCTGCGCGACGGGGACGCGCGCGCGCTCGAGGGGCAGACGCTCGACCAGGCGCGGCGCGCCTTCGAGCGCGACTACCTGGTGGGCAAGCTGCGCGAGCACGGCTGGAACGTCTCGCGCACCGCCGAGGCGGTGGGACTCGCGCGCGAGAGCCTGTCGCGCAAGATCCGCGCGCTCGAGATCGAGCGTGGCTGAGCCCGGCGGCGCGGGGCTCGAGCGCCGGCCGGACGACGCCCGGCTGCGATCCGCGCACGCCGCCGACGCCGGCGCGATCGCGGCGCTCGCCGCCCGTTGCTTCGCCGAGCCGTGGTCGCGCGCCGCGGTGCAAGCCGAGCTGGTGCACCCCGACGCGCACGCCTTGCTGATCGAGTCGGCCGGGCGGCCGGTCGCCTACCTGCTCGCGCGCCGGGTGCTCGACGAGCTGCACGTGATGCACATGGGCGTCGATCCCGCCGCGCGGCGCCGCGGTCTGGCCGGGGCGCTGCTCGCTCGCGCGCTCGGCGCCGGCGCCCGCGCCGTCTGGCTCGAGGTGCGCGCGACCAACGCGCCGGCCCGGGCCTTCTATGCGAAACACGGTTTCGTCGCCGTCGGACGGCGCTCGCGCTACTACCCGGGCGGCGAGGACGCCGTGCTGATGAACCGGGAGACCGCGTGACCGACCCCCGCCTGCCGCTGCGCGTCGACGCGGCGGTGCTCGACAACGCCGACGAGGGCGGCGGCAACCGCCGCCTGCGTCTCGAGGTGCCGGGCTGGCCGGGCGCGGGTCCCGGTCAGTTCCTGATGCTCTCGCCGGGGGCGCGCGGCTCGGCCCCGCGCTTCGACCCGCTGCTGCCGCGCCCGATGGCCGTCTTCCGCGTCGCCGGGGAGGCCGTGGAGGTGCTCTACAAGGTGTCGGGGCGCGGCACCGCGCTGCTCGCCGAGGCCCGCGCGGGCGATCGGGTGCGCACCGTGGGCCCGCTGGGCCAGCCCTTCGCGCTGCCCGAGCCCGGGGCGCGCGCCCTCCTGGTGGGCGGCGGGACGGGCATCGCGTCGCTCTACGACCTGGCGGTGCGCGCGCGCGAGCGCGGACCCGTGGCGGTGCTGCTCGGAGCGCGCAGCGCCGGCGGCCTGATGGCGCGCGCCGACTTCGCCGCGCTCGACGTCGAGCTGCGCGTGGCCACCGAGGACGGCAGCGCAGGGACGCAGGGGCTGGTCACCGCGCTGCTCGAGGCGGCGCTCGACGAGCCGGGGCCTGCGGCGAGTGTGTACGCGTGCGGACCCACGCCGATGATGCGGCGCAGCGCCGAGATCGCCGCCGCCGCCGGGCGCCCCTGCCAGGTCTCGCTCGAGAACCGCATGGCCTGCGGCTTCGGGGTGTGCCTGGGCTGCGCGGTGCCGCGCGCGGACGACGGCTTCGCCCTGGTGTGCCGCGACGGGCCGGTCTTCGACGCGACGGCGGTGGCCTGGGCGGGTGTCCCGTGAGCGCGGGCGTCGACAGCCGCGTCGAGCTGGCGGGCATCCGGCTGCGCAACCCGGTGCTGACCGCCTCGGGCACCTTCGGCTATGGCAGCGAGCTGGCGCCGTTCTTCGACCTCACGCGGCTGGGTGGCATCGTCGCCAAGAGCCTGACGCTGGAGCCGCGCCACGGGAACCCGCCGCCGCGCATCGCCGAGACCGCCGCCGGGATGCTCAACGCGATCGGCCTCGAGAACGTCGGCGTCGATGCCTTCGTCGCCGAGAAGCTCCCGCTGCTGCCGCGCGAGCTGCCCGTCATCGCGAGCGTGTTCGAGACCGAGATCGAGCGCTACGCCGAGGTCTGCAAGCGACTCACCGGCGTGGAGCAGGTCGCCGGCCTCGAGATCAACGCCTCGTGCCCCCACGTCAAGAGCGGCGGCATCGAGTTCGGCCAGCGCGCGGCACTGCTGGGCGAGCTGGTGCGCACCGTCCGGCGCGCGACCTCGCTGCCGCTGCTGGTGAAGCTCTCGCCCAACGTGACCGACATCCGCGAGATGGCGCGCGTGTGCGAGGGGGAGGGCGCAGACGGCCTGTCGCTGATCAACACCCTCCAGGCGCTCGACGTCGACCTCGCCACCCGGCGCCCGGTGCTGAGCAACGTGCTGGGCGGGCTCTCGGGCCCGGCCATCCTGCCGGTGGCCCTGCGGATGGTCTGGCAGGCGTCGCAGGCCGTCGGGATCCCGATCTGCGGGATCGGCGGGATCGGCAGCGGCGAGGACGCGGCGAAGTTCCTGCTGTGCGGCGCGACGGCCGTCCAGGTGGGCACCGCCAGCTATCTGAACCCGCTCGCAGCGCCCGAGGCCGCCGACGGGCTCGCGCGCTACGCGGCCGCTCAGGGCTGCGCGCGAGTCGCCGATCTGATCGGCGCGCTGGAGCTCCCCCCGCGGGGCTGAGTGGCCTGGATCCGCTTGCCTTTGCCGTGAAATTCGGATACTTTGCGCCGACTTGCGCGGTCTGGTGTACCCCCGCCGGACGACTGAGGAAGTGGACCTCCGCGTCCGCTTTTTTCGTTTTATGTACCGAGATATTCCGGAGAGCCTGAGACGCGTCGTCGAGCCCGTGGTGGAGGACCACGGGCTCGAGCTCGTCGACGCCTCGCTGGCGGGTAGCGGCCCGGGCTGCGTGGTGCGCGTGGTGGTCGACACGCCCGAGGGCGACGGCCGGGTGCCGATCGACGGCTGCGCCCGGGTGTCGCGCGAGCTCGAGAGCTGTCTGGATGCGGAAGACTCGATTCCCGAGAGCTATCGGCTCGAGGTGGCGTCGCCCGGTCTCGACCGCGTGCTGTCGCGCGAGCGCGACTTCGAGGCCGCCGTCGGCCACGAGATCCGGCTCGAGACGCGGCGCCCGCTCGCGGGGCGCAAGCGCTTCCGCGGCGTCCTCGAGCAGTTCGACGGCGACCGGCTCGTCGTGCGGGTGGACGGCGAGGCGGTCGAGGTCCCGTTCGACGCCGTCTCCCGCGCCAATCGCATCTACGAGTTCACGGGCGCCGACTTCGAGCGCCTGCCCAGCCGCCGGCGGGTCCGCAGCGGGCGCCGAGGCCGGTCGTCCCAGGCCGCCCCGGCGGAAGGAGCCCACGAATGAATCTGCTTCCGCTCAAGCGCGAGATCGATCAGCTC
Source organism: Myxococcota bacterium (assembly GCA_030066475.1). The sequence continues at coordinate 9,770 of JASJBO010000235.1, forward strand.
GCGAAGGACAAGGGCATCGACCGCGACACGATCGTGGGGGCCGTCGAGGAGGCGATGCGCCAGGCGGCCCGCAAGAAGTTCGGGGCCGAGAAGGAGATCGAGGCGCGCTTCAACGACGAGACCGGCGAGGTCGAGCTGTTCGACTTCCGCACCGTGGTCGAGCACGTGATGGACCCCGAGACGCAGGTCATCGTCGCCAAGGCGCGCGAGCTCGACCCGGACGTCGAGGTGGGCGACGAGATCGGCGTCAAGCTCGACACCGCCGGCTTCGGCCGCATCCTGGCCCAGACCGCCAAGCAGGTGATCATCCAGCGCGTCCGCGACGCCGAGCGCGACATCGTCTTCGACGAGTACAAGGACCGCAGGAGCGAGGTGGTGAACGGCATCGTGCGCCGCTTCGAGAAGGGCTCGCTGATCGTCGATCTGGGCCGCGCCGAGGCGGTGCTGCCGGCCAAGGAGCAGGTGCCGCGCGAGAGCTATCGCCCGGGCGACCGCATCCGCGCCTACGTGATCGACGTGAACAAGGCGAGCAAGGGGCCGCAGATCATCCTGTCGCGCGCCTGCATCGAGCTGCTGCGCAAGCTGTTCGAGCAGGAGGTGCCGGAGATCTACGAGAGCATCGTCACGATCGAGTCGGCCGCGCGCGAGCCCGGCGTGCGCTCGAAGATCGCCGTGGCCTCGCGCGACAGCGACGTGGACCCGGTCGGCGCCTGCGTCGGCATGAAGGGGAGCCGCGTGCAGTCGGTGGTGCAGGAGCTGCGCGGCGAGCGCATCGACATCGTGCCGTGGAGCCCCGACCCGGCCCGCTACGTGTGCAGCTCGCTGTCGCCGGCGCAGGTCTCGAAGGTGATCATCGACGAGGGGGCGCGCTCGATGGACGTGATCGTGCCCGACGACCAGCTCTCGCTGGCGATCGGGCGCAAGGGCCAGAACGTGCGGCTCGCCGTTCAGCTCACGGGCTGGCGCATCGACATCAAGAGCGAGTCGCGCATGCGCGAGATCGCGGGCTGGCTGGCGCAGGCGGTGTCCGTCGTCGAGGGATGGGGCGAGCCCGAGGCCGAGATCCTGCTCCAGCAGGGCATCACCTCGCTCGACGATCTGGCGCAGTGTCCGGTGGAGCTGCTGACGCAGCTGCCGGGGATCGACGAGGCGGGCGCCGAGGCCGTCAAGCAGCGCGCCGCCGAGCTGGCCGAGGTGCAGCGGCAGCAAGAGGCCGAGGCCGAGGCGGCGCGGCTCGCGGAAGAGGCCGCCGCGGCGGCCGCCGAGGCGAGTGCGGCCGAGCCGGCCCCGGAGGCGGTCGCCCCGACGGCCGAACCCGCCCAAGCCAAGGGTGTGGAATAGAGCTAGGGTTCCGGCCCGCGCGGCGGAGAAATGGCAAAGATCAGGGCATACAAGATCGCGGAAGAGCTCGGGATCGACCGGGCCGAGCTGGTCGACAAGGCCAAGTCGGTCGGGATCGACCTGCGCAGTCCGATGGCCTCGCTCGACGACGAGGAGGCGACCCAGCTGCGCGAGAAGCTCGGCGGCTCCGCGCCGGGCGCGCAGGTCGTCGAGCGCCGGGTCGAGAGCAAGGCGGG
>JASJBO010000236.1 GCA_030066475.1 Myxococcota bacterium
TCGACGTAGTAGCGCGCCCCGTTCACCAGCGTCTTGTTGCGGGCGATGTTCTCCTGCTGGTTGGGGGTGTACTTCTCCCCCTCCACCTGGAAGCCGCGCGCGTCGGCGAGCGGGTTCTCCTGGTCGTAGTCCCAGAGGATGCGGGCGGTCTGCTCTTCGCGATACGAGTTGACGAGGAGCACGCAGCTGGAGATCGGGTCGAAGTCGCGATCGTTCTTGACGATGATCCCGTACTCGATCTCCGTCCCCATCACCTTCGGTATCGCCATGGACTTCCCATCGTCGACTCGGCCTACAGGTACTGACCCGACCGGATGTCCTCGACGCTCTTGCCCTCGTTGCGATTGATGCCGGTGATGAGGGTGCGGACGTTGATGATCCGCTCGCCCTTGCGGCCCGAGATGCGCGCCCAGTCGTCCGGATTGGTGGTGTTCGGGAGGTCCTCGTTCTCCTTGAACTCCTCGCGCACGCTCTCGAGCATATCCTCCAGCTTGATGCCGCGCTCGCCGTCGCGGATCAGCCTCTTCACGGCCTTCGTCTTGCAGCGGTCGACGATGTTCTGGATCATCGCGCCGCTCGAGAAGTCCTTGAAGTAGAAGATCTCGCGCTCGCCCTTCGCGTAGGTCACCTCGAGGAACTTGTTCTCCTCGGAGGTGGCGTACATCTGCTCGATGGTGTCCTTGATGATGCCGTCGACCACCTTCTGCGGGTCGCTGCCGTACTTCTCCTCCGCGTTCCGATGGAACGGGAGATCGGTCGTCAGGTAGATCCCGAAGATGTCGTGGGCCGCCTGGGCATCGGGCCGGTTCACCTTGACCTTCAGGTCGAGGCGGCCGGGCCGCAGCACGGCCGGGTCGATCAGGTCCTGCCGGTTGCTGGCGCCGATCACGATCACGTTCTTCAGCGCCTCGACGCCGTCGATCTCGGACAGGAACTGCGCGACGACCGTGGCCTCCATGTCCGAGGAGATGCCCGAGCCGCGCATCCGGAACAGCGAGTCCATCTCGTCGAAGAAGATCACGACGGGGACTTCCTCGCTGGCCTTCTCGCGCGCCTTGCGGAACACCTCGCGGATCTTGTGCTCGGTCTCGCCGACGTACTTGTTCAGCAGCTCCGGGCCCTTCACGTTCAGGAAGTAGGCCGCGGTCTTCTTGCCGGTGCGCACCTCGATGCTGCCGGCCAGGCTGTTGGCCACCGCCTTCGCGATCAGCGTCTTGCCGCAGCCCGGCGGGCCGTACAGCAGGATGCCCTTGGGCGGCGAGAGCTTGTGCTCGGCGAACGCGTCGGGGTGCATGTAGGGCAGCTCGACCGAGTCGCGCAGGATCTCGATCTGCTCGCCCAGGCCGCCGATCTTCTCGTAGGTGACGTCGGGGATCTCCTCGAGCATCACCTCTTCGACCGCCGACTTCGGCATCTTCTCGAACGCGTACTGCGTGCGGACGTCGACCATGATGTGGTCGCCGGCCTTGAGCTTCTCCTCGCGCAGTCGCGAGGTCAGCGTCACCACCTTCTCGTCGTCGGTGTGACCCAGCACGATGGCGCGGCCATCGCCGAGCAGTTCGATCACCGACGCGATCTCGCCGCGCTGCACGTAGCCGGCGGGCTCGATCACGTTGAAGGCCTCGTTGAGCAGGACGAGCTGGCCTTCCTCGAACTGGTGCGGATCCACCTTGGGGTGGACGTTCACGCGCATCGGGCGGCCGTCGATCACGATCTCGGCGGTGCCGTTCTTGTTGACCTGCGTGAACACGCCGTAGCTGTTGGGCGGCGCGCACAGCTTGTCGACCTCCTCCTTGAGGAGCTCGATCTGCTGCTTCGCCTCCTGGAGCGTGTGCACCAGCTTCTCGTTCTGGCGCTCGGCGTCGGCGAGCTGCTGGCGCGCGAGCTGATAGCGGCGGCGCACCGAGTCGTACTCCGCCAGCACGCGGTCGAGGCGGCGGCGGAACTCGGTGGAGTCGCTGCCGAAGAAGCGCAGCGCGTCGGAGAGATCCTCCACCGCGTCCTCGGAGGAGCCCCCGTCCCGCTCGGGATCGTCGCCCGGGCGCGGACCCGACGCAGAGATGCGTCGCATCACATCGCGCACGAAACCCTTGCGCCCCGAACCACTCGAATCGTCGAAGTCGCTACTGCTCATGATGCGGACTCCCCTCGTCCCTTGGCTCTGCGCCACCACAGAACCCGACGTACTCGTTCAGCTGTAGCTGCAATCCGGGTGCCATCACCGCTCAGTGCGTCATTCGGCTGCAGAACCGATGCGTCTCGGGGGTTGTTTCCCGCGTCTTCCCTACGCTTTTTTCCGTCACCCGACACCTGGGCCCGGTCGGCACCAGGCATTCCGGCCGTGCCGTTGTGGGGCTGGTTGCCGATCCCGCCGCCGCAAATCGCCGTCGCACTCGGACCCGCAGCGGGCCCTCGTTGCAGCGAGGTCGACGAACTCCGTTCCGGCCACATTCGATCGACGTTTTCCGACTTGGAAACAGACATTTACGAGCCTATAGAAAGAGCACCGGAGATGCTAGACGCGATCCGGAACTCGCGGCCGACGCCCCCGCCTGCCGCGGCGGGTCGCGCCGCGACGCGCCCCTCCACCTGCTGAGTTGCCGGCCAGCGCGCGCGGTCGCAGGGAGCCGGCGAGACGCCGGCAGGCGCTGCCGTCATCCTGGACAGGCTGCGGAGACCGGGCCGCCGCGCTGCCGTCAGTCTGCCGACGGCCTGCGTCGGAAATGCGGCTGCCGGAGCCGGCGAGATGGTGGCAGAGCGTTCCCGGGCGGTGAACCAATGGGCACTGGACCGCCTCCCTGCGCAGCACCTTGCGCCCCTCGGGGCTCGGAGGCCCGTGGGACAGCCGCCCGGCAGCCACCTCACGGCGCAGGAGCCGGTGGCAGCTCGAGAACCCGGGTGCCCTCCGGGGGCACGAACTCGAACAGGGCGTCTCCCGGCGAGGTGTTGGTCCGCACCTGCTCGAGCGCCACCCGGGTCCGATTGCCGAACAGGTCGACGACCGTGGTCTCGACGACGAGGCCGGTGCGGGGTTCCGCCACCATCTCGAGGCGCTCGTAGGGCGCGTCGGCACGCGGAGCCAGGTCGAGGCGGATCGGGTCGGCGTCGCAATCGGTCGTGGACACCGCGAACTGCTCGAGCACGCGCCCCTCGCCGAGCAGGAACTGGATGGCCGCGCCCGAGAGCAGCTCGGGCCCGAGCGGCAGGTGCTGCGCCTCGCGCATGCCCGGGTCGTAGATCCACATCGACTCGCCGTCGCTCACCACCAGGCTCGGCTCCGGCGTCTCGTACGACCAGCGCATCCGGCCGGGCTTGGCGAACACGACCTCGCCGGCGGCCTCGAGGGCCGCGCCGCCCATGCTGCCCAGGGCGACCCGCTCGGTGGTCTGCCGGAAGCGCGCGGTCAGGTCCTGGACTGCGTCGTAGTGGGCCTGGACGCGAAGCGCCACCGCCTCGGCGCAATCTAGTTCGTGGACTTCGCTCGCCTGCGGCTCGCTGCGCGCCGCCTCCGGCGGCTTGCGGACTTCGCTCGCCTGCGGCTCGCTGCGCGCTTCGGCTTCGCCTCCGCTTGCGCCGGCGACCTCGTTCGCCTCGTCCGCGTTGGCAGGCGGGCGGGACGCGGTCAGGCAGGCGCAGGCGAGGAGCAGAGCCAGGACGGTTCGGGTCGCCACGGGGCTTGGACGCGGCGTGGCGGCGATCATTCGACGTCTGCGTCGACGGGGCGGACGAAGACGTCGCGGGGCTTGGTGCCCTCCTGGGGGCCGACGACGCCGTCCTGCTCCATCTGCTCGATGATCCGGGCGGCGCGGTTGTAGCCGATCTTGAGGCGGCGCTGGATGTAGGAGATCGAGGCGTTGCGGGTCTCGGCGACGATCTCGATGGCGCGGTCGTACAGGTCGTCGACATCCTCGCCACGCTCCTCCTTCGCCTCGCTCTCCTCCTTGGCGCGGATCAGCGTCTCGTCGAACTGCGGCGTGCCCTGCTGGCGCAGGAACGCGACCAGCTCGGTGACCTCCTTCTCGGAGACGAAGGCGCCGTGGATGCGCTGGAGCTTCGACGTCCCGGGCGCCAGGTAGAGCATGTCGCCCTGGCCCAGCAGGTGCTCGGAGCCGTTCTGGTCGAGGATGGTGCGCGAGTCGGTGCGCGACGCCACCTGGAACGCGATGCGAGACGGGAAGTTCGCCTTGATCACGCCGGTCAGCACGTCGACGCTGGGCCGCTGCGTGGCCAGCACCAGGTGGATGCCGGCGGCGCGCGCCATCTGCGCCAGCCGCTGGAGCGCCTCCTCGACGTCGCGCGCCGACACCACCATCAGGTCGGCGAGCTCGTCGATCACCACGACGATGTACGGGATGCGCTGGAGCGGGAGCTCGCGGCCCTCCTCCTCGCCGGGCTTCTTCTTGAGGCGGAAGCTCTGGTGGCCGTCGGCGATCAGCTCGCTCACGCGCTCGTTGAACTGGTTGATGTTGCGCACGCCGAGCGCCGCCATCATCTGGTAGCGCTCCTCCATCTTGACCACGATCCCGTGCAGCGCGGCGGCGGCGCGCTTGGGGTTGGTCACGACGTCGGCGATCAGGTGCGGGATGCCCTCGTAGATCGACAGCTCCAGGATCTTCGGGTCGATCAGCAGCAGCTTCATCTCGTCGGGCGAGACGCGGCACAGGATCGAGCACAGCAGCGAGTTGAGGAACACGCTCTTGCCGGTGCCGGTGGCGCCCGCCACGAGCAGGTGCGGCATCTTGGCCAGGTCGGCGTCGATGGGGTTGCCGAAGATGTCCTTGCCGAGCGCGAGCGTGAGCTTCGAGCGGCTCTTGCGGAAGCTCTCGGACTCGAGCAGGTCGCGGATGTAGACGATGTCGCGGTCGGGATTGGGGATCTCGATCCCCACCACCGACTTGCCGGGCAGCGGCGCGATGATGCGCACCGAGAGCGCACGCAGCGCCAGCGCCAGGTCGTCGGCCAGGCTGGTGATGCGGTTGACCTTGACGCCCGACGCGGGCTCGAACTCGTACATCGTGATCACCGGCCCGGGGTGCACGGTGACGACGCGGCCGTTGACGCCGAAGTCGGAGAGCTTCTTCTCGAGGATGCGAGAGTTCATGATCAGGCTCTCGCGGTCGTAGCTCTTGCCGGTGTCCGGAGGCCGCTGGAAGATGCCGATGTCCGGATGCTCGTAGGGTCCGCTGAGCGTCTGCTCGGAGAAGGTGAAGGCCTCCTGCTCGGGCTTCTTCGCCTTCTTCTGCTCGCGGTGGTCGACGATCGCGGGCTCCTCGCGCGGGCGCGAGCGGCCGCGCGGCGGCAGCGGGCGCTCGGCCTCGAGCGGCTCGTCCTCGCGCGCGATGGCCGGCGGACCCGGCTTCACCTCCTCCTCGAGGGCCTCGGGCGCGAGCAGCGGTGCGGCGGCGGCCGCAGCCTCGGCGCGGCGCGCGCGCCGCGCGCGCCACACGCCCAGCGACTGCCAGCCGCGCGCGAGCGCCCGGGTTCCGGCCTGGAGTGCGCCGTGCGCCAGCGCGGCGGCCGCGGCGACGCCCGCGGCCAGCGCCGCGGCGGCGCGCGCCAACATGCGGCCGCACACCGCAAGCGCGGTGCCCACGGCGCGCACGACGCGGTCGGCCACGGCCAGCACGAAGGCCAGCGCGCGCCCGGTGGGAATGCCGAGCACCGAGAGCGTTCCCACCGCGGCGAGCAGACCGTTCAGGAGGAGCGCGCCCCACAGGCTGACCAGGATCCGCTGGAGCCCCGCCAGCCGCTCGCCCAGCCAGCCGCCCTGGTCGGGCGGGAAGGACTCGGGTGCGACCCCGTGCAGCAGCGGCGGCAGGGTGGCGAGCGCCAGCAGCAGCGCCGCGGCGCCGGCCCAGAAGCGGGCCGTGGGCAGGCCGCGCACCAGCAGCAGCCGGCCGCCCAGCACCACGGCCACGCCCACTGGCACGGCACCGCCCCAGCCGGCGGCCCGGTGCAGCAGGCCGGCCAGGTTCGCCCCCACCACGCCGGCCCCGTTGCCGACCTCGGTGAAGCGGAACAGCGGGTCGTTGGGCGTGTAGGTGGCCAGGGCCAGGGCCGCCAGCGCCGCGAGCGCGATCAGCCCCAGGCCGAGCCACTCCCCCGCCCAGCGACGGAGCGCAGACTCCTCGGGCTCGGCGCGGCGACTGCGCGCGCTCGCCCTAGCCATGATGGCGCCGGCACTCATGATGGCGGCGGCACTGTGAATGACGCTGATGGATGACCACGTCCCCCCCCGGGACGGGAATGCCGAGAAGGTACTCAGGCGTGGAGCGAGGCGTCAAGCCACGGCGAGCGGCGGGTCGATCCGCGACCGTCCCTGGAGCACCGGGTCGTAGCCGCGCGCGATCGCCTCCCGCACCCGGGCCTTGAGCTGCTCGCGCTCCTCGAGCGGCACGTCGTGGGTCGGAATCGGCTTGCCGTAGGTGATCCGGATGCGCCCCGAGTGCGCGTCGATGCTCCCCTTGCGCGCGATCCGATGGCTGCCCGAGACCGTCACGGGCACGATCGGGACGCCCGCCTGGAGGGCGAGGTGGAAGCCCCCGCTCTTGAAGGCGCGCAGGGTGCCGTCGGGGCTGCGCGTGCCCTCGGGGAAGACGATCACGTTCACGCCGGCGCGGATGCGGTCGGCGGCGCGCTCCAGGCTGGCGACCGCCTTCTCGCGGTTCCCGCGGTCGATGATGATCTGGCCGGTGCTGGCGACGCACCAGCCGAAGATCGGCACCCGCAACAGCTCGCGCTTCGCCACGAAGCGCCACTCCACGGGCAGCGTCTCGATCAGCGCGGCGATGTCGAACAGGCTCTGGTGGTTCGACATGAACACGACCGGGCTCTCGCGGGGCACGTTCTCGAGCCCCTCGGTCTCGACGCGCACGCCGAAGGTCGCCAGGTTCCAGCGAATCCAGGTGCGCGCGAGCCACATCGCGGCCGGGTACAGGCCCGGGATCAGGCTGGTCAGGATCACTGGGAAGCCGATCACGAGGGTGTAGACGCCCACGAGCGCGAGTCGCAGCGCGTTCTTCACGCTGAAGACGGTAGGGGTCGGTCCGAGCCAGTGTCAATCGCCCGTGGAGCCGTGTTCACGTGACCCGTGTTCACGTGAACGGCGATCGCGCTTGACGTGGGCGCGGGCCGGGTGAATCATGGCCGCTCACCCCCAAGATCCTCGACGGAGACCCCTCGCACCATGGCAGGCGTCAACAAAGTCATCCTGATCGGGAACCTCGGGCGCGACCCCGAGCTCCGCTACACGAAGAACGGGCAGGCGGTTGCGAACTTCTCGCTCGCCACCTCGGAGCAGTGGAACAGCCGCGACGGGCAGCGCGAGGAGCGCACCGAGTGGCACCGGATCGTGGCCTGGGCCAAGACGGCCGAGCTGTGCGCGCAGTACCTCTCGAAGGGCCGCACGGTCTACATCGAGGGTCAGCTGCGCACGCGGGACTGGGAAGACAAGGAAGGCAACAAGCGCCAGACCACCGAGATCCACGCCCAGACCGTCCAGTTCCTGGGCGGCCCGCGCGGCGCGGGCGGCGCGGGCGGCGGCGGCGGCCAGGACAGCCCGGGCGGAGGCGGTGGCTCGGCCGCACCGGGCGGAGAGAGCGACATCCCGTTCTAGAGTGAGGCCCCTCTCGGGGGGCGGCGCGGGCGAAGCTGCCTACTGTCGGCGGAGATTGCGGACGAGCTCGTCGATGCGGGTGCGGGCGTCGGGATCGAGATGCTCGAACTCCACACCCATGCCGGCGGGCTCGTCGCCCTGCGCCTGCTGGATCCAGGCCACCCGGCCGCGCGCCGTGACCGGCTCGTCGCTGCCGGGGAGCTGGAACTGGAGCGCGACGCGCGTATCCGGCCCGGGCGGATTGTCGGTCTCGATGAAGACGCCACCCTCGTTGATGTTGCGCGAGAACTCCGAGAAGAGCGCGTCCACGGTGGAGTAGCTGACGCGCACGACCAGCGGAGCGCGGGCCGCCCGCCGCCGCTCGATCTGGGTCCGGATCTCCGAGCCGTCCTCTCGGAGCACGACCTTCTCCGCTGCCTCTGCCATGCCGATGACCTCCCGCCCTCCGGGGCGGCTCGCCCTCCTATCGTCGGCCCGGCCGGATCCCCTTAGTCCGGCCCTCCCGGCGCCCCGGGGGCCGGGACCACACCCTGATCCCGCAGGCTCGCGTAGCCGCGCTCGGCCACCACGATGTGGTCGAGCACCGGGACCCCCAGCAGCTCGCCGGCCCGCACCAGACGCTCGGTGACCTCGCGGTCCTCGCGGCTGGGCGTCGGATCGCCACTCGGATGGTTGTGCACCAGCACGACCGCGGCCGCTGCCTCCTGGAGCGCCGGGCGGAACACCTCGCGGGGATGCACCAGGCTGGCGGTGAGGGTCCCCTGCGAGATGACGACCTCGCGCACCAGGCGGTGGCGGCCGTCCAGCAGCAGCACCAGGAAGCGCTCGTGGCGCGCGTCGCGCAGGCGGGGGTGCAGGTGGCGGAACACGTCGCCCGGCCCGCGCACCGGGTCGCCGGCGCGCAGCCGGCGCGCGGCGAGCCGTCGCCCGAGCTCGAGCGCGGCCACCAGGGTGGCACTCTTTGCGGGCCCCATGCCGGGCGGCCGCGCCAAGACACTCGCACTGGCGGCCGCGAGTCCGTGGAGACCCTGGTGCTGCGCCAGCAACGTCAGCGACAGCCCGAGCGCGTCGCGCCCCGCGCCACCGGTGCGCAGGAGCAGCGCCAGCAGCTCGGCATCGGCCAACGCCTCGGGCCCGAGCGCCTCGAGTCGCTCGCGCGGCCCGTCGCCCGCCACCAGCGCGAGGCCGGCTCCCGGTGCGGAAGAGGAAGCACTCAAGGAAGGCTCCGCGGGACCGGGAGCCCTACGAGTCTAGCGGCTCGCCTTCGTGCCGCGGCAGCGGCGCTCGGCACTCTCCGCCCGGCTGAGCGCCGACGCGAAGCGGTCGATGGCGAACTCGGGCGCGAGCAGGCTGCGCAGCGCCTCCTGCCGGTACTCCCGGGGCTCGAGCAGCTGCACCCAGCGACGCAGCAGCGCGAGGTAGCCGCGCGCCTGCCAGGCCTCGCTGGCCGCGGCGGCCAGCTCGAGCGGGATGCCGGGCCGGAACTCGCGGTCTTCGCCGACCCGGATCACCCCACCCGGCGACACCTCTCCGAGCCGCCGCAGCGCGGTGCGCAGATAGGGGTCGGTGAACTCGCCGCGCGGCCGCAGCGCGCGCGCGAGCTGCTCGCGGTCGAGCTCGCCGCGCAGCGCGTCGTCGAACGCGGCGTTGCAGCCGGTCACGTCGGCGCCCACGATCTTCTGGAGCGTGTCCCGGGCGCGCTCGACCGCGGTCGCGGCGCCCTCGCCGGCCGGAATCATGTCGACCGCGAAGGTGTGCAGATCGCGCACCGGATCGTGTCGCTGGCGCGAGCGCAGCTCGAGCTGGTCGGAGCGCACCTGCTCCGCGAGGTCCACCTTCACGAGCAGGTCCTCGCCGATCTGCTGGCCCTCGATCAGGTCGACCAGGGGGCTGCGGATCTCGCCGAGCACCTCGTTCACGCCCGGCTTTCGGGCCGTCTGGGCCAGGATCACGGTGAACGAGCTCTTGCCGTCCTGGACGCGGACCGTGGGCTGCTCCTTGGTCAGCAGCGCCAGGCCGGCGCGCCCGGCGAAGTACGTATGGGACGCGCCCACCAGCAGGTTGGGCAGCGGCTCCATGTCGATGACGATGTGCTCCTGCTTCCCGCGCACCGGGATCGTCATCGTCTGGAGCTTGTGGCCCTCGAGGAAGGCGCGGATCGTCACCGAGTCGCGTTTCCCCGCCTCGATGCGCTTGGGCAGCAGCACCGTGACGGGCGCGAAGGCCTGCTCGTAGCGCTTCTGGAAGCTGGCGCGCACGTAGAACAGGTCGAGCGAGGCGCCGGTGGGAACGGACTCGATCTCGAGCTTGCGCTCGCCGAAGTTGTGGCCCGGGCGGACCCAGGCGAAGAGCTGGGCGGGGCTCCAGCTCGCGCGCTCGTCGGGCTTGAGCTCGATCGTCTCGCCGGCCACCGCCGCGGGCGCGAGGAAGGCGATCGCGAGCCCCAGGGCGGTCCAGATCTGGTTGCGCTTCACGGTCTGAACCCCCGAATCCCGGCTCTCCCGGAGCGCAAGACTCTACGACTTCCCTTCGGTCCGCTGCCAGGTCCCGCTCTTGCCGCCGCTCTTGCTCTCGAGCCGCACCGCCTCGAGCGTCATCCCGCGGTCGACGGCCTTGCACATGTCGTAGACCGTGAGCCCGGCCGCAGCGACGGCCACCAGCGCCTCCATCTCGACGCCGGTGCGCGCCTGAGCCCGCACGCTCGCCTCGATCACGATGCGGGACGCCTCGGGCTCCGGCACCAGCTCGACCTCCACGACGTCGAGCGGGACCGGATGGGCCAGCGGGATCCAGTCCGCGGTGCGCTTGGCCGCCTGGACGCCCGCCAGCCGCGCGACGGCCAGCACGTCGCCCTTGGGATTGCGGCCCTCGGTCACCAGGGCCAGCGTCTCGGGCGCCATCTGGACCGCGCCGCGCGCCACGCATTCGCGGCGGGTCACGGGCTTCTCGCCGACGTCGACCATGCGCGCGCGCCCGCGTGCGTCGAGGTGGCTGAGCTTCGCCATCGCCGCGCGCCTCAGGCCTCGCGTTCGCGGAGCCAGCTCAGCAGATCCTCGAACACCGCATCCTGCTCGGGCTCGTTGAAGATCTCGTGCCGCAGCGTCGGGTACAGGCGCAGCCGGTGCCCGGGCCCCTGGAGTCCCGCGTGGAAGCGCCGGCTGCCGGCGGCCGGGCAGTGCATGTCGCCCTCGCCGTGCATCAGCAGCATCGGCACCTGCACCCGTCCCGCGCCCTCCGCGGTGCGCGCGACAGCGGACAGCAGCTCGCTCGCGAGCGACACCGTCATGCGTCGCTCCACGAGCGGGTCCTCGAGATAGGCGCGCACGACGTCGGGATCGCGCGACAGCCCGTTCGGGTCGAGCCCGGAGAGCATCGTCAGCCGCGGCGCGAGCCGGCGCAGCAGCCGCGCGGCGCGCTGACGGGTCCGGGTCACGTCCTCGCCGAGCTGGAGGGCGGGCGCCGAGACGGCGGCGCACAGCACGTCGGGCTTGCGCTCGCACAGCAGCGCGGTCACCACGAGGCCACCCATGCTGTGCCCCACCAGCTCGAGCGGCAGGTCCGGATGCTCCGCGCGCACGCGCTCGAGGATCCGCTCGAGATCGTCCAGGTACTCGTCGAAACGCCCCACGTGGCTGCGCCGCCCCTCGGAGCGGCCGTGGCCCCGGTGGTCGTAGGCGTGCACCGCTGAGTCGC
>JASJBO010000038.1 GCA_030066475.1 Myxococcota bacterium
CGGCTCGCTGCGCGCTTCGGCTTCGCCTCCGCTTGCGGGTGGTGTCTCGAAGCGGAGCGCGCTCGCGGGGACGGGGTCCTCGGAGGTGGCGGCGAGGGTGCGGGCCACGACGGCGTCGAGCTCGGGGAGGTTGCGGGGCCAGGGATGGTCGCGGAGGGCGGCGAGGGCTTCGTGCGAGAAGCTGCGGGGGCGGAGGGCGTGGCGGCGGCACCAGTCCGCGATCGTGGCGTGGACGAGCTCGTCGAAGTCGGGGCGCTCGCGCAGCGGGGGCAGGCGCAGCTCGATGCCGGCCAAGGCGTCGGCCAGGCGGGCGTCCAGATGCGGATCGAGGCGCGCGGGGTCGTCGCCGGCCGTCGCCATCCAGCGGATCCGCGGGGCGGCCAGCGGGCCCGGTGGGCCGTGCTCGATCCAGTCGCATACCTGGCGCTGGGTGGCGCCGTCGAGCCGGTCCACTTCCGCGAGCCAGAGCGTCGCGGGGCCGGTTCCCGGCGAGGGCCCCACCTCCCAGTCGAGCCCCGCAAGCAGTGCGGCGGCGTCCGCGCCGGCTGCGCCCCGGAGCACCGCCAGGCCGCCCGGGGGCTCACCGCTGGCGACGCTGTGCAGGTAGCGCACCAGTAGCCCGCGGCCGGTGCCGGGCTCGCCGCGGACCAGCACCGGGAGCGCGGCGCGCGCGGGGTCGGTCGCCTCGAGCAGACCGTCGAGCTCGAGGCCCGCGAGCCAGCGGGCGAAGCGATCCTGCAGCGATCCGCGCCGCAGGCGCTGTCCCAGCGAGGTGGTCCCGCGCAGCGCCAGCGTCGAGCGCATGCGGCGGCGTAGCTCGCGCGGGTCGCTGGTGGCGGGGATCACCGGCGCCGGCAGCGCATCGAAGAGCTGGCGGGCGCGGCCCAGCTCGGCCGGGGGGGCCAGCACCAGCCACGCGGCGCGTCCCGCGCGTCCCATGTGGCGGTGGACGAACTCCAGCTCGGCCTCGAAGTCGCCTCCGAGGCCCAGCAGCACCACGTCCGGGGGCGCCGCCTCGCCGAACCCCCCCGGCGCGCACGGATCACCAGCCAGGACATCGGACTCGCCCAACAGCCTCAGGAGCGCCGCACGCCAGCGGGAGTCTCGATGCAGGATCCAGATCTTCGCCATCTCGTCCAGGGTCTATTCAGGGGAAACCCGTACGCCTCCGGTTCTCGCAGATGGCAAGCCACGTGCCAAGACCCCAACACCGTACAGAGTACGCAAAACTGCTGCCCAAATCTCCTGTAAAACACCGGAATCGCCGCTTCGCACGATCGAGGCGGGTCTCCGGGTGCGGTTTCCGATGGGTGGCGCCTGGGCCAGAATGGGAAAACGCCGTCACCCGAGGGGAGGCGTCCGCTCGGTTGCCCGCCCCCACCGCCTCTGCCAAAGTGGGCTTCCGTTCCCCCGTTCCCCCGTTCCCCCGCTTCCTCGACGGAGCCTCGCGTGCCGAGCATCGACAGCGGACCCGAGGTCCGACTGCGCAACTGGTTCGAGCGGCCCTACGACGACGCCATCGCCGCCGCGCGCACCTGCTACTCGCCGCGCGTGATCGCGGCCGACGAGATCACCGAGCGCCAGCGGCGCAACATCGGCCCGCTCACCTTCCAGGGGGGCCACCACACCGTCTACCAGCACGCCACCTTCGAGTTCGCGCTCTCCGGCATCTCGCGCCAGCTCGTCTGGTGCTTCCTGCACGCCTACCCGTTCTACAACACCGAGCAGCAGAGCCAGCGCTACGTGAAGCTCGACGAGGTGCGCGCGCACGTGCCGCCCGCGCTGGCCGGCGAAGCGCGCGAGGTGTACGAGCGCGCGGTCGGCGACGCCTGGCGCGCGTACGCCGAGCTCACCGAGCGGCTGCTCCCGGTGACGCACGGCATCCTCGCCGACCTGTGGCGGCTCAAGGACCGCCAGAACCGCGCCTTCGGGCGCAGCGTGGCGCGCGAGGCCGAGAAGAAGGCGATCGAGACCGCCCGCTACGTGATCCCGATCGCCTGTCACACGGCGATGGTCTACACGGTGTCGGGCATCGTGCTGCACCGCCTGCGCCGGATGGCGGCCGCCTGCGACGCGCCCGACGAGGCGCGCGACGTGGTGGGCCGCATGGTCGCCGAGGTGGAGCGCGTCGACCCGGCCTTCTTCACCGAGGTGGGCGAGCCGCCGCTCGAGCCCGAGGCGGTGCCCGAGAACCGCCTCGCCCCTTCCGGCCCGGGCGACGCCGCCTGGCCCGAGGCCTTCGACAAGTCGCTCGGCGGATGCTCGTCGCGCCTGGTCGACTACGGCGCGCGGGCGCCGCAGGTGGTGGCCGACGCGGTGCGCGGCGTGCTGGGTCGCGCCGACCTCGACGACGCCGACGCCCTGGCGCTGGCGCTCGATCCGGCGCGCAACCCGTACCGGGTCGAGACGCTCAACGTCTCGACCCACGCGCCGCTGATGCGCGCGCTCGCCCACGCGCACTACACCTTCCGCAAGAAGCTCTCGCACAGCGCCGACTCGCAGGACCAGCGTCACCGCATGGCGCCGGGCTCGCGGCCGCTGCTGTCGCGCACGGTGCCGCGCCGCCCCGACGTGATCGAGCCCGAGCTGATCCGCTCCGATCCCGGCTGCCACGCCCTGTTCCAGCAGGCAGTCGAGGCCGCCTGGCACGCGCGCGGGCGCCTGCTCGAGCTGGGCGTGAAGCCCGAGCTGGCGCTCTACGTCCTACCGAATGCGCTGGCGGTGCGCTTCGAGGAGTCCGGCTCGCTGCTCCACCTGATCCACAAGTGGACGATGCGAACTTGTCTGAACGCGCAGCGCGAGATCTACGAGGCGTCGATGGACGAGATCGAGCAGGTCCGCGCGGTCCACCCCGAGCTGATGCGGCACGTCGGGCCACCCTGCTTCGTGCGTACCGGCGTCGTGCGCCCGCGCTGCACCGAGGGCTCGCACTTCTGCGGTGTGCCCGTGTGGCGCAGCTTCCCGGAGGTGGAGAGGAGGATCTGATGCGCTACCGAGGCCCGCACTCCTGCGGCGCGCCCGTGTGGCGCAGCTTCCCGGAGGTGGAGAGGAGGATCTGATGCGCTGTTCCCTCCCCCTGGCTGCGAGCTGCGCGGCCGCGCTGCTCGCGTCGGCGCCCGCCACCGCCCAGGTGGAGCTCGAGGGCACCTGGTACGTGCTGATGCACTTCCAGGACTCGCTCACCGCGAAGCCCGAGGCCTGGCGCTGGGAGGACAAGGTCTGGAAGTTCGAGGACCAGGGCGACCGGCTCAAGTGGACCGAGCACCCGATCGTCGTGTTCGAGGACCAGACGGGGCGCTTCGAGGCGCTGGGCGGCAACCGCGCCTCGCGCGTGATCGCCGCCTGGGAGCCCAGCGAGGCGCAGCTCGCCGACATCCGCGACGGGCTCCAGGTCAACTCGCGCGGCACCAAGAGCAAGACGCTGAAGAGCCGCGACGGCGGCCAGAGCTTCCGCTCGGGCGGCGCGGGGCCGGCCGCCGCCTCGGCCTCGATCATCACCTACAGCGAGACCTGGACGATCGAGGGCATGCCCGACCTGCCGGTGTTCGCGCGCGACGACTACCTGGGCTCGGCGCGCTCCGAGAGCATGGAGGGGCGCACCGAGTACCGCACCGAGGTGGTGAAGGAGGGCGGCAGCCTGCTCGAGGGCGCCTTCGCGCGCGACGACAACCGGCGCGGCCGCTTCCGGCTGTATCGCACGGGGGCCTCCGAACGGGTGCGCGGCAGCGGGCTCAGCCAGGGCCAGCGGGCCATGCGCATGCTGGCGTCGCAGGCCGGCATGCAGCTCGACGACGAGCAGGTCAAGGCGCTCACCGCGGGCCGCGTGGCGCCCGGCACGGAGATCCCCGACGACGTGCGCGAGGACGTGCGCGCCCAGATCCGCAAGGACGTCGAGCAGGCCTTCGAGCAGCAGGGCCTCCGGCCGAGCCAGTACCGGAACGAGGTGGAGAGCCTGACCCGCAAGATCGAGAAGCTGATCCTCGACGAGGGCAAGAGCACCGAGGAGGTGCGCCGCATGCTCCAGGCGGGCGAGATCACCCCGTGAGCCCCGCCGGCGTCGCCCTCCGGCGCGCCGGCTCCGCCGACCTCGACGCCCTGGTGGAGCTGTGGCGCGAGCTCGCGGCGCACCACGCCCGGCTCGAGTCGGCCTTTGCACTGCGCGCCGACGGCGGGACCGCCCTGCGTCGGGCCGTCCGCCGCCTGCTCGACGACGGCGACTGCGCCTTCTGGATCGCCGAGCGCGGCGGCGAGCCGCTGGGCTTCAGCGCGGCGCGCCTCGAGACCGGGCGCGAGCCCCTGGCCGAGAGCGGCCGCGGCGAGATCGAGGACCTGTACGTCCGCCGGGGCGCGCGCCGGCTCGGCGTCGGGCGCGCGCTCGCCGAGGCGGCGCTCGCCTGGCTCGCCGAGCGCGGCGCCGCCCGCGTGGAGGTGAGCGTGGCGGTGCGCAACGCCGAGGGCCAGGCGTTCTGGCGCGCGCTCGGCTTCGGCGAGTACGTGGACGTCCTGCAACGGCACCTGTAGCTTCCCCCGGCCCGACGCGAGGTCCCCCATGCCCCCCAAGACGAATCCGCTGGCCCAGGCCCTGAACGAGCGGCTCGAGCAGGCCGCGCCCGCGACCTTCGCCATGCTGTCGGCCCTCGGTCGGCGCCTGTACTTCCCGAAGGGCATCCTCTCGCAGACCGCCGAGGCGAAGCAGAAGGCCAGCCGCTTCAACGCGACGATCGGCATCGCCACCGAGGGCGCCGGCCCGATGTACCTGCCCTCGATCCAGAAGCACCTGAACGAGATCGAGCCCGCCGAGGCGTACCCCTACGCGCCGCCCGCCGGCCGGCCCGGCCTGCGCGAGCGCTGGCGCGAGAAGCAGCTCGAGGAGAACCCGTCGCTGCGCGACAAGGCGTTCGGGCAGCCGATCGCGACGAGCGCGCTCACCCACGGTCTCGCGCTGGTCGGCGACCTGTTCGTGGACGAGGGCGACCTGATCCTGCTGCCCGACAAGCTGTGGGGCAACTACCGGCTCACCTACGAGGTGCGCCTCGGCGCGGAGATCGTCACCTATCCGTTCTACGCCGGCGAGGGCTTCAACATCGACGGCTTCGCCGCGGCGCTCGCCGAGCACGGCGCCGCGCGCGAGAAGCTGGTGGTGCTGCTGAACTTCCCGAACAACCCCACCGGCTACATGCCCACGCCGACCGAGGGCGCCGCCATCGCCGACGCGCTGGCCGCCCAGGCCGCGCGCGGCACGCGCATCGTGGCGATCACCGACGATGCCTACTTCGGCCTGTTCTACCACCTGGGCGCCGAGTCGATGACCGAGTCGCTGTTCGGCCTGCTGACCAACCGCCACCCGAACCTGCTGGCGGTGAAGCTCGACGGCGCCACCAAGGAGCTGTTCGTGTGGGGGCTGCGCTGCGGCTTCCTGACCATCGGCCCCGGCGACGCGGCCTCCGCCGAGACCGTGTGCGAGGTGATCGACGCCAAGGCGCGCGGCGCGATCCGCGGCGCCATCTCGAACAGCCCGATGCTGTCGCAGTCGCTGGTCGAGAAGGGCCTGGAGTCGGGCTCGGTGGCCGAGGAGCGCAAGCAGAAGGCGGAGACGCTGCGGCGCCGTGCCGCGCTGGTGTACGAGGTCGCGGGCCGCCCCCAGTACCGCGAGAGCTTCGACGTCTACCCGTTCAACAGCGGCTACTTCATGTGCGTCGCCGTCCACGGCGTCGACGCCGAGCAGCTCCGCGTCCACCTGCTCGACCGCTACGAGACCGGCCTGATCGCCACCAGCCCCACGGACATCCGCATCGCCTTCTCCTGCCTCGAGCAGGAGGAGATCGAGCCTCTGTTCGAGACGCTCCACCGGGCCATCCAGGAGCTCCGGTCTTAGGGGACTACGCTCGCCTTCGGCTCGCTGCGCGCTTCGGCTTCGCCTCCGCTTGCGCGGGCGACCTCGTGCGCTTCTTCCGCGTTGGCAGGCCGGCGCGAAGGCCCCACGATCGGAAAGCGCCAGCCTACTCCGAGAGAACCTCGAGGATCCGGACCATCGTGGTGACGCCGCGGGCGAGGTTCTCGATCGAGATGCGCTCGTTGGGGCCGTGGATGCCGCGTGTCTCGTTGGGCGGGAGCCAGCGCGGCACGAAGCCGTAGGCGACGATCCCGAGCTGGCGGAAGTAGTGGGCGTCGGTGAAGCCGGCGATCACGCGCGGCACCACGTGGGCGCCGGGATCCAGCTCCGACGCGACGCGCGCGATGGCGTCGAACAGCGCGGTGTCGGCCGGCGACGCACGCGCCTCGAACGAGAGCGTGGTCTGGATCTCGACCTCGGGATCCGCCACGACGCGCCGGAGCTGCTCGGCGAACACCTCACAGCGCTCGCCGGGGAGCAGCCGCACGTCGAGGTCGGCGTGCGCCTCGGCCGGCACCACGTTGGTGCGCGCTCCGGCCGACAGCACCGTGATCGCGATGGTGTTGCGCACCAGCGCGGCGCGCGGGCCGTTGGCCAGGAAGCGGCGGCGGAAGTTCCAGTCGCTCTCGAGCGCCTCGGCGAGATTCGCGAGACCCGCGCGGTCCTCGGGAGCGTCGAGCGGCGCCAGCGCCTCGAACATGCGCGCCACCTCGGGGACCACGCGCACCTCGGTCTCCATGCGCCGGATCCGTTCGAGCGCGGAGACCAGGCGCGGCACCGCCGCGTTGGGGCCCGCCGTGGAGCCGTGGCCCGGCCGCCCGCGCGCGGTGAGCCGGGTCCAGCAGGGCGCCTTCTCGGTGACGGTGATTCCCCAGATGTTGGGCGCGCCGCGCTCGCCCTTGAGGATGCCGCCGCCCTCGGTCAGCAGGAACTCGGCGCCGTGCAGCAGGCCCTTGTGCCGGCGCACCAGGTGGCCCGCGCCATCGCGGCCGCCGGTCTCCTCGTCGGGGACCGCGAGGAAGATCACGTCGCGCGAGAGCGGCGTGTCCCGGCGCGACAGCTCGATCAGGGTGAGCAGATGGACCACCGAGACGCCCTTGGCGTCGAGGGCGCCGCGGCCGACCACGTAGCCGCCGACTACCATGCCCTCGAAGGGGTCGACCGCCCAGCCGCTGCCCTCGGCGGGCACCACGTCGAGGTGGGAGAGCAGCACCACGGGCGGCCGGCGGCCGGTGCCCGGCACCCGGGCCCAGACGGCGGCGCGGCCCACGCGGGAGTCCCCGGCAGGCGTCTCGACGACCCGCGTCTCGATCTTCTCGCGCTTCAGCACGTCGGCCATGAACTCGGCGAGGGGCTTCTCGTCGCCCGGCGGGTTCACCGTGGGGATGGCGATCGCGCGCGAGAGCAGGGTCGCGGCGGCACCCCGCAGGTCCTCGGCCGGATCGGGGATGCGGCCATTCCCGAACGGCCAGATGGCGCGAGCGACCGGCGGGCAAAGCGCAGCCAGCGATCCGCCGATGCAGAGGGCGACGAGCAGGTGCCGGGTCGGTCGGCGGGTTCGCGGGACTCCGGCGCTGATGGGCTCTCTCCCGGGACTGGGGATCATGCGAAAGCTGGGCGAAAGTCCTCGGGCGAACCCGCACCGGCGCGCCAAGCGCTCGGATTCGCTAATCATAGCCGCCACGTCGTCCGGGCGGAGGGGGGAAAGCAGGCGTTGATGCGAATCCGCGACCGGCGCCCGCGCGCCGGCCGAGCGAGCAAGATCGTACTCACGGCGACCCTGGGCGCCGGACTCCTGCTCGCCCTGCCCCTGCTCACCGCCTGCAGCGAACCCGCCGCCCCGCCGGCAACGACTCCCTACCCGGGCACCCCCGCAAGCGAAGGCGAAGCCGGAGCGCGCAGCGAGCCGCAGGCGAGCGAAGTCCATCAGGCCGCCCTCGCGTCGGCAACGACTCCCTACGCGGGCACCCCCGCAAGCGAAGGCGAAGCCGAAGCGCGCAGCGAGCCGAAGGCGAGCGAAGTCAATAAGGCCGCCTCCGCCTCCGCAACCAGCTCCGACAGAGCAGATGCCCTCTTCGCCCCGGTCTCCTTCCAGCCGCCCGCCGCTGCGGCCGGCCCCGTCGTCCACGAGGGCGTCCTCGATCCCGGCGACAGCCTGGCGGCCGTGCTCGGCCGCCAGGGCGTCTCGCCCGCCGTCGTCGGCCGCATCGCCAGCGGCATGTGGGGCACCTTCGACTTCCGCCTGGCGCGCCCCGGTCACTCCTACCGGGTGACGCTCCGCGCCGACGGCGAGCTCGACTCCTTCGTCTACACCGTGTCGCCCGTCGAGTCGTACCGGATGGTGCGGCAGGGCGACGAGTTCCACGCCTCGCGCATCGACACCGAGCTGGTGAGGCGCCGGGCGCGGCTCGCCGGGATCGTCACGACCTCGATCTACGACGCGGTGGCCGATCTGGGCGAGGAGGCGCAGCTCGCCTCCGACTTCGCTGCGATCTTCGCCTGGGACCTCGACTTCTCTCGCTCGGTCCAGCGCGGCGACGAGTTCCGCCTGCTCTACGAGCGCACCTACGCCTCCGACGGGCGCGGCGGCGAGATCTACATGGGCCCGGGCCGGATCCTCGCCGCCAGCTACCGCGGGGGCGTCGGCGATCTCACGGCGGTCTACTACGAGACCGAGCCCGGACGCGGCGGCTACTACCGGCCCGACGGGACGTCGGTCCAGCGGCGCTTCCTGGCGGCGCCGCTCAACTACAGCCGCATCAGCTCGCGCTACTCGAACGGGCGCTTCCACCCGATCCTGAAGGTGCGCCGCCCGCACCACGGCATCGACTACGCCGCGCCGACCGGGACCCCGCTGTGGTCGGTCGCGCACGGTACGGTGATCCACAAGGGCTGGTCGCGCGGCTTCGGCCGCCTCGTGAAGATCCGCCACCGCAACGGGTACGTCTCGTACTACGCGCACCTGTCGCGCTACGCGCGCGGCCTCCAGGTCGGCGAGGCAGTGCAGCAGAAGCAGGTGATCGGCTACGTCGGACAGAGCGGCCTCGCGACCGGGCCGCACGTCTGCTTCCGGATGCAGAAGGACGGGCGCTACGTGAATCCGGCCTCGATCCAGGCGCCAGCCGGTGATCCGATTCCCGCGCAGCAGCTCGTCGGCTTCGAGACCGTGCGCGACGAGCTGCTGGCGCGGATGGGCCCCGCCTCGCTGGTCGTCACCGACGAGGCGCTCTAAAGGCGCTCGGGACCGCGCGTCGCGGGTCCCCCGCGAATGTGGCAGTCTGTTCCGCATGAGCGACCCCCCCGCCCCCGGCGCAGCGGCGCTGCGCGAGCGGCTCGCCGCGGCCGGTCGCAGCCTGGGCGCGCGCGAGGCGGCGCACGGCGCGGCGCTCGAGCAGGCCCGCAAGCGGGCCGACCAGCTCCACGCGCTCGTCGCCGAGGGCCTCGACGCGTTTCACGCGGCCGCCGCCGAGTCCGGCGCCGCGCACCTGCGCGTCGAGCTCGGGGCACCCCGCCTCGACGACAAGCACGTGCGCGCCATCGAGTTCGAGCTGCGCCGCGGCCGCCAGGTGGGCATCGTGACCGTCAAGAGCCGCGGGGACGTGACGCTGGTGGGCCCGTTCCGCGCCGGGAGGGACGAGGGCCCGTGTCGCACCTTCCCGTTCGACGCCGAGGCCGAGATCCAAGGCGCCCTCGGCGACTTCCTCGAGCGCTTCCTCGAGGAGGCGGCCACGCCGTGACGCTCGACCGCCGCGCCTCCCGCGAGCTCGAGCGCCCGGTCGAGTCGGTCGCCGACCTGATCGACTACTTCCGTGCCGGCGAGAAGCCGTCCACCTCCTGGCGCGCGGGCATCGAGCACGAGAAGATTGGCCTGCGCTCGGGGAGCTGGGCCCCGGTCCCCTACGACGGCGCGGACGGCATCGAGGCGCTGCTGCAGCGGATCGCCGAGGAGCCCGGCTGGGAGCCGGTGCTCGAGGGCGGCCGCGTGATGGGCCTCGACTGCGCGGGTGCCGGCGGGAGCATCTCGCTCGAGCCGGGCGCGCAGGTCGAGCTGAACGGCGCGCCGGTGCACACCATCCACGAGACCTGCGCCGAGTTTCACGACCACCTCGCGCTGCTGCGCCGGGTGGCCGAGCCCTTGGGGATCGTCTTCCTCGGGCTCGGACTCCAACCGCTCTGGCCCACCAAGGACCTGCCGCGCGTGCCGCGCGACCGCTACCGCATCATGCGCAGCTACCTGCCCACTCGCGGCGAGCTGGCGCTGGACATGATGCACTCGAGCGCCTCGGTGCAGGTCAACTTCGACTTCTCGGACGAGGCCGACCTGGTCGCCAAGATGCGCATGGGCCTGGCCGTGACGCCGTTGATCGCCGCGATGTTCGCGAACTCGAGCATCTTCGAGGGGCGCCCGAGCGGCTTCGCATCGCGCCGCATGCACGTGTGGCAGCACACCGATCCCGATCGGGCCGGCCTGCTGCCGATCGCGTTCGAGCCCGACTTCGGCTACGCCCGCTACACCCAGTGGGCGCTCGACGTCCCGATGTTCTTCATCGTGCGCGAAGGCGGCTACCTCCCGATGGAGGGCCGCAGCTTCCGCCACTTCCTGAGCGAGGGGCACGCCGGCGAGCGCGCCACGCTCGCCGACTGGGATCGCCACCTGACGACCCTGTTCCCCGAGGTGCGGGTCAAGCGGATCATGGAGGTGCGCTGCGCCGACGCGGTTCCGCCCGACCTGCTGTGCACGATTCCCGCGCTCTGGAAGGGGCTGCTGTACGACGCGGACGCGCGCGCTGCGGCCTGGGAGCTGGCGGGGGGCTGGAGCGCCGAGCAGCGGGACGCGCTGCTCGGCGACGTGGCGCGCCGCGGCCTGGCCGCCCGGTCGCCCGACGGCCCGGTGCTGGAGCGCGCCCGGGAGCTGGTGGCGATCGCGCGGTCGGGGCTCGGGCGGCTCGCCCGGGAGGGTCGCGACGAGCGCTCCTTCCTGGGACCGCTGGAAGACCGGCTCGAGCGGGGAAAGAGCCCCGGCGAGGAGGTCCTCGAGCTCTGGCAGGGCGAGTGGGGCGGCTCCCCGGATCGCTTGATCGAGTACGCGCGCTACTGATACAGTGCCAGCCCAACGCGGCGGCGCGGATCGGAGGCTTCCCCGCATGGCGACCAGCATGAAGATCTCGTTCAGCCTCGACGAGGCCGACGTCGCGTACTTCCGGAAGCTGCTTCGGGGCGCGCGCAAGCAGGCCAAGGACCACGAGGCCACGGAGACGGTGACGGCGGTCGAGGAGCTGATCGAACGGGTGCGCCAGGCCAAGAAGACGCCGGGCTTCGTGAAGGAGTCGGTCGTCGTGCTCGAAGACCTGGTCAAGATGCTGCGCGACGACGACTACCAGCTCCCCGCGAAGCCGCGCGAGGAGGTGCTCGCCGCGCTGGCCTACTTCGCGAATCCCGAGGACCTGATCCCGGACCAGATTCCCGGGCTCGGCTTCCTGGACGACGCGATCATGATGAAGATCATGGAGAACGAGCTCAAGCACGAGCTCTGGGGCTACCGGCGCTTCGCGAAGTTCCGGGCCGGTGCCGAGCAGCGGCCCTGGACCTCGGTGGCGCGCCAGCGGCTGCCCCAGCGCCTGGTGGACTACCGCAAGAAGGTCCGGGCCGACGTGGACCAGCGGAAGAAGGACCGCTCCTTCTCCTGGTGGTAGGCCCACCTTCCGCTCGACGCAGCCCCGGACTAACCTGGGCCCGTGGTGCGACCCAAGATCCTGATCGTGGACGACGAGGAGGCCATCCTCGAGACGATGGCCTTCACCTTCGAGGACGACTACGACGTCCTGACGGCCACCAACGCCCGCGACGCGATGTCGCTGCTGGACCAGCACGCGCCCGTCGCCGCCGTGATCACCGACCAGCGCATGCCCGAGACCACGGGCGTCGAGTTCCTCGCCACGGTGTGCGAGAGCCACCCCAACACCACGCGGATCATCCTGACCGGGTTCGCCGACGGCGACGCGATCGTGAGCGCCATCAACCAGGGCCACGTCTGGGCCTACGTGTCCAAGCCGTGGGAGCCCGACGAGCTGAAGGCGCTGGTGCAGCGGGCGGTGGAGCTGCACGAGCTGCGGCGCAGCAACGAGCAGCTGATGGAGGACATCCAGCAGGCCAACGTGTTCCTCGAGGCGGCCATCGACGAGATCCCGATCGGCGCGCTGGCGGTCGACGCGGCGGGGGTGGTGCGCGCCGCCAACCGGCCGGGGCTCGAGTACATGGGGCTCCACGGTGACCCGCGCGGGCGCACGCTCGTGGAGGTGCTGAGCAGCGACGCGCTGGCCGCGGTGCGCGAGGCCGCCGAGCGGCTGGGCGGCGACGCCAGCGGTCCCTATGAGGAGCTCGAGATCGCGCCGGGCAGCATCTCGCTGCGGCTGCGCGTGGCGGTGCGGCGCCTGACCGACGCCTCCGGCGTCACGATCGGCCGCGTGGTGCTGATGCGCGAGATCTCGCACGAGCCGCTGCGCCGCCGCTTCGAGGAGATCCTGCGCGCGGTACGCGACACCGAGGACGGCTTTCGGCCGCGGCTCGAGGAGGCGCAGCAGGAGCTGGGCGAGTTCTCGGACCAGGTCAAGAAGGTCGGCATCGCCTCGCCCGGCATGGCCGAGCTGGAGGAGCGCGCCTCGCGCACGCGCACGGCGATCGAGAACTGGCTGTCGGTCGATGCCGCGCTGGCGCGCGAGAGCTATCCCGACGCGCGCCTGCTGCTCGAGCGCATGCGCGTAGCGATGTCGCGCTGGCCGCTGCCCGAGGAGGTGCCGGCCCGGGTGCAGGCGCTCGCCCGGTGCGTCGAGAGCTACTACGACACGGGCGAGAACCCTGGCCAGCCCGTCCTCTGAGCGGCGGGCGCTGCCGCGCCTGGAGCTGCCCCTCGAGCGCACCGGGCGCCGCGTCCGCTTCGCCTGGGCGTTCCACGCGCGCGAGGTGCGCTTCGAGCGCGAGGCCGACGGCGACCGCTTCACGCCGGTCTTCCCCGAGGTGTTCTCGTTCCACCTCGACCGGCACGACCCGGCCGAGCTGGCGCTCCAGCTCGAGGACCTGTGGTCCGACCCGCAGCGACTGGGTCCGGGCACCACCCACCGCGAGGCGCACGAGTGGGTGCGACGGCTCGTGGTGGCGGCGCCGCCCTATCTCGAGAGCCTGCTCGACGCGGTCGACGCCGACCCGCGGCTGGGTGCCGCCGGGGGCGCGCGCGTGCACGGCGACGCGATCGTGCTGGCGCGCATCCTGCTCCGCTTCGCGCAGGAGAAGGCGATCCACGAGCACCCCGACGCGCGCTACACGGTCTTCCACCTGCGCAAGATCGCATGGCGCGCGGCGCGCGCCCTGCTGCGCGAGCGGGTGGGCGGGTCGGCGCTCGAGGGCTTCCTGTCGGGCGCGCTCGAGACCCCGCGCGGCCACGGCGAG
Organism: Myxococcota bacterium; assembly: GCA_030066475.1. The sequence continues at coordinate 13,337 of JASJBO010000038.1, forward strand.
CCGAGCGACCGCGCGCTGCTGCAGGCGCTGGCGGCGGGCGAGGACGAAGACCCCGCGGCCGACGCGCTGCTGCTGGCGGTCTCGGAGCGCGCGTTCCAGCGCTGGCTCGAGCTGGTGTGTCTCGACGAGTCGAACGCCGCGTTCGAGAGCGAGGACTCCCCATTCGGCACGCGCGAGGACGAGATCCTCGATGCGATCAGCGTCGGCCAGCAGCGCAGCCTGCGCCGCACCAGCCACATCACTCCGTTCCTGCGCCGGGGCGGCAACCGCGACGTGCTGCGCATCCTGCGCAAGCTCGAGGCCTGGCTGCTGCGCCAGTACGACGTGCCGCGCGCCGCCGCGGTGATCCGCCACGCCGAGAACCTGGCGCGCCACCGCTACGAGGACCGGGGCGTGCTGTCCTGGCACTCGACGCGCACCTACCTGCTGGTGATCGCGGTGCTGGTGTGGCCGTTCCTCGGCGCGACGTTCGCCTACGAGCGCGCGCCGCTGCTGTTCGACGCGGCCTGCTCGTTCCAGGTCGTCGCCGTGCTGCTCGCCACGCTCTGGTACTTCCTCTACCGCTTCGTCTGGCAGAAGGACCTGGCCTTCTTCCACGCCACCGTTCCCCGCATCGGCGCCGGCATCATCGTGGGCTACCTGCCGGTGTTCCTGATCGACGAGGTCTGGGACCTGGCCCGGCGCGACCTCTTCCCCCTCGGGGTGGTCGTGGTCCTGCTCGGCTTCACGACCCTGCTCTACCTCTACGTCGAGGTGCGCCGGCGCATCGGCGACGCCCAGGAGGCCTTCGCGCGCACCCAGCGCATCTTCCTGCTCGGCGTCGTCCAGGCGCTCGCACTGGGGACGCTGATCACCACCCTGCTCGGCCGCTTCATGGTGACCCGGACCTGGGCTCCCGAGGGGCCCATGCCGCTCGCCTGGCTGCGCACCTCGATGGAGCCGGTCGTCGGCCAGCTCCCCCGCATCATGGGCGTGGAGCCCGTCTACGCCTTCCCCACCGCCGTCCTGCTGATGACCTTCATGTCCTTCTTCATCGGCACATTCCTGCAGCTCCTCTGGGAGGACCTGCCGATCACCGAGCCGCTGTAGCGCGCTGGCGTCCCGAGTCGTACGCTGCGGCCCGGAGGAGCCGATGGCGTCGATCACGATGTACACCAGGGAGACCTGTCCCTACTGCCGGATGGCGAAGGCGCTGCTGCGCGACAAGGGCCAGGCGTGGGACGAGATCGACATCGAGGCCGCGCCGGAGCGGCGCCAGGAGATGATCGAGCGGAGCCGGCGCCAGACGGTGCCGCAGATCTGGATCGGCGAGCGGCACGTCGGAGGCTTCGACGACCTCTCGGCGCTCGATCGAAGTGGCGAGCTCGACCGCGTGCTCGCGGAGGCCGGGGCCGATGCCTGAGCGCGTGAAGCTGCTGATCGTCGGTAGCGGTCCGGCCGGCTACACGGCGGCGCTCTACGCCGGGCGCGCCGACCTCGAGCCGGTGGTGGTCGGCGGGCTGATGGCGGGCGGCCAGCTCATGATCACCACCGACGTCGAGAACTACCCCGGCTTCCCCGAAGGCATCACCGGCCCCGAGATGATGGAGCGCTTCCAGAAGCAGGCCGAGCGCTTCGGCGCGCGCGTGCTGATGGAGGACGCGACCCGCGTCGACCTGTCGCAGCGGCCCTTCCGGGTCGAGAGCGACTCGCAGTCGTTCGAGGCCGACAGCCTGATCGTGGCGACGGGTGCCTCGGCGCGCTGGCTCGGGCTCGAGTCCGAGCAGCGCCTCACCAACCGCGGCGTCTCGGCCTGCGCCACCTGCGACGGCGCGCTCTACAAGGGCAAGCCGATGGCCGTGGTCGGCGGCGGCGACACGGCGATGGAGGAGGCGCTGTTCCTGACGCGCTACGCCACGAAGGTCACGGTGGTCCACCGCCGCGACGAGCTGCGCGCGTCGAAGATCATGGCGGAGCGCGCGCGCAGCCACGAGAAGATCGAGTTCCTGTGGGACTCGGTCGTCGAGGAGGTGCTCGGCGAGGAGTTCACCACGGGCATCCGGGTTCGCAACGTCAAGACCGACGCGAGCTCCGAGCTTCCCGTCGAGGCGCTGTTCGTCGCGATCGGGCACCAGCCGAACACGGCGCTCTTCGAGAGTCAGCTCGAGCTCGACTCGGTGGGCTACGTCAAGGTCGAGCCGGGCGGGACGCGGACCTCGGTGGAGGGCGTGTTCGCGTGCGGCGACGCGACCGATCCGACCTATCGCCAGGCGGTGACGGCCGCGGGAACGGGCTGCATGGCCGCCATCGACGCGGAACGCTGGCTGGCGGAGCAGGGCATCGCGTAGGGTGACGAAGCGGGCGCGTCCTCGCGCCGGAGCGGAGTCGGGATGGCGCTGACCAAGGATCGGCTCGAACGCCTGATCGCGCGCTCGACCGACATCGTCGTGGCGACCGATCGGCGGGGCACCGTCGTCTACTACAACGACGGGGCCAGCAAGAGCCTGGGCTATCGGGCGGACGAGGTGCTGGGCGAGCCCGTGGTGCGCCTGTATCCGGAGCTGGCCGAGGCGAAGCGCGTGATGGCTGCGATGCGCGACCCCGGCCACGGCGGCCGCGGCGTGGTGGAGACCTTCGAGACCACCTTCCTGTCGAAGTCGAACGAGAAGATCCCCGTGGCGATCTCGGGGACGCTGCTGTTCGACGACGCCGGGGAGGAGGACGGCACGATCGGCTTCGCCAAGGACCTGCGCGAGATCCTGCGCAAGGACCAGCTCGCCACCCTCGGCGAGGTCGCGATCGGGCTCTCCCACGAGATCAACAACCCGCTGGCGGTCATCACCAACCAGGCCGCGCTGCTCGAGCGCGACGTCGAGCGCCTGGCCGGCGAGGGCGACAGCTCGGTCGAGATCGAGCGCATCGACGCCGTGCGTCGCGAGGTGGCGCGCATCTCCGAGATCCTGGCCAAGCTCGAGGAGATGGCACAGGCCGAGAGCTACGAGACCGTCGACTACATCGGCCCCGCGCGCATGATCGACCTGCGCGAGCGCCGCGAGGCCCCGCGCGAGCGCGACCCGCGGCTGCAGGGCGTGCGCGTGCTGGTGGTCGACGACGACCTGGGCATCTGCCGCAGCCTGGCCGAGCTGCTCGAGGCCGAGGGCTGCCGGGTCGAGACGGCGAACGACGGCGCCGAGGCGCTGCGCCGGATCGAGTCCGACCCCTTCGACGTGGTGCTGACCGACGTGGTGATGCCGAACATGGACGGCCACGAGCTGTTCAAGACGCTGCGCCAGCGCTGCCCCGAGCTCCCGGTGCTGATGATGACCGCCTTCCACTACGACAAGGACCACATCATCAAGCGCAGCCGCCTCGAGGGCCTCGAGGGCGTCCTCTTCAAGAAGCCCGTCGACCCCGACCGCCTCCGCGAGATCCTCGCCGACGTCGTCTCGAAGAAGAAGTAGTGGGGGGACGGCGTCTCCGCGGGGGGTGCGGGCGGCGCAGACGGCGACGATCTGGCGGGCGCCGGCGGCGCGGAGGGTGCGGGCGGCCTCGCTGAGGGTGGCGCCGGTGGTGACGACGTCGTCGACCAGGGCGATGCGCCGGCCGCGGGCGGCGGGCGCCGCGCGGAAGGCGCCGGCGACGTTCCGGCGCCGGGCGCGGCGGTCGAGGCCGGTCTGGCTCGCCGTGGCGCGCACCTGCTCGAGCAGCCGGGGCTCGACCGGCCGCGCGAGCGCGCGCCCGACCGCGTGCGCGAGCTCGCCGGCGGGGTGGAAGCCGCGCTCGCGCCAGCGCCGCGGCGAGGTCGGGATCGGCACGACGCAGTCCGGTGTCGGGCCGGGCAGGCGCCGCGCCGCGCTGGCGGCGAGCCAGGCCACCACCACGGCCGGGCGCGGATCGGCGCCGGCCAGCCCGCCGCGCGGGTACTTGAGGCGGTGGATCCAGTCCGCGGCTTCCTCTGCGAACGCCACCTCGGCGACGCAGGCCTCCAGGGGACCGTGCCGAGGCGGCTCGTCGGCGGCCGCGAGCCGCGGCAGCCGCCGCCGGCACCGGTCACACAGCGGCGCGTCGCCTCTGAGCGGGCGCCGACAGCCCGCGCAGACGCGCGGGAGCAGCAGATCGAGCCAGCCGTCGAGGCCGAGGCGCACGCGCGCTCCGCGCGGGACCGGGTCGAGGGGGCGGGATCAGGCCGAGGCGGTCACGGCGCGCTGCGAGCGCCGGCGGCCGGGGCGAACGCGAGCGGCGTGGCATCGCTCCAGAGCCGCTCGATGTCGTAGTCCGCGCGCGTCGCGGGCTGGAAGACGTGGACGATCACGTCCGCCAGGTCGATCAGCACCCAGCGGCCCTCGTCCACGCCCTCGACCCCGATCGGCCGCTCGCCGCGCTCGGCCAGCGCCCGCTCGATCGACTCGGCGATGGCGCGCACCTGCCGGTCGGAGCGGCCGGTCGCCACCACGAAGGCGTCCGCGAACGAGGCCAGCTCGCGCACGTCGAGCGCCACCACGTCCTCGGCCTTCGTGTCCAGGGCCGCTTCCACGGCGATGCGGGTCTTCTCCATCCAGTCCATCATCCGGTTTGTGTCGTTCCGGCTTGCGTCGTTCCGGCTTGCGTCATCTGGCCGTCATCGCCCTTCGCAGCGCGCGGTGTCGTAGGCCCCGCTCGCGAGCACCGCCAGGCGGACCCGCTCGGGTAGGAGATAGCGCACGGAGCGGCCCTCGCGCAGGCGCCGGCGCAGGTCGGAGGCCGAGACGTCGAAGCCCCGGATCTCGACCAGCCGCACCTGGTTGCCGAGCCGCCGGTGCTGGCCCGAGGCGCCGTCGGGGGCGATCTCGACCTCGTCCTTCACCACGTCGGGCAGCCAGTCGCCCAGGTGGCCGCTGCGCAGCGGGGGCCGCACCATCACCGCGAAGTGTGCCAGCTCGAACAGCCGCCGCGGCTCGCGCCAGCCGCCCATCTCCGAGAAGGCATCGCTGCCCAGCACGAAGACCGGCCGCTCGGGCGCGAGGCGCTCGCCGAAGGCGCGGAGCGTGTCGACCAGGAACGACGGGCCGTCGCGCTCCACCTCGATGGGGTCGAGCGCGAAGCGCGGGTTGCCCTCGATCGCCAGCCGCACCCACTCGACGCGCTCGGCCGCGGGCGCGATCGGGTCGCCGTCGTCACCGGCCTTGTGGGGCGGCTGCGCGCTCGGCACGAACAGCAGGCGCGCGAGTCCCAGCGCCTCCACCACCTCCTCGGCGGCGCGCAGGTGCCCCAGGTGGATCGGGTTGAAGGTGCCGCCGTACAGGGCGGTGCTCATTCGCGGAGCTGGCCGTCCCCGAACATCACGAACTTCTGCGCGGTGAGCCCCTCGAGCCCCATCGGGCCGTAGGCGTGGAGCTTCGTGGTCGAGATCCCGATCTCGGCGCCCAGGCCGAGCCGGAAGCCGTCGGCGAAGGCCGTCGAGCAGTTCACGCCCACGGCCGACGAGTTCACCTTGCGCACGAAGGCCTGCGAGTTCGCGTAGTCGTTGGTGACGATCACCTCGGTGTGGTCCGAGCCGTAGGACTGGATGTGCGCCACCGCCGCGTCGAGGTCGTCGACCACCCGCACCGCCAGGATCGGCGCCAGGTACTCGGCCCCCCAGTCCGACTCGTCGGCGGGCTTCGCCTCGGCGAACACCTCCTGGGTACGCGCGCAGCCGCGGATCTCGACGCCCTCTTCGTGCAGCGCCTTCAGCACCCGCGGCAGCACGGTGGCCGCCACGTCGCGGTGCGCGAGCAGCGTCTCGAGCCCGTTGCACACCGCCATCTGCTTGAGCTTCGAGTCGCACACGATCGCCGTCGCCATCTCCGGGTCGGCGCTCCGGTCGAGGTAGACGTGACACACGCCCATGTCGTGCGCGATCACCGGGATCGTCGAGTTCTCGATCACCTTGCGCACCAGCTCCTTGCCGCCGCGCGGGATGATCAGGTCGACGTAGCGGTCGAGGCGCAGCAGGTGGTCGATCGCCGCGCGGTCGGTGGTGGGCACCAGCGTGATCGCATCGGCGGGAATGCCCAGGTCGGTGGCCGCGCCGCGCAGCTCCTCGGCGAGCGCCAGGTTGGCGCGGATCGCCTCGGAGCCGCCGCGCAGGATCACCGCGTTGCCCGACTTGAGGCACAGCGCGGCCGCGTCGACCGTCACGTTGGGCCGCGACTCGTAGATCATCGCGATCACGCCCAGGGGAATGCGCATGCGTCCCACGCGCAGCCCGTTCGGGCGCACCGACAGCCCGCTGATCTCGCCGACCGGGTCGGGCAGGGCGGCCACGTCGCGCAGGCCCGCGATCATGTTGGCCCAGCGGTCGTCGGTGAGCGCGAGCCGGTTGAGCAGCGGCGTCGCCACGCCGCGCGCGCGCGCCTGCTCCACGTCCTCGGCGTTCGCCGCCAGGATGCGCTCGCGCGCCGCCTCGATGCGCTCGGCCGCACGCGCGAGCCAGGCGTCCTTTTCGGCCCGCGAGAGCTGCGCCGTGGCGACCGAGGCCTCGCGCGCGGCGCGGGCGAGGGCTTCGATCTGCCTGGCGAGGTCGTCGCTCATGCCGGGTCTCCGAGCAGCACGAGGTCGTCGCGGTGGATCACCTCGCCGCCGTTCGAGTAGCCTAGCACCTGGGCGATCTGCCGCGTCGAGAGCCCCTGGATGCGCGTCACCTCCTCCGCGGTGTAGGCCACCAGCCCGCGCGCGACCTCCTGGCCGCGCGCGTCGACGCAGCTCACCGGGTCGCCGATCCGGAAGCCGCCGTCGACGCCGGTGATGCCCGCTGGCAGCAGGCTGCGCCCGCCTTCGCGCAGCGCGTGGGCGGCGCCGTCGTCGATGCGCAGCGCGCCGCGCGGCTTGGCCGTGAAGGCGAGCCAGTGCTTGCGGCTGCGCAGCCGCTCACCCGGCAGGAACAGGGTGCCCTCCGGCTCGCCGGCCGCGATGCGCAGCAGGGTGCCGCGGCGCCTCCCGTTGGCCACGACGGTGGCGGCGCCCGAGCTCGCCGCGGTGCGCGCCGCCTCGAGCTTGGTGATCATGCCGCCGCGACCGAACGCGCTGCCCGAGCCCTGCGCGGCGGCGACCACCCGGGCGTCGATGCGGGGGACGACTTCGAACAGCGCCGGGCGCGGCCGGCCGGGAATCGGGGGCTGCCGGTACAGGCCGTCGACGTCGGTGAGCAGCACCAGCAGGTCGGCGGCGATCAGGTTCACGACGTTCGCCGACAGGTTGTCGTTGTCGCCGAAGCGGATCTCCTCGGTCGACACCGTGTCGTTCTCGTTGACCACCGGCACCACGCCCAGGCGCAGCAGCTCGTGCAGGGTGTGGCGCGCGTTCAGGAAGCGCTCGCGGTGCTCGAGGCCCGCGCGCGTCACCAGCACCTGGGCCGCCTGGTGCCCGCGCCGCGCGAAGCCGCTGCGGTAGCGCTCGACCAGCGCGATCTGCCCCACCGCGGCGGCCGCCTGCTTCTCGGGAATCGAGCGGCCGGGGTGCGACCAGCCGAGCCGGTGGCTCCCCATCGCGATCGCGCCCGACGAGACGAGCACCACCTGGCGGCGCTCCTCCATCAGGGCCGAGACCTGCCGCACCAGCTCGGTGAACACGCGGGAGCGCACGCGCCCGTCGTCGGTCAGCACCGAGCTGCCGACCTTCACCACGATGCGCCGCGCGCGCCGGGCGACCTGCCGGGTGTGAGGACTCACGCCTCGGCCGCCTCCTCGCTGGCGCGCGCGCGGTCGAGCGCGGCGAGCAGCTCGCGCTCGAGGCGCTCGCGGCCCTCGCCCGTGGCGCCCGACAGGCGCAGCAGCCTGCCGCAGCGCTCCGCGAGCGCGGACTCGAGCTCGTCGAGCGCGTCGCGGTCGGCGATCAGGTCGACCTTGTTGAGCACCACGATCTCCTCGCGCGCGAGCAGGCGCGCGTCGTAGGCGCCGAGCTCCTTGCGGATGCTCTCGTAGTCGGCCAGCGGGTCGCGCGACTCGAGCAGCCAGGCACCCGCGTCGAGCAGGTGCACCAGCACCCGGGTGCGCTCGACGTGGCGCAGGAAGCGGTCGCCCAGCCCGGCGCCCGCGCTGGCGCCCTCGATCAGGCCCGGGATGTCGGCCACGACGAAGCGCCGGTCGCCGACCTCGACCACCCCGAGCGACGGCACCAGCGTGGTGAACGGATACGACGCGACGCGCGGGCGCGCCGCCGAGAGGCGCCGGAGCAGGGTCGACTTGCCGGCGTTCGGCAGGCCCACCAGACCGACGTCGGCCAGCAGCTTGAGCGAGAGCCGCAGCCGCCGCGACTGGCCGCTGCGCCCGGACTCGGCGCGGTCGGGGGCCTGGCGCGTGGGCGTGGCGAAGCGCGCGTTGCCGCGCCCGCCGCGCCCGCCGCGCGCCACCACCACGCGCTGCCCGTCCTCGACCAGATCGGCCAGGGGCTCGGCTGCGTCCGGCTCCGCCGCGTCGCGCACCACCGTCCCGACCGGCACGCGCAGCTCGCGGTCCCCGCCGCCGCGGCCGTGACGCCCGTGGCCCTGGCCGTGGGCGCCGCTCTCGGCGCGCACCAGCGGCTGCATGCGCTGGTCGAGCAGGGTGCTCAGGTTGCGGTCGGCGATCACCACCACGCTGCCCCCGCGCCCGCCGTCGCCTCCGTTGGGGCCGCCCCGCGGGACGAACTTCTCGCGCCGGAAGCTCACGCAACCGTTGCCACCGCTGCCCGCGACGACCTCGATTACGGCCTCGTCGATGAAGTTCTCAGTCAACTTGTTGACTTCGCTCGCCTACGGCTCGCTGCGCGCACCGCCGGAGGAACCGGCGGCGCTTGCGGGGAGCTTCGGTTGGAGCGGCTCGGGAGCGCTCCGGGCGGGAGTCTGCCTGGACTACGGGGGAACCGAAAGTCGGGCGCTCAGGGGAGCGCTGGGGCCGTCAGGCCTCGGCCGGCTCGATGCTGGCGATCTTGCGGCCCTTGGAGCGGCCGTACTGGACGGTGCCGTCGCGCAGGGCGAAGAGGGTATAGTCGCGGCCCACGCCCACGTGGCGGCCCGGGTGGATGCTGGTGCCGACCTGGCGCACCAGGATGCTGCCGGCCGTCACCGTCTGGCCGGCGAAGACCTTCACGCCGCGCCGCTGCGCGTTCGAGTCGCGCCCGTTGCGGGAGCTGCCCTGTCCCTTCTTGTGCGCCATCGCTTCAGCCCTCGATCTTCTCGATGTGAACCTGCGTGAGGCTCTGCCGGTGGCCCTGCTTGCGTCGGTAGTTCTTGCGCCGCTTCATCTTGAAGATCGTGATCTTCTCGCCGCGGCCGTGGGCCTTGATGGTGCCGACCACCTTGGCGCCGTCGACGGTGGGGGTGCCGATGCGCGGCTCGCCCTCGCCGCCCACCAGCAGCACCTCGAGCTCGACGGGGTCGCCGACCGAGCCCGCGAGCTTTTCGACCCAGACGTCCTCGCCCGGCTCGACGCGGACCTGCTTGCCTCCGGTGCGGACCACCGCGTACATCACGACTCCTCGGCCTGGGTGGGACGCGGGAGTATCCGGGATTCCTCTTCGGCGTCAACGACCTGAGCCTCGTCGGGGCTCGATGCCGGCGCGCTGGCAACTGGCGATGGCGCGGCCGGAGGCCGCGCCAAGCCTTCGCTCGGCTTCGCCTCGCTGCGCGCTCCGCCGCCTACGGCGGCTGCGCTTGCGGCGTCCCTGGGGACTTCGCTCGGCTGCGCCTCGCTGCGCGCGCCTTCGGCGCTTGCGGGGGTGCCTGGGGAGGGG
>JASJBO010000237.1 GCA_030066475.1 Myxococcota bacterium
GCCCGCGCACCAGCCGGACGCCGGACGCCGTGAAGGTGAGTCGGCGCTGGGGTCCCTGGATGCGGCTCGGGTCGCCGTCGCGCGACTCGGACTCGTAGTGGCGCGCCTCCCGCTCGGAGAGGGTCTCGACCGAGACGCGTCCCTCGGCCCACGCGTCCATCCCCACGCTGTCCTTGGGCAGGAAGAAGCCGTAGTCCTGGAATCGGATGCGGACGTGCTCGCTGCCGTCGCGCAGCATCAGCCAGCAGCCCTTCTTCTGACACACATCCGTGATGTGCCCGCGGACGAGAACGGGCCGGTCCGCGAAGCGCGCGGGCTCGCGCACGATCGCCGCGAGCGGTGTCGCCTGGGAGAGACGGAGTCCGGCGCCAAAGTCCCGGCCCGGCGGCGGAGCCGCGACGTCCGCCTCGGCGACCGTCGTCAGCGGCAGGAACAGGGCGAGCAGAAGCGAAGCAACCAAAATCCTCATGGCGAGAATCTAGCGGGTTCACGGCTCGCCCGCGCTTTCGCGATTGCATGCGTCGGCGCCTGCATGGCAAGCTCCCGCCCCAGCGGTCCCGATCGCGCGGAGACCGAGCCGGAGACTCCGAGCGATGTCCAGCATGCGCCACCCGGTCCGGTCGACGAAGGAGGAAGCTGATGCGCATCGCGGTGTTCGCTGCGGCGATCCTGGTACTGAGCGGTGGTGCGGTGCGCGCCCAGGTCGAGCTCGTCACGAACGGAACGTTCGACGAGAGCCTGGACGGCTGGAGCTTCTTCGTGGGCGCGGCGTCGTCCGTCGACTGGGACGCAGCGGACGCCGACGGCGACGGCTCCTCGGGCTCGATCCGGATCGAGATCGACCCGGCGGCGCCCGGCAACACCCTCAGCCCGAACCAGTGCTTTGCGGTGCTCGGTGGCGCCAGCTACGACCTGAGCGCCAGCGTGTACCAGCCCTCGTCGAGCCCGCTCGCGAGCGCGTTCCTTCGCCTGCAGTGGTACACGGAGCCCAACTGCGGCGGAGACAACCTCGGGAGCAGCGACGGCCCGGACAGCGGAACGCAGGACGCCTGGGTCTCCCTGTTCCGAGCGGCCGAGTCCCCACTCGCCGCCCGCTCGGGCCGGCTCTTCCTGACGACGTTCGAGGACCCCGACCGGACGACGCATCGCGTCGCCTCGTGGGACGACGTGAGCGTGGCACCCGAGCCCGGGGCCGCAACGAGCACCCTGGCTGCGGGTCTCGCCCTCGGCCTGCTGCGCGCGCGGAACCGCCGCTCAGCGCCGCCGCCGCAGCCACCCGAGCGTCGCCAGGCACGCCGCCGCTGATCGCGCCGCCCCCGGCCCACCTGACGCTCTGCCGCGCGTACGCTAGCCCTGCCGTTGCATGCAGCTCGGCGCCATCGTCCTCCTGTTCGCGCTGATGGCCATCGTGGGGCTCGAGCTCACGGCGGCGGACTTCCGCCAGGTGGCGCGCAATCCGCGCGCGGTCTGGGTCGGTGCGCTCGGTCAGCTGACCCTGCTCCCACTCCTGGTCGGGGGCGTCCTGTACGCGACCGACTTCCCCGCCACCCTCGTGGGCGGCGCGATCCTGCTCACGGCCTCACCGGGCGCGGGCGTCTCGAACCTCTTCACGCTGGTCGGCCGCGGCAACGTGGCGTTGTCGGTCACGCTGACGGCGCTCGGATCGCTGGCCGCCGTCGCGGCGATCCCGTTGATCGTGACGTCGGGCTTCGCGCTGCTGCTCGGGAGCGAGCTCGAGATCGAGGTGCCGGTGCGCGAGATGACCGTCCAGCTCGTGTTCGCGCTGCTGCTGCCCGTGGGGCTCGGCATGTGGCTGCGCCAGCGTCGACCCGACCTGGCGCTGCGCTGGAAGCCCTACCTCGGCCGGATCGTGGCGGTCGGGTTCGTCATCATCGTGGCGGGCGCGGTGCTGGGTCCGCAGGCGCAGGCCGAGGAGATGGCGACGCTGATCGGCCCCGGGCTGGGGCTGGCCGTGCTCTGGGGCGTGACGTCGCTCGCGGCGGGTGCGCTCACCGCGCTCGCCGCGGGCTGCCGCGGCCCGGACGCGTTCGCGATCGTCGTCGAGTTCGCGGCGAAGAACGGCACCGTGGCCTTCCTCGTCTCGCTCGCCTCGCTCGAGCGCCTGGACACCGCCTTCTTCGTGCTGCCCTACGTGGCCGTCTGCTATCCGGCCATCGGCCTGCTCGCCTGGCTGGTTCGCCGGCGACACCCCGAGGCGGTGCCGATCGTCTAGAGCGGGCACCGCGGCGCCGATCGACGTGCCCAGGCGGGCTCAGTGCTCGACGCGCACCGCGCGAGACTGGTAATGGCCGCCGCGGGGCGGCCCATCGAACAGCTTCGAGATCTGCGGATGCCGGCACGGTCCGCCCTCCGGATCGGGCTCGAGGTTCTGCTCGGAGACGTAGGCGACGTACGTGGCCTGCTCGTTCTCGGCCAGCACGTGGTAGTAGGGCTGGTCCTTGGCGGGCCGCACCTCCTCGGGAATCGACTGCCACCACTCCTCGGTGTTCGCGAAGGTGGGATCGACGTCGAAGATCACGCCCCGGAACGGGAAGAACCGGTGCTTGACGATCTGTCCGATGGCGTAGCGGGCGTCGCGGGCAGACATCGGCGTAGAGCTCGTAGCACCTCCGGGTCCAGCTGGAAGACTAGCTCGTGGACTTCGTTCGGCTTCGCCTCACTGCGCGCGCCCTTCGGGCGCTTGCAGGGGGCTTCTGCCGCGCACGCTCCTACCGCTAGCACGCGTTCACGCCGGCGCGCGCGCGGCTCCGAGCCGGCGGACCCCGATCGTCTGGAGCACCGCGAAGACCAGCACCACGTTCGCGACGGCCAGCGCCGCGGTCGCCCCCGCGCGAGTGAACGCTTCGGCGAAGACCAGCAGCAGCGTGCCGGCCACCCACGCGAGGTCGGCGCCGATCACGATCACGGCGAGCCGGACCGGGAGCGCCGGTCGCGACGCCAGCCACACCAGCGCTGCGGCGAACCCCAGCAGGTTCAGCCCGACGAAGGTGACGAGCAGCGGCGGTGCCACGCCGAGGAAGTCGGCGATCGGCGCGCCCGCCAGCGCGAAAAGCACACCGGACAGCGTCGAGAAGGCGGCGTTCGCGCGCAGGCTGTTGCGCAGGAAGGCAGCGCGGTCGGGAGCCGAATCGATCATCGGGAGGCCTCCGTTCGGGTCTCGGGTTCGGGTCGGGCGGCGGCACCCGCCAGCAGCTCGTCGAGCGCGCGGCGGGCGGTGGAGAAGGCGTCTTCCTCGTCGAGGAGCTCGCGACGCAGGTTCGCCTCCTGCGCCAGCGCGTGGAGCGAGAAGGCGAGCGCGGCGGCGCCGACGCCCGGGCGCAGCTCGCCCAGCCGCTCGGCGAGCCGGGCCTGCTCCTCGAGCAGGCGGACGAAGCGGCGCGTATGGCGCGCCACGGCGTCGCGCACCGGACCCGGACGTCCGGCGAAGTCGTGGCCCGCCGCGGCGAAGAAGCAGCCGCCCCGGTAGTCGATGGCGGCCAGGTGGTCGAGCCAGGCCTCGCACAGCGCGCGCAGGCGGGCGAGACCGGGCTCCGTCCGGGTCTCGGCGGGCGCGAGCGGGTCGGCGTAGGCCGCGGCGGCGAAGCCGACGACGGCGAGCTGGAGCGCCTGCTTCGAGTCGAAGTGGGCGGCGACGCCCGCCTTGGTGAGCCCCACCTCGGCCGCGAGCCGGCTCAGCGAGAGGCTCTCGAGGCCCTCGGCGGTGCTGAGATCGGCCGCAGCCGACAGAATCTGCCGGCGGCGGCGCGCTCCGTGGCTCTCCCTCGGCACGAGGCAGAGAATATACGCCCGTGTCTATTTTTCAATACGATCGTAAATATTCTTCACTGGGTGATCCGGACCGGCACCCAGGTGTTCAGAATGCGCTCCACGCTCCCGTCGACCCGCCAGCGCCGCGCCAGCGCATCGAGCCGCAGCGCCAGATCGCGGTCGCCCGGGCGCACCGCCCAGGCCAGCCACTCCTCGGTGAGCGGCCGGTACAGCCCCATCAGGTCGCGCTCCTGCAGGTCCATCCCGAGCCGCCAGGCGGTGGGTGCGTCGTGGATGAAGAAGTCGATCCGACCCTCGCGCAGCGCCTGCTCCGCGGCCGCTACCGAGTCGAGCGCGACGGGGCGGGCCTCGCGCAGCGACCCCCGCACCAGCGTCTCGCCGGTCGTCCCCGCCACGAAGCCCACCCGCATGCCCGCGCGCCGGAGCTGCGAGGGCGGGCCCAGCGTGGGCACCCGGCTGCGGCGGATCATGGCCATCTGCCCGACCCGCACGTAGGGCTCGATGAAGCGCACGCGGCGGCGCCGCTCCGGGGTGATCGAGAGCCCGGCCATGATCACGTCGATCCGGCCCGCTTCGAGGGCCTCGATCAGCTCGCTGCGCTCCATCGGCACGAAGCGGATGCGCCGCCCCAGCTCCTCGCCGACCCGGTGCGCCAGGTCCGCCTCGACGCCCACGATGCGGCCCGACGACTCGAACACGAGCGGGGGGTAGTCGGTGTGGACGCCCACCCGCAGGTCGCCGGGCAGGGCCACGCGCCCTCCGCTGCAGCCCGCCGCGAGCAGCAGGGCCAGGCCCAGGCGCGCCCAGCCGGTCCGCCTCCGCTCAGCCAACGAGAGGCTCGGTGCGGAAGGTGGCGAACACGCCGAAGTGGTCGCTCGGCCAGACCCCGTCCTTCTCGTCGTCGCAGACCACGCGGCAGCGTTCGACCAGGCCCAGGCCCTGGCGCGTGGGGTAGCCGCTGAAGACGTAGTCGATGCGGCGCTCGGGCTCGAGGTTGGCGCGCGCCCACGGGTTGCGGTTCGACCAGGTGAGGCCGTCGCCTCCCTCCCCCGCCACGCGCCAGGCGTCGTGGAAGTAGACGCTCTTGCCCGCCACGGCGTGCCCGCCGGTCAGGAAGCGGATCTCGTCGGCGTCGGGCTCGGCGTTGAAGTCGCCCACCAGGATCGGCGGGAAGCCGCCCTTCGGGCGCAGCCCGATCGCCTGGAGCGCGACCGCGTGCGCCTGCCGCTCGCGCGTGTCGCCGTGGTGGAGACGCCAGTTCAAGTGCGTGCAGGTGAAGCCCAGCGCGCCGAACGGCGCGTCGATCTCGACGCTCAGCGCCGCCCGGGTCTCGCCGTCGCCCCGATCGGGCAGCGACAGCGGGTGGCGCGCCGTGATCGGCCAGCGGCTCGCGATCGCGTTGCCGAACTCGTGCTCCCGGTCGCCGCGCCCGATCGGGCTGGCCGCGACGTAGTCCCGGTGGGGGAGCCGGTCCTCGAGCAGCTCGGCGAGCTGGTCGAAGTGGTCGCTCCGCAACACCTCCTGGAAGCCCGCGACGTCGGGATCCAGGCGGTCGAGCCAGTCGCGGATGCGCTCGGCGCGCGCGGCCCACGGCCCCGAGTCGTGCCAGAGGTTGAGGCTCAGCACCGCGAGCGTCACGGCGGAGTCGAGTAGCACAGTCCACCCGGGGCTGTGCCACACTGCGCAGATGCGGCGTCCGCGCGCCCCCGCGACCGCGCTGCTCGCGCTGGTCCTCGGCCTCGCCTGCGGACCCGGCGACACGACCGAGCGCGTGCCGCCCGCTCCGACGCCGGCGCCGCTCCTCGATCTCGAGGGCATTCGCCAGCGCGGGAGCCTGCGCCTGCTGCTGGTCCGCGGCGACGGCGGCCTGCTCCCGCGCGCCGGCTGGCCGCCCGACCGCGAGCGCGAGCACGCGGCGCGCTTTGCCCGCGAGCTGGGGATCGACACCGAGTGGGTCGCGGTCGAGCGCTACGAGGAGCTGATTCCCGCGCTCCTCGACGGGCGCGGAGACCTGATCGCGGACAACCTGACCGTCACGCCGGCGCGACGTCGTCGGGTCGCGTTCTCGGCGCCCTACGCCTACTCCCGCGAGCAGATCGTGACGCGCGCCGACGACACCGTGAGCCGACCGGCGGACCTCGCTGGACGCCGCGTGGCCGCGCGGCCGTCCTCTTCGTTCTGGGAGAGCCTCGAGCTGCTGCGCCGCGACCACCCCGGCATCGAGCTCGAGGCGGTCCCGGAGGATCACTCGACCGACGACGTCCTCGAGGGCGTGGCGCGCCGCGAGTACGACGTGGCGATCGCGGACAGCAACCTGGTGAGCCAGCTGCTCGCCTATCGCGACGACCTGCGCGTCGCGTTCGACCTGGGCCGCGACGTGGTGATCGCCTGGGCCATGCGCCCCGGCGCGACCCGCCTGCGGCGCGCCGTCGACGCGTTCCTCACCCGCGTGGGCGCTGCGAGCGCCGACGGGGCGCTGCACGCCGAAGACCTGCCCGGCATCGCCACGCGGGGCGTGCTGCGCGTGCTGATGCGCAACGGGCCGTCCAGCTACTACGTCTGGCGCGGTCAGCTGCTGGGCTTCGAGTACGAGCTGGCGCGCGCCTTCGCCGAGCGCCACGAGCTGCGCCTCGAGGTGGTGGTGCCGCCGGGTCGCGACGACCTGTTCCGCTGGCTGCGGGAGGGACGCGGCGACCTGATCGCGGCCGGCCTGCCGATCGAGACCGACCGCGAAGGCGTGGTGTTCTCGCGCCTGTACCAGCGCGTCACCCCGAAGCTGGTGGCGCGCGCCGACGATCCGATCGCCCACGTCGACGATCTGGCCGGACGCCGCGTGGCGCTGCGCGAGAACGGTCCGGCCTGGCGCTGGCTGACCGCCCGGCGCGACGAGGGTCTCGACGTCGCGCTCGAGCCGGTCTCCGACGGCGTCGGCGTCGGCGCGCTGCTCGACGCGCTCGAGGCGGAGAGCCTCGACCTGGTCGTCGCCGACGGCCACGTGGTCGACGTCGAGCTGACCTGGCGCGACGCGCTGCACGCGCCGCTGGCGATCGGCGAGCCGGTGGAGCACGGCTGGGCGATGCGCGCCGCCGACCGCCGGCTGATGGCCGCGGTCAACGCCTTCCTGCGCGCGGAGTACCGGGGGACGTTCTACAACGTGCTCGCGCGCCGCTACTTCCGCGAGCCCCGGCACGTGCGCCGCGGCGCCGAGGAGCGCGCCATCCGCGCCGGGCGCCTGTCGCCGTGGGACGAGCAGGTGCAGGCGCTCGCGTCGCGCTACGGCTTCGACTGGCGCCTGATCGTGGCGCAGATGCACCAGGAGAGCGGCTTCGACCCGCGCGCGCGCTCGTTCGCCGGCGCGCGCGGTCTGTTGCAGGTGCTGCCGGCAACGGCCCGCCAGGTGGGCGTCTCGGACCTCTCGGATCCCGAGGCCGGGCTCATCGCGGGCGTGCGCTACCTGGCCTGGCTGCGCGAGCGCTTCGACCCGGCGCTGCCGCCCGACGAACGCACCTGGTTTGCACTGGCCGCCTACAACGCGGGCTACGGGCACGTGCGCGACGGGCGCGTGCTGGCGCGGGCGCGGGGCTGGGACCCGAACCGCTGGTTCGGCCAGGTCGAGCGGGCGATGCTGCTGCTGACGCGGCCCGAGATCGCCGAGCACGCCCGCTTCGGCTACTGCCGCTGCGGCGAGACCGTGCGCTACGTGCGCGAAGTGCGCGATCGCTACCGCGCCTACGTCCAGGCGGTCGGCGAGAGCCCGCCGCCGGGCGAGGCGGCCGCCGCGGAGCGGCCGGCGCGGGGGAGCGTTATCCTCGCCGGCCACCCATTCCGCTAGCCACTCCCGGAGGATTCATGGCCCGCGAAGCCGTCATCGTCGAGAGCGTCCGCACCGGACTCACCAAGGCCCATCGGGGCTCCTTCAACCTGACCGAGCCGGTCGACTACCTGGCCCACACGCTGCGCTCCGTGGTCGAGAAGGCCGGCGTCGACCCGGGCGAGGTCGAGGACGTGATCTCCGGCGTCGGGATGCCCGAAGGCTGCCAGGGCATGAACATGTCGCGCATCGCCGCGATGGCCGCCGGCTTCCCCAAGGAGGTGGCCGCCACGTCCGTCAACCGCTTCTGCTCGTCGGGCTCGCAGGCCGTGATGATGGCCGCCCATCAGGTGATCCACGAGGGCGCCGAGGTCGCGATCGGCGCGGGCGTCGAGACGATCACGATGATGCAGGACGGCAGCCAGAACACGCACCGCATGGTGAACGCCACGGCCAAGGAGCGCTTCCCGGGGCTGTACTTCCCGATGGGCGTGACGGCCGAGATCGTGGCCGACCGCTACGGCATCTCGCGCGAGGACCAGGACGCCTACTCGCTCCAGAGCCAGCAGCGCTACGCGGCCGCCGCCGAGAAGGGCTGGGTCGCCGAGGAGATCGCGCCGATGAAGGTCACGCGGCGCGTCCAGAAGAAGGGCGAGGAGCCCTACGACGAGGAGTTCGTCGTCGAGCAGGACGAGTGCAATCGTCCCAGCACCACGCTCGAAGGGCTCTCCGGCCTGAAGCCGGTGTTCAAGCCCGCCGAGGAGGGCGGCACGGTCACGGCCGGCAACGCCTCGCAGCTCTCCGACGGCGCCTCGGCCACGCTGGTGATGAGCGCCGAGCGCGCCCAGCAGCTCGGCCTCGAGCCGCTCGGCGTGTACCGCGGCTCGGCGGTGGCCGGCTGCGGCCCCGAGGAGATGGGCATCGGTCCGGTGTTCGCCGTGCCGAAGCTGCTCAAGCGCCACGGCCTCACGCTCGACGACATCGACATCGTGGAGCTGAACGAGGCGTTCGCGTCGCAGCTGCTGTACTGCCAGCGCCAGCTCGACATCCCGAACGAGAAGCTCAACCCGAGCGGCGGCTCGATCTCGATCGGCCACCCGTTCGGCATGACCGGCTCGCGCATGACCGGCCTGCTGCTGCGCGAGCTCAAGCGCGAGGGCAAGCGCTACGGCATCGTCACCATGTGCGTGGGCGGCGGCCAGGGCTTCGCCTCGCTGTTCGAAGCCGCCTAGCGCGTGGCGGACCTCGTCCAGTACGAGCTGCGCGAGGGCGTGGCCCGGCTGTCGCTCGACGACGGCAAGGCCAACGCCGTCTCGTTCGCGCTGCTCGACGCGGTGAACGGCGCGCTCGACCGCGCCGAGAAGGAGGCCGGGGCAGTCCTGATCGCGGGACGCCCCGGCCGCTTCTCGGCGGGCTTCGACCTGTCGGTGATGCGGTCCGGCGGCGCGGCGGTGGGCGAGCTGGTGGGAGGCGGGGCGCGGCTGGCGCTGCGCCTCTACGAGTTCCCCAGCCCCGTGGTGGCGGCCTGCACCGGCCACGCGCTGGCGATGGGCGCCATCCTGCTGCTGGCGAGCGACACGCGGCTCGGCGCCCGCGGCGACTTCAAGCTCGGTCTCAACGAGGTGGCGATCGGCATGACCCTGCCGCACTTCGGCGTCGAGCTGGCGCGCGACCGGCTCTCGAAGCGGCACTTCACGCGCGCCGTTGCGGAGGCGGAGATCTACACGCCGGAGGGCGCGGTCGACGCGGGCTTCCTGGACCGCCTGGAGGCGCCCGAGGCGCTGCTCGACGCCGCCCAGGCCGAGGCGGAGCGGCTGGCGCAGCTCTCGCGCGGCGCGCACCACGGCACGAAGCTCGCCATGCGGCGCGAGACGATCGAGCGCGTCCGCGAGGCGCTCGACCGCGAGATGCGAGGGCTTGCCGGCCCGGGGCGCTGACCGGCCGCTGCTTCCACGGCGACTTCTGCCTCCTGCGCCGGCTCCGGCGTAGTATGATGCCGCGCGGGAGGAGCCGATGGCAGCCGAGACCTACCAGATCCAGGGCCGCGAGGTCCGCATGCCCGTCGTGGTGCGCGACGCCTCGACCGGCGTGGCCACGTTCCTCGTCTCGGCCCGTGCGGCGCAGCGGCTGCTGCCGGGCGACGCCTTCGAGGTGGCCGAGGTGCTGCCGGGCCGCACGCCGCTCGGGATCGCGGCGATCGACTACCGCGACAACGACCTCGGCGACTACAACGAGGTCTCGATCACCTTCTTCGTGCGGCCCCGCGGCAGCGCGCGCGGCCTGCCCTACGTGGGCGCCATGCGCGACCTGATGCGCGGCGAGCTCGGGACCTACATCCAGCGCCTGCCGGTGAACCAGGAGTTCACCTGCGAGGCCGGCCGCACGATCTGGGGCTTCCCCAAGACGGTCGAAGAGATCGACATCCACTACGAGACGGACCGCGTGCGCTGCCGGCTGCGCATGGACGGGCAGCACGTGCTCACGCTCTCGGTTCCGCGCGGCGGCGACCGCACCATGCCGGATCGCGCGATCCGCACCTTCACGATGATCGAGGGGGTTCCGCACGAGACCCCCTTCGTGCAGGGAGGCCACGGCGCGGGCTTCTCGATCGGCGGCGCCACGCTCGAGCTGGGCGCGCACGCGGTGTCCGAGGAGCTGCGCAGCCTGGGCCTGCCCCGACGCGCGCTGATGTGCATGTGGACGGAGCACATGCACGGCACTTTCGAGTCGCCCCGAAAGCTCTGAGCGGTGACGAGCGAGCGCGGGATCGACGCCGAGGCGATCGAGCGCTTCCACCGCGAGCTCTCGAACTGGGGCCGCTGGGGCGAGCGCGACCAGCTCGGCACGCTCAACACCATCACGCCCGAGAAGCGCGTGGCGGCCGCGGCGCTGGTGCGCAGCGGCCGCGCCGTCTCCTGCGCCCGCGAGCTGCCCACCGAGGCCGCGCCCGACAACCCCCAGCCGGTCGTGCACCTGATGACCGGCACCGCGACCGAGGGCTACGGAGGCGACTATTTCGCGCTGGCACCGCACGGGTTCGCCACGTCGCACATCGACGCGCTGTGCCACATCTTCCACGATGGCCGGCTCTACAACGGCCACCCGGTGGAGCGGGTGACCGCGCACGGGGCGCTCGAGCTGGCCATCGACGCGCTGCGCGAGGGGATCGTCTCGCGCGGCGTGCTGCTCGACGTCCCGCGCCTGCGCGGCGTGCCGTGGCTCGACGCGGGCGAGCCGATCTTCCCGGAAGAGCTCGACGCCGCGGAGGCGGCCGTGGGCCTGCGCGTGGAGCCCGGCGACGTGCTCCTGGTGCGCACCGGCCGCTGGGCGCAGCGCGCGGCCGAGGGGCCCTGGGTGGCCCGCGAACGTCTCGCCGGCCTCCACGCGAGCTGCCTGCCCTGGCTGCGCGAGCGCGACGTCGCCGCTCTCGGCTCCGACGGCGTCTCCGACGTGATCCCGGCCCGCGCCGGCGACGCCGGCCTGCCGATCCACTCCGTCGCCATCGTCGCGCTCGGCCTGCACCTGCTCGACAACCTCGACCTCGAGGACCTCGCCCGCGCCTGCACCGAAGAGTCCCGCGCCGAGTTCCACCTCACCATCGCCCCCCTCGTCCTCCGCCGCGGCACCGCCTCCCCGGTCAACCCCCTCGCCCTCTTCTAGCCCGCGCGCAGCGGGGACGCGCGCCGCGGGGGACGGCGGGG
>JASJBO010000238.1 GCA_030066475.1 Myxococcota bacterium
CGCGCGAGCGGCGCGCGCAGCGAGCCGAAGGCGAGCGTAGTCAACCCAGAATCTTGTCGATCTGCTTGCCGATCTCTTCGGGGGTCCAGAGCTCGTCCTTCTTGGTGACGCCCTCGGTCCGCACCATGCGCATCTCGGAGATCTGCCCACCGCCGACGAAGAAGATCTTCTTGGAGACGTCCTTGGCGAGGTCGCTGCCGAGGAACACGATCAGCGGCGCGATCTGCTCGGGACCCATGCGGCCCTTGAACTCCTCGTTCTGCGCCAGCGGCAGGTCCTCGGTCATGCGGGTGAGCGCCACCGGCGCGATCGCGTTGACGCGGATGCCGTACTTGTGGCCCTCGATCGCCAGGCAGCGGGTGAAGCCCGCGATGCCGGCCTTCGCAGCGCCGTAGTTGGTCTGGCCGAAGTTGCCCTCGAGGCCGGAGGTCGACGAGGTGTTGATGATCGAGCCGCCCTGCGCGCGCTCCTTCATGTGGTTGAAGACCGGCCGGGTCACGCAGTAGGTGCCCTTCAGGTGGACGGCCACCACCGCGTCCCACTGCGCCTCCTCCAGCTTGGAGAGCGACTTGTCGCGCAGGATGCCGGCGTTGTTGACCAGGATGTCGACCTGGCCGAACGCGTCCACCGCGGTCTGGCAGATCTTCTCGCCGCCCTCCACCGTGGCCACGTTGTCGTAGCTCGCGACCGCCTCGCCGCCGCCCGCCACGATCTCGTTCACCACCGTGTCGGCCATCGCCTGGCCGGCCCCGCTGCCGTCGCGCGCGCCACCCAGGTCGTTCACCACCACGGCGGCGCCGGCGCGAGCCAGGGCCAGGGCGTGCTCGCGACCGATGCCGCCGCCCGCACCCGTCACGATCGCGATCTTTCCGTCGAGCAGTCCCATGCTCCATCCTCCGTCCGTGTCTCGAGGGCCGCGGAGGCTAGCCGATCGGATTGGGCTCGCCTACGGCCCGTGGTGTGGGGGAATCAGACGAAGAGCAGCGTCCGGAGGCTCACGAACGGGACGAAGCCCAGGCGGTCGTAGAGGCGCAGGGCGGGCGCGTTGCCCTCGACGACCGAGAGCTGGACGTGGTCGGCGCCCTGCTCGAAGGCGGCGCGGCACAGCGCCGCGACGCCCGCCGCCGCGTAGCCGCGGCGGCGGAACTCCGGCCAG
This sequence comes from Myxococcota bacterium, assembly GCA_030066475.1. The sequence goes on from JASJBO010000238.1 coordinate 1,157, forward strand.
GTGTAGACGCCCTGGAGCAGCCAGCCCTCGGGCAGCCGCACGTCCGCGTAGCCGACGAAGACCACGCGCCGCTGCACCTCGCCCACCAGCGCACGCGGCCGCCGGGCTCGCACCCAGCGCCGGAACCCGCGCGGGTCGCCGACGAACGGATCGGGGCGACCCTCCTCGCGGAGGCTGGCGCGCGCCGCGTCGACGAGCGCCTCGAGGTCGCCCGTCTGCGCGGGGCGCACGCGCAGCTCGCCGGGACCCGCGTGGCCCCCACAGGATGCGGGCTCCACGAGCAGCCCCACCTCGCGGCGATCCACCAGCGAGCGGCGCCCGCGCGCGGCGAGCCGTTCCCAGAGCGGCTCCACCAGCGGCTCGGGGCTACGCACCAGTCCCGCGTGGAGTCCCGCGAGCTCGCCGAGCAGGGCGTCGAGGGCCTCTCCGCGGAGGTCCGCGTCGAGCACCACGGTGGGACGCGCCGACGCCACGCCCAGCAGGTGCTCCCCGCGCCAGCAGCCGAGCACGTCGGCGCCTTCCTCGCCGGCGGCCGGTGCGCGACCGAGCGCGCGCACCAGATCCACCAGGAACAGATTGGCGCGCGAGCTCGCGCGCAGACGCGCCAGCGCCGGCTCGACGTCGCGGCGGCGCAGCGGGCGCACGCGGACCGCGTCGGCGGAGGCGCGGGGATCCGGCGCAGTCGCCAAGGCCGCCTACCCGTCGATCACCGCCAGCACCGCGCCCTCCTCGATGCTGTCGCCTTCCTGCACGCGGATCTCCGCCAGCCGTCCCGCCCGCGGCGCCTCGACGGGGATCTCCATCTTCATCGACTCGAGGATCAGGATCACGTCCCCGGCCTCGAGGCCGTCGCCCACGGCCTTCTCGATCTTCCAGACGTTCCCCGCGATCTCGGCCTCCACCTCGGTGGCCATGCGCTCCTCCTGACTCAACCGCCGGCGACGAGCCGGTTCAGATAGTCGATCGTAACGGCGCCGCGCTGGAAGTCCTCGTCCCCCAGGATCTGGCGGTGAGTGGACAGATTGGTGTGCACGCCCTCGATCACGGTGGCGTCCACCGCCGCCCGCCCCCGCTCGATCGCTTCGGCCCGTGAGGCCCCACGCACGATCAGCTTCGCGAGCAGAGGATCATAGTACGGCGTCACCACGCTTCCCTGCTCGACCCCGCTCTCGACCCGGATGTCGGGACCCTCGGGCCAGACGAGCCGCTCGATGGTGCCGGGCGACGGGAAGAAGTTGCGCTCCGGGTTCTCGGCGCACACCCGCAGCTCGATGGCGTGGCCGCGCTGGACGAGATCGTCCTGCGCGAACGGCAGGGGCTCGCCGGCCGCCAGCCGCAGCTGGAGCTGCACCAGGTCGACGCCGGTCGTCCACTCCGTCACGGGATGCTCCACCTGGAGCCGCGTGTTCATCTCCATGAAGTAGAACGCCCCGCCGGGGGCGAGCAGGAACTCGACCGTGCCCAGGTTGTGGTAGTCGATCGCGCGCGCCGCGCGCAGCGCGGCCTCGCCGAGCGCGGCCCGCAGCTCGGCGTCGGCCGCGGGGCTCGGCGCCTCCTCGAGCACCTTCTGATGGCGTCGCTGCACCGAGCACTCGCGCTCGAACAGGTGGACGGGCGCGCCGTGGCGATCGACCGCGATCTGCACCTCGACGTGCCGGGCGCCGTGGACGAGCTGCTCGAGGTAGAGCGTCGCGTCGCCGAAGGCCGCCGCGGCGCGCGCTGCGGCCGACTCGAAGGCGCGCCGCAAGGTGGCCTCGTCGGCGCAGCGCATCATGCCGATCCCGCCGCCGCCGGCCGACGCCTTGACCATGACCGGATAGCCCAGCGCGGCGGCAGCGGTGACCGCGGCGTCGGGGTCGGGCAGGGGGCCGGTGCCGGGAGCCACCGGCACGCCGGCCGCCTGCATGCGACGCCGGGCCTCGGCCTTGTCGCCCATCGCCTCGATCGCCTCGGCCGGCGGCCCCACGAAGCAGGCGCCCGCGGCGGCCACGGCTCGCGCGAAGCCGGGGTTCTCCGAGAGGAAGCCGTAGCCGGGGTGCACGGCGTCGGCCCCGGACTCGCGCAGCGCCGCGATCAGCGCCTCGACGCGCAGGTAGGACTCCCGGGGTGCCGAGGGCCCGATCGCCACGGCGCGGTCGGCCTCGCGCACGTGCAGCGCGCCCGCGTCGGCCTCCGAGTATACGGCCACCGCCTCGATCCCGAGCTCGTGGCAGGCCCGGATCACGCGCCGCGCGATCTCGCCCCGATTGGCAACCAGCACCCGCCGGAACATCGTCTCGCGTTAGCACAGCTTGGTGGACTCCGCGGCGCCGGTGCGCCGCTGCGCGCTCCGGCGGGCCCAGGAGGCCCGCCTGCGCTTGCGGCTTCCCCCGTCGATCCAGGCGGAGAAGCCTCCAGGAGCACCGAGCGGGAGGCCGTTCCGCCGGCCTGCCAAGGGCAGCCGAAGCCATGGCGGTCGCCCGCGCAAGCGCCGCCGGTTCCTCCGGCGGCGCGCGCAGCGAGGCGAAGCCGAGCGAAGTCAATAAGGCCGCCTCCGCGCGGCACCGAAATCCCCGAAGGCACCCCCGCAAGCGCCGAAGGCGCGCGCAGCGAGCCGCAGGCGAGCGAAGTCCATCAGGACGCCAGCGAGCCGCAGGCGAGCGAAGGCTGGCGCGGCCTCAGGCCGCGCTTCGCCAGGCTGCTACGTTCCGGCCTCCATGCTCGAGACCCTGACCAAAGGCTTCACGGCCGCACGGGAGCGGCTGAAGGGCGTCCGCGAGCTCGACGAGCAGAGCGTCGACGAAGCGCTGCGGGACGTCCGCAGCTCGCTGCTCGAGGCCGACGTCGACCTCCAGGTGGTGCGCTCGTTCCTGGCGCGCGTCAAGGAGCGGGCGCTCGGCGAGAAGGTCCGCACCCGCGTGCGCGACAAGCGCGGCCGGGTCCACCGCGCGACGCCGGGACAGCACTTCGTCGCGACCTGTCAGAAGGAGCTCGAGAACCTGATGGGGCCGGTCGACACCCGGCTCCACCGCGACCCGCGCGGCATCACGTCGGTGATGCTGCTCGGGCTCCAGGGCGTCGGCAAGACCACGGTCGCCGCCAAGCTGGCGCGCCACCTCCAGCGCCAGAACAAGCGGCCGCTGCTGGTGGCGGCCGACGTGCACCGCCCCGCCGCGATCCTCCAGCTCCAGCAGCTCGGCGAGCGCATCGAGGTGCCGGTGCACGCGGGCGAGCCGGCCGACGGCGCCCCCGCGATCTGCGGCGCCGCGGCCGCGCGAGCGCGGCGCGAGGGCTTCGACGTCGTCATCTACGACACCGCCGGCCGGCTCGCGATCGACGACGATCTGATGCGCGAGCTCGAGCAGGTGGCGGAGACCGTGACGCCCGCCAACACGCTGCTGGTGTGCGACGCCCTGATGGGCCGCGACGCGATCAACGTGGCGCAGGCGTTCTCGGCCCGGCTCGAGCTCGACGGACTCGTGCTCACCAAGCTCGACGGCGACGCGCGCGGCGGCGCCGCGCTGGCCGTCAAGGAAGTCACCGGCGTCCCCATCAAGTTCCTGGGGACCGGCGAGTCGGTCGACCGGCTCGAGACGTTCCGGCCCGAGGGCCTGGCGTCCCGCATCCTCGGCATGGGCGACATCGTGGGCCTGGTCGAGGACTTCGAGCAGGTCGCCGACACCGAGGAGGCCGAGGAGGACGCCGAGCGGATCCTCAAGGGCCAGTTCGGCATGGACGACCTGCTCAAGCAGCTCCGCACCGTCCAGAAGATGGGCCCGCTGCGCGAGGTGATGGCCAAGATGCCGGGCTTCGGCGCGCTCGCCGAGCAGGTGGACGAGCGTCAGATCGGCCGCGTCGAGGCGATGATCCAGTCGATGACGCCCGGCGAGCGCCAGGATCCCGATCGGATCGACCGCAGCCGCGCCTCGCGGATCGCGCGGGGCTGCGGCCACCAGCAGAGCGACGTCACCGATCTGGTCAAGCGCTTCGACCAGATGCGCCAGGTGATGAGCGCGCTCGGCAGCGGGGGCGGAATGCTCGGCAAGATCCCCGGTCTGGGCCGCATGGCCGGCGCAGGTGGCGCCGACCCCGCGATGCTCGAGGGCCTCGGGGGGCTGGACGGCCTGGGCGCGGGCCCCGGCGGGGCGCGCCTGTCCGCGGGCGCGGTGGCCCGCAAGCGCCAGCACGCCAAGAAGAAGCGCAAGGCGGCCCGTCAGGCGCGCCGCAAGGGCCGCCGCAAGTAGCTATCCTCCGACTTGGCGGCTGCCGCTGTTCCCCACGGGAGTCGTCGCGCGTGCGGGGAGGCCACCCGCACGAGCTGCTGCGGTCGTGGCTCCGGAAATCAGGTTCTGCCCCCTGGTTGCCGATCCGGTAGGGATTCCATGCGTGCCTTGGTAGCGATCGCTCTCGCGCTCGGGGTCTCGGTCAGCGCCTCGGGCGCGGACGAGACGTTCCCGCGCCCCGAACGCCTCCAGCCCCGCGTCGACCTCTGGAAGCGCGTCTACAGCGAGGTCGAGAACGACTCCGGCCTGCTGCACGACTCCGAGCACCTCGAGGTGATCTACGAGGTCCTGCACATCCCCAAGGCGCTGCCGCTGCGCGTCCGCGAGCGCCGGGTGGACGCCGCGCGCGGGCGCTACGAGCGGGTGCTGCGCCGGCTCGCCAGCGGCCGCCGCAGCGGGCTCTCGGACGAGGAGCAGCGCGTGCTGGCGCTCTGGCCGCCGGGCGTCTCCAACAAGACACTCGCCGCCGCCGCGCGGCGCGTGCGCTTCCAGCGCGGCCAGGCCGACCGCTTCCGCGACGGCATCGTGCGCTCGGGCGCCTGGATCGACGAGATCGAGCGGGTGCTGACCGAGCGCGGGCTCCCGATCGAGCTCTCCGCGCTGCCGCACGTCGAGTCGTCCTACAACCCGCGCGCCTACTCGAAGGCGGGGGCCGCCGGCGTCTGGCAGTTCACCCGGAGCACGGGCCGCCTGTTCATGCGCATCGACTACGTGGTGGACGAGCGCTTCGATCCCCACCGCGCGACGGAGGCGGCCGCCGCCCTGCTGCGCTCCAACTACGACCGCACCGGGACCTGGCCACTGGCGATCACCGCCTACAACCACGGCACCGCCGGGATGGAGCGCGCGGTGCGCAAGCTCGGCACGCGCGACATCGCCGAGATCGTGGCGCGCTACAAGAGCCGCACCTTCGGCTTCGCGTCGCGCAACTTCTACGCCGAGTTCCTGGCGGCGCTCGACGTCTCGCGGGAGGCCGAGCGCCACTTCGGCCCGATCGTGCGCGAGAGCCCGTCCGAGTCGCACGTGGTCGTGACCGACGCCTACTACCCGGCCGACGCCCTGGCGCGCGCCTTCGGCATCGACGTCGGGCTGCTCCAGGAGCTGAACCTGCCGCTGCGGCGCCCGGTGTGGTCGGGCCAGAAGCGCGTGCCCGCGAACTACCCGCTGCGGCTGCCCAACCTGGCCGAGCGCCCGCCTGACGCCGAGGTGCTGGCCACGATCCCCGAGGCGCAGCGCTTCGCCGAGCAGACGCGCGACCGCTTCCACCGCGTGCGGCGCGGCGACACGCTGTCGCAGATCGCGCGCCGTTACGGCGTCTCGCAGCGCTCGATCATGGCGCTGAACGGGCTGCGAAACGCGCACCGCATCCGCGTCGGGCAGCGCCTGAAGCTCCCCACCACAGGGACGCCCCCGGCCCGGCGCACGGCCCGCGGCGTTCCGGTCGAGCCGGCCTGGGTGGGCACCCGCTACCGCGTGCGCCGCGGCGAGACGCTCTCGACCATCGCGCGGCGTGTGGGGGTCCCGATGAAGGAGCTCGCGGCCCACAACGGCATCCGCCACCCGTATCGGATCCGGGCCGGCCAAGTGCTCAAGGTGCCGGGATCGGGCACCTGAGGCGGAGCGTTGCCCCGGGCCTAGCTTACGCCAGCGCCTCGAGCTGGCCCCCACCCGGAGCTCGCCCGAAGCGCCCCGCAAGCGCCGGCGAAGCCGGCGCGCGCAGCGAGCCGCAGGCGAGCGAAGTCCATCAGGCCGTCTTCGCCCAGCAACGAGCCCCTGGACGGCACCCCGCAAGCGCCCGCAGGGCGCGCGCAGCGAGCCGCAGGCGAGCGAAGCCCATCAGCCAGGGCCGCCCCAGCGACGCAGCCCGGGTGGACCGGCCTCGAAGAGCCGGCGGCACGGCGCAGAGAGCTGGTCCCACTGCTCGACCAGGCAGCGCAGCTGGTCGCGCCCGGGCGCGGCCTCGGGGCATAGCTGGGAGGCGTCGCGCCGGCACGCCAGGCCGGGCGGACGGCGGCCCCGGCGCTCTCCGCCCGCGCCCTCTGCGCGGATCGCCACCAGCTCGCGGCGCTGCTCGGGCGTCAGCAGCGCGCGGATCTCCATCATGGCGCGCAGCCGGTTCTTGCGCGCCCGCGTCTCGAGCGCGCCGATCCGGTCCGCCTGCTCGAGCACGGCGTCGACGTCCGGGGCTTCGGCGTCGAGCAGGATGCGCAGCCGCTCGTGGCCGGCGTCGAGCTCGCGGCGCAGGGTGTCGCCGCGCTCGCGCGAGGCCGAGACGATGCCCGCGATCCGCGCCCGCACCTCGGGGCTCAGCGCGAGGCGCTCGGCGTGGCGCTCGATGAAGCCGGCGGGGTCGCGCCCCTCGGGCGGCCCGCCGGGCGGCCGAGCCCAGGCCGTGCCCGCTACCAGCAGCAGCATGGCACCCGCGATCGCGCTGACGGGGCGCATGCGCGGTCGTCTAGCCATCCAGCAGCATGCTCGCAATCGCCAGGTACTCCTCCGGAAGCTCCGCCTCGCCGTCCGGCTGCGCCGCGTCGGAGCCGTAGAGCAGCTCCAGCTCCCAGGCCTCCACGTCGCCGCCGGCGGGCGACTCCGGCGCCGGGGTCGCCTCGGCTCGCTGCGGCGCCGCGGCCGGCGCGGACCCCGGCAGTGCGGTCGGCGAGACCGGCAGCAGCCACCAGGCCATGGCCGCCGTCGCCGCAACCGCGGCGGCGGCGCCCCCCACGCGCCAGCAGCGCGCGCGGCGCGCGATCCGCTCGCGCAGCTCCGCGTCGAGCGCGGCGCGCCGCGCCGGACCGAGGGGCTCCGGCGCATAGGCGTCGCGCAGGACCTCGACGAAGCGGGCGTCGTCGGACGTCGTCTCGGGTCGCTGGTCTCGGGCGCGCGTCACGTCTCGCTCCTCCGCTTCTCGTCCAGGTCGGCCAGCTCGCTGCGCAGGCGCTGCAGCGCGCGGTGCAGGTGCGTCTTCACCGTGCCCTCGGCGCGCCCCACCAGGGCGGCCGTCTCCCGCACCGTGAAGCCCTCGAGGTGCACCAGCACGAAGGCCTCGCGCTGCGCGCGGGTCAGCCCCTCGAGCGCCGCGGCGATGCGGCGGCGCAGCGCGGGATCGCCGGCCGGCGCCGGCTGCGGGTCGGCGGGCTCGCGCTCGGAGCTCGCGCCCCACAGCTCGCGCACCGCGCGCCAGCGCCGATGGCTGTGCGCCTGGCGCACCAGGATCCGGTAGAACCAGGTCTCCAGCCGCGCCTCGCCGCGGAAGCCGGCCAGCGCGCGGTGGGCGCGCACGCAGGCGTCCTGCACGACGTCGTCGGCGGCGGCCTCGTCGCCTCCGAGCAGCCGCCAGGCGAGCCGGCGGGCCCGCTCGCGGTGCGAGACGACGAAGGCCTCGAAGCGCGCCTCGAGCTCCGACGCGTCGACCCCCTCCAACGCGATGGCTTCCTCCATGTCTCCTCTCCCGCCCTGGGAGGATGCCTCGTCCGCGGGCCCGGGGCCGGCGCAAGGACGGCGGCCACCAACGCGCGCGGGCGGCCGCCGTCCGACGCCGCGCGTGGGACCGGGGTCAAGAGCCCCACCCACGGCGCCCGCGTCCGGGCTCCCGCTCCCGGTCCCCCGGTCGCATCGCGTCGCGCAGCTGCTCGCGCTGCTCGGCGCCGAGCAGCTCGCGGACCTCGAGCCAGGCGCGCAGGCGCGTCTTGCGCGCCTCGGTGCGCAGCGTCCCGAGGTGCTCCGCCTGGGCCATCAGCACGTCCGGACTCGCGTCGTCCGCCGCGAGCAGCTCGCGCATCACCTCATGGGCGCCGCGCAGCTCGGCGCGCAGCGCCTCCTGCTCACTGTGGGCCGCGTCGAGCACCTCGAGGACCGCGTCGCGCGTCTCGCGGTCGAGCGCCAGCGAGTCGATCGCCTGCTCGAAACGCTCGCCGCGCGCCCGATGCTCGGGTTCGCAGCCCTCCGGTCCGTCGCGGAGGGCGTGGCTCGGGGCGGCCAGCAGGATCAGCAGCGGGAGTGCAGGCAGGCTTCTCGGGTCGATCATCGGGCTCTCCTCTGGTGAGGTTCACCCGTTTCGACGCCCCAGCGGCGCAGACGGTTGACGTGGGACTCCGAGTCAGACCTGGAAGATCGTCTCGTCAGGCAGCCGGATGGCCGTGAGCGGCCCCCCGTAGGCCGCCCCGGTGTCGATGCCGATGCTGAAGGGCGAGTTCCAGCGCACCCCGAAGTCGGAGCTGGGGGTGTGGCCGTAGACCAGGGTCACGCCCAGCTCGTGCGGCAGGTCGAGCGTGGAGCGGTCCCAGAGCAGCTCCTCGACGCGGGCGCGGCGGAGCACGTAGCCGAGGTCGCCGCGCCGGATGGCGCGTCCGAGGCCCGCGTGCACGAACAGGTAGTCGCCCTCGAGGTGCCAGCGAGCCAGCTTGCGGAAGAAGTCCTCGTGCGTCGGCGGGAGCGCGAAGCGGCCGGGCTTCGGGCGCTCGAGCTCGAGGCACTCGTAGGACAGCAGCGTCTCGATGCCGCCGTTCGACAGGAACGCCTCGCCCGCGAAGTAGTCCTCGCCCGCCCAGCCGATGAAGTCGAGGAACATCGACTCGTGGTTGCCGATCAGGAACACGCAGGGGCGCTCCTCGCCGAGCCGGATCAGGCGGTCGACCACGCCGGACGGATCGGGTCCGCGGTCGACGTAGTCGCCGAGGAAGACGAGCCGGTCGTCGTCGCGCAGCGGCAGCTTCGCCAGCAGCGCCTCGAGCTTGCCGAGCTGCCCGTGGATGTCGCCCACGGCGTAGATCACGACGCGGTCTCGCGAGCGGCGAGCTGGCCGCAGGCGGCGTCGATGTCGGCGCCGCGGGGACGGCGCAGGGTGACGGTGACGCCGGCGCGCGCCAGCTCGGCCAGGAAGCGCTCCACGCGCTCGGGGGGCGGCGGGCGCGCGTCCGAGCCGGCGTGCGGGTTCATCGGGATCAGGTTCACCTTGCACGGCAGGCCGCGCAGGCGCCGGGCGAGGGCGCGGGCGTCCTCCGGGGCGTCGTTCGCGCCGTCGATCAACGTGTACTCGAAGAAGACCGGCCGGCGCGGTGTCACGGCGTCGAGCTTGCGCAGCGTGCCGATCAGGGCGTCGAGCGGGAAGCGCCGGTTGAGCGGCACCAGCCGGTCGCGCACCTCGTCGCGCGCGGCGTGCAGCGACACCGCCAGATTCACCGGCACCTGCTCGAGCAGCGGGCCGATGCGCGGCACCACGCCGGCGGTCGAGACCGTCACCCGGCGCGGGCCGAGCCCGAAGCCCTTCGGGTGCTGGAGGATGCGGATCGAGTCGACCACGGCCGGCAGGTTGAGCAGCGGCTCGCCCATGCCCATGTAGACCACGTTCGTGATGCGCCGGCCCGGCTCGAGCGCCTCCTGCATGCGGCACACCTGGTCGACGATCTCGGCCGTGCGCAGGTTGCGCCGCAGCCCGAGCGTGCCGGTCGCGCAGAAGGAGCAGGCCAAGGGACACCCCACCTGGGTCGAGATGCAGAGCGTGATCCGCTCCCCTTCGGGGATCAGCACCGACTCGATCAGCTCCCCATCGTCCGCGCGGAGACGGCCCTTGATCGTGCCGTCCGCGGAGCGCTGGAGCGCCTCGACGTCGAGGGCCCGGACCCGCCAGTCCTGCCCGAGCCGCTCGCGGAGATCCGCGGGCAGGTCCGTCATGCGCTCGGGATCCTCCACCCCGCGCGCGTAGAGCCAGGCTGCCAACTGCTCCGCCCGGTAGGGCCGGATCCCCTCGGCCGCGAACGCCTCGCGCAGCCCTTCGATCGTGTGGCCCTTCAGCTCCACGGTCTCAGGTTAGCGGTCGAGCTCCGAGCGGACTTCGCTCGCCTGCGGCTCGCTGCGCGCGCCCTTCGGGCGCTTGCAGGG